>PAKT01000038.1 GCA_002710725.1 Spongiibacteraceae bacterium
CATTGACGACTTCCCGGTTAAAGCCCTGCGCTGGCCTCTCAGGCTGGTGATTTTCCCGTTGGGGCCCATCGGCCTGCGCAAACCCTCGGCCGAAACCGGCACCGAGCTGGCCAAAGCCATTACCCACGATACCCGTTTGCGCGATCGCATTACCCAGGGTGTCTACCTGAACAACAACCCGGAAGATCCGGTGGGCCGGGTATTGCACGCCTATCAGCTTGCCAATGAAACCCGTTCGCTGCGCGACCGCCTGCACACGGCGGTGCGCAACCGCGACGTCAACGAACTCGATGGCATTGCCCTGCTGATGGGACATGAGCGGGAGGAACTGGTGGACTGGGCGGTGGCGAATGAGATTATCGACAGCGCCGACCGCGATCGCCTGCTGGAAGCACTGACCGCGCTCTACGATGTGATACGGGTAGATGCTTTTGATGCTGAGGGCTTGAAAGAGATTGCGGAATCGCAGCGGGGGAAAAGACGCTTGGTCGAGCGGCCTGCCGAAAAACACTGACCAGACAGGTCAGTACTTTTTTTCCAGCATTGAGACCAGCTCGCGAAAGCGGGCTTTGTTGGATTCGTTCAAGCCCATCAACACCCGGTGGGCTTCCAGCACTTTTTCCTTCACTACCCCTTCACTGCCTTCGATCTGGGGTAACTCACCCAGATCCTGATCTGTGTGCAGCGGGTGTTGACGAATTTTGAAGACCCGATCAAAGCCCATACTCTGCAGCACCCGAGTAATATCCGGGTTGGTAGAAAGAATGACAGGGACAAATTGAAAGCGGTTTTTCGCCATTAATGCCAATTTGGCAAGTAAGCCGAGTGTGGTGCTGTCCACATTATCGGCTTCTGTCAGATCGACAATAACACTGGAAAAATCGCTACTGCTGAACATCTCTTCAAAGTAGTCATCAAGCACGTTGCACAAGGTCAGACGGACATCGCCGACCAGCTTGATAACATTAGAGCCGTGATGTTCAGCAACCATGATTCTGCCTGGTTGCATATGGCAAGTGCCCTGAGCCAAAAGTTCGTTTATTTCAGCGAGCCCCAAAAATCTTGCGCCA
Organism: Spongiibacteraceae bacterium; assembly: GCA_002710725.1. GTDB lineage: Bacteria > Pseudomonadota > Gammaproteobacteria > Pseudomonadales > Spongiibacteraceae > Litorivivens. The sequence goes on from PAKT01000038.1 coordinate 1,071, forward strand.
AGGCGCACCCCGCTGGGAATCGCCAGCCTTTCCATCGAGCGCCACTCTGTCGCAGAGCTTTTCGGACTCGCCCTGCGGGAGCTTTCAAAAAAGCCAACTACTGTTTCAGTATTCCCTGGCGGCTGCTATTGCCTGCGGAACACATCTTGTAGTTGGCTTTTTTAAAGGCTCTGAACCGATTCGGCGTTCTGACTCAGGGTACTAAACTCGCGATACCACCAACACAGCGATATCGTCGGGCGCTTCCTCGATGCTATCCAGCCTGAAGGTTTGAATAACATCATCGGCCGTCTGCGGGCCATACTCAAGCGCCTCAAGCAGATACTGCTCTTTGGCGATCACGCCCTTCGGGTTCAACACCTCCAATATACCATCGGAGAACAAGGTGAGGACAGCCTTGGGCGGCAGTAACATCCGATGTTCCGAATAATTCACATCAGGAAACAGCCCGACGGGTAAATCGTGACCGTCCAGATAGCGAGCGGTACCGTCGACACTGAGAATAGGCGCCGGCAGATGGCCGGCAATGCTATAGCACAACTCATCGCTGTGCAGATCGATCACCCCCACACACATGGTGACGTGCTTGTCGATCTCCATGCCGAGCAATTCCCGGTTGGCCTTGTCCAGCATATGGGCTGGCGACAGGATCGCGCTACTGTGGCGATGATGGAAATCACTGCGTTTGCGGGCAAACAGGTTCTTCAGCATGACCGTCACAAAGGCCGAGCTGGCGCCATGCCCCGACACGTCGGCGACAAAAAACACCGCGTAGCGGTCACCGACAATAAAGTAATCGATAAAATCACCGCTGAGATACAGCGACGGCAGAATATGCTGATGAAAACGGAACTTGCCAATCGTCTTCGGGGTTTCCGGCAGCATTTTAAGCTGGATATGACGGCCGGCCTGCTGGTCTTTCTTCAAATGGCTGAGGCTTTCCAGCAATTCCCGGTTGGCCGCTTCCAGCTTGCTGCGGTATTCGCGGTTCTCGCGGCGCAAAGCGCCTTGCTGGAAAGCGCGCTCCATCGCATGACCAAGCAGCTTTTCATCACCGATGGTGCCCGAAATCATCAGGTAGTCACAGGCGCCCTTGCGCAGGGCTTCCACCACATCGGCCATCACGCGACGGCGCGAGATAACGATGATCGGCACTTCTCGCTTGTCAGCGGTCAGCACTTCCAGTATCCGGCGACCATCCTCGCCGACGTAGAGGTCCAGCAGCACAGCATCCGGCGTCTGCTCATGAAAATGCTTGAAAGCCGCTTCGCCGTTGTCACTGACGCTTACCGTATACCCCAGACGGCTCAGGGCAGACACAAGCTCTTCCCGCTGATCATCAGCGCGCTGAATCAGCAACAGGCGTTTTCGTTGTTCTTGCTGGGTCATGTCAGGCCTTTGCGGCATGGAGGGACAGACATATCCCTCTCTCTGCGAGTATCATTTCAGGAAAAGTATAGACAGACGAGCGCCGAATTGCCGCTAAAACTCGTCCCACTCCTCGAATTCCTCTTCGCCGAAGCTATCTTCCACAACAGCACCGTCATTGATCAGATACTCACGCCGCTGCAAGTAGGCGTCGCGCATAAACGTGTAGCGGTCTCCCGACAGCAGGCTTTCGGTCTTCAACAGGTTGGCGCGGGTGTTAACCAGATCGAGAAAGCGCATCTGATTACGGGTACGCACGTGGTCGACCTGACTGATGGCGTCAACCTGCGCATCGAGCACCGATGAACCCGCGTCCCGGACCGTAGACGGCCCCAGAATCGGCAACACCAGATAGGGACCGGGCCCAACACCCCAATAGCCCAGGGTTTGACCGAAGTCTTCGGTACGTTTTTCCAGACCGATATGCGACGCGACTTCAAAAAAGCCCGCGATACCCACGGTGGAATTGATCAAAAAGCGACCGCCGTCTGCAGCAGCCGCCTTGAATTTCAGCTGCCCGAGGTCGGCAACAATATTCAGCGGCTCGCGCAGGTTGCCAAGCATATTGTCGATGCCCTGCTCCAGAAAATTGGGCAGCACGGCCTGGTAACCTTCGGCAACGGGTTTGGCGACATACTTGTCCGCCACCTCGTTGAAGGCATAAACCTTGCGATTAAAGCCCTCCCACGGGTCCGGGTTTCCCGGCTGACTGGCGCAGCCAGCAAGCACAACCAGGAGCGACGGGAAGCAAAGCCTTAACAGAACAGAAAGACGCATTCGGAGTCCGAAATTTATCAGTTTTATTGAGCTGCAACGATATAGCGGATTCACCCGTAAATCCAGCCGCAGCGGGGTCATCAGGAGAGCTCCGTACCGAGCAGAATGGAGGCCTCACGCAATTGCGCAAGCAGCTCGCCCCCAAACTGCATCAGCTGTTCCGGATTGTCGTGCTGAAGCTCGGCTGCGAGCGCTTCAAGCGCTGCCTTTCCGCTGCGCGCATCCTCCAGCAGTGCCAGCAAGCGAAAGGTCACAGCGTTGATTTCCATGAATTCAATCTCCAGCGACGGCGTTCGGTAACCCCCCAGCCAGGTCGGCTGCGGGGGCGGCTCGTCGGGCTGGAAAGACTCACCGATCAGGTGAACCGGAAAACGGTAAACCAGGGGCCAGGCCTGGGGTGAAACCAGTGGACGCCCCGACATCAGGTCACCCTCAGGATCTGACTCCAGTTCCTCATCCGGAGCAACATCCAGTGCCAGCTCAACCCATTCGTAGTGCGCCAACTCCTGCAGGAAGGGCGGATCACTGGCCCGTTCGCCCCGCTCATGCTGTAAATAGGCGAGAAATTCCTCACTGATTTCCAGAAAATACGGTGAATGGCTGACATGGTCGCGAACAAAGTCCCGCACCAGTGCATGCCAGCGTTCATCGCTGTAGAGGCTGCGCAGCACCGGAAAACCGCCGCTGAGAAAACTTTCGATATTGTTGTAAATGAGATCGCGGTAGATGCCCACCCGTCGCGACTCGATATCGGGCGGTGCCGCGCGCCGCTCGGGATCGCGCAGGTGTGCCGTGAGTGAGCGCTGTAACTGCTGGAAATGCATCAGCCTGTCACCGCCGCAGCGTACCTGAGCTGGGCAGATCGAACCTGATCGACCTCAGCCAACAGCTCTTCAATCGGCGGGAAATTGAAATCCCGCTCAACCAGGGTCGGCAGCGGCCCCACCCGGGCATAGGCTTCGTCCAAGAGCGCCCACACCGGTTCGATAACATCGGCGCCGTGGGTATCGACCCGAAGATCTTCCGCCTCTTCATAGTGACCGGCAATATGCATATAGCAGGCGCGCTCCAGCGGCAGCTCATCGAGAAACTGCAGCGGGTCATAGCGGTGATTGATACTGTTCACGTACACATTGTTGACGTCGAGCAGCAATTTGCAGTCGGCCTCTTCAAGAACGGCGCGAATAAATTCGCTCTCCGACAAAGCCTGGCCCGGCGCCGCATAATACGAGGCGTTTTCCAACGCGATCTGTTCACCGAGAATATCCTGCACCTGACGAACCCGCGCAGCGACATGCCGCACAGCCTCTTCGGTAAAGGGAATCGGCAACAGGTCATAAAGATGCCCGTCATCTGCACAGTAGGTCAGATGTTCGGTGTAAAGAGGGCAGTCAAACTCCGACATAAACTGCCGGATCGACAGCAGCAGGTCCCTGTCCAGCGGCGCAAAACCGCCAATATTCAGGGACAAGCCGTGCAGATAAATGGGGTAGCGTTCGGCAAAGCGCTGGAACTCCCGGCGCAGCCGCCCCCCAAGATGCATCCAGTTTTCCGGGGCGACCTCCATAAAGTCGATACGCCCCGGCTCAACGGGCTGCAAAACGTCGCTCAGACCGCGACGCAATCCCAGCCCTGCCAGTACTTCAGACATAGTTCAGTACAGCGTGCTCAGTGGCTGCCGCATTTGCCTTCGCCACATTTACCTTCTTTGGCTTTGGAGCTTGCGCCGCACTTACCTTCACCGCACTTGCCTTCTTTGGCTTTGGAGCTGGCGCCGCATTTACCTTCGCCACACTTGCCTTCGCCGCACTTGCCTTCAGCCTTGGCTTTGGACTCAGCACCGCATTTACCTTCACCACACTTGCCTTCGCCACATTTGCCCTCACCCCTGGCTTTGGACTCGGCACCGCATTTACCTTCGCCACACTTGCCCTCGGCATGTTTGCCAAAGGATGCCAAATCGTAGCCCGCGGTCAACGGCGTTGCCGTGAAGGGGTTGGTTTCCGCGCTGACTGTGGATACTGCGCCGCCAGCCAATACTGCTGCGCTCAATGCTGCAGCCAAGGGTTTTTTGCTCATTTTCGCCATGGGAATACTCTCCTGAGTTGATGTTGCCTTTTAGATGAAGCAAATACCGATTTGTTACAGCTCACAGAAAAATCGATGTTCGCGTTCATGAGTTTAATTTTTCTTTTGTTCTAACCTGACGGATTTATCCGCGTTCTGCAAAGACAGGTCAAGGCATAAATCCGTGCAAAGCCAAATTCTGCCGAAACACCGCAAGCCTCAGTGTTTCAACGCATACCCAATTAGCTTAGCCGCCTGTCAGCGCAATCGCCTCACACCCGGGGTGCACGGCTTTGTTCAAAATCTCGCCACAGTGCCTTGAGTCGCTTTTCCGACACCGGAGCCTGGGTGCCAAGCCCCTGAGCGTACAGCGAGACCCGGTATTCCTCCAACAGCCAGCGATACTCTTCCAGCACCGCATTCGCGCTGTCAGCCGCCAGTTTCTCCGGGCTCGTTGTCTGCCACAGCGGCTCGGTCAGTTTACGCAAGCCGATCAGTATCTGCCGCTCACGTTGATAATGCCCTTCCAGTTTGTCCAGCCGCTGTGACACAGCCTCCAGATAACGGGGGTACTGCTCCAGCCGACTGGTTGGCAGCTCTCGCAAAAACCGTTTGAACAACAGGGCGTCCAGTTGTTCCCTGACATCGCTGACCGTTTCTATCCAAGTCAGCTGAGTCAGCTTTTTCAAGCGCGTGCGCGCTGCTGCCGCACTTTCCAGTATGCGTTTTGCCAGCGCTGCCATCCTCTCCAAATGCTCTTCAAGGCCCGGCAAGGCGATCAGCGCAGCGTAATCTTCGCGGTCTCGGGGCAATGCGCGACCGTCTAAAAAAGTCTGGTAGACGGCCGCCTCAATCACGTCTTCAACCCAGTCTTTGCGCTGCACACCAAGGGCCGCCAGCTGCAACTGCTCGGCATTGCCGCGCAACAGACTCTCCCGCCAGGGTTTCAACTGACGGGTCAACTGCAGCGTCAGCAGCCTGACTACTGCCCTGCGACTCTGGCTGTCGGCCTCTTCTGCCGTATCCAGCAGGGTCAGTTCCACCGCGTCGCCGCGGTCTACAAGAGCAGGATAGGCCGTAACCTCGGCACCGCCCTGCTTGATACGTTTTTTTTGCGGCAGCCGATCAAGTGTCCATTCAGTAAATATCTGCTGCTCGGTGTTTTGCTCGCCCCGAGCCTGTAACTCGGCCGCCGACTGCTCGCTGTAACGCGCTTTCAGTGCCTGCAGGTCCCGCCCCTGCGCGAGCACTTTGCCGCGCTCATCCACCACTTCGAAATTCATCAGGTAAAACGCGTCGAGCAGATCTCCACGCCACAGTTCCGGCGGTATCGTCTCGCCGACCACCCGCCGCAGCGCCTCGGCCAGCGCGCGACTGAGGGGCTGATCACCGGCCTCCATCAGTGACAGCGCTTTTCCGACGGTGACCGGTATCGGCATCAGCTTTTTGCGCCACTGTTTGGGGAGAGCTTTTACCAGCGCGACGCATTTATCTTCCAGCAAACCCGGAACCAGCCACTCGGGCAGGTGCTCGGGCACTCGATTGAGCAGCACCAAGGGGACCACCAGAGTGACACCGTCGCCCTGATGGCCGGGTTCAAAGCGATAGCGAAGGGGCAGGCGCAGCTCGCCCCAGCGCCAGGTGTCCGGAAACTGATTGATGGCCTCGCGATTCTGGCTGACGGCCAGCACATCGTCATCGCTCATCTCCAGCGCCTTGCGCTCGCTTTCTCCGGCCTTGGCCAGCCAGCTCTCCAGATGTCGGGCACTGACAATCTCCGGCGGCAGTCGCCGGTCGTAAAAGGCAAACATGGCATCGTCGCTGATCAACAGATCACGCCGCCGCAGCTTGCTTTCAAGTGCCAGCACCTTATCAATGGCTGCTTTGTTGTGAGCGAAAAAAGCTGCTTTGCCCCGGTACTGCCCTTCTACCAAGGCACTGCGGATCAGTATCTCCCGCGATAACACGGGATCGATGGGCCCGTAATTGACTCGCTGCCGATCCTGAATGATCAATCCATACAGGCTGGTCTGCCGAAAGGCACTGACACGCCCCGCCTTTGCCTGCCAATGGGGTTCAAAGTACTGGTATTTCAGCACGGCGTCGTTGATACCGGGTATCCACTCCGGTTCGATTTTGGCCACACAGCGGGCAAAAAGCTGAGAGGTTTCCGCCAGTTCTGCCGCGACAATCCAGGCCGGGTTCTTCTTGAACAGCCCGGAGCCCGGAAAAATGCGCAGCTTGCGGTTGCGGGTACCGCGATACCAGTGCTGCTCGTCCTTCTTGGCCACATGGCTCAAAAAGCCGGCAAGCACCGCCCGGTGCAGGGTTTCAAAGGAAGCTGGTTCCGCGTTGAGCTTCCAAGCGTTATCGCGGCAGGACAGCTTTAACTGCCAGTGCAGCTCGCGCCACTCCTGAGCGCGGCTCGGCGCGATAAACTCGCGCTGACACATTTTTCGGAACTGGTTGTTGGACAGCTCCTGACGCTGCGCCTCCAGATAGCTCCAGAGATTCACATAGGCCGAAAAATCCGAGTCTTGATCGATAAAGCGACGGTGCTTTTCGTCGGCGGCCTGCTGCTTGTCGGCGGGCCGTTCGCGCGGATCCTGAATACTGAGCGCGCTGACCACGATCAGGGCTTCCTGCAGACAGCCGAGCTGGCTGGCCGCCTGCAGGATACGCGCCATACGTGGATCGACCGGCAGGCGCACAAGGGTTTTACCCAGCGGCGTCAGCTCACCCTTGTCCACCGCCGCCAGCTCTTCGAGCAGTTTGTAGCCGTCATTGATAAAGCGGCGATCCGGCGCGTCAACAAAAGGAAAGTCCTCGATATCACCCAGTCGCATATTGAGCATTTGCAGGATGACCGAAGCGAGATTGGTGCGCTGCACTTCCGGCTCGGTAAAGGCCGGGCGGGCCTCGAAATCCTCCTGCGAATACAGACGCACACAAACCCCGGGCGCGACGCGCCCACAGCGCCCGGCCCGCTGGTTGGCACTGGCCTGTGACACCGGCTCGATCGGCAGGCGCTGCACCTTGCTGCGATAACTGTAGCGGCTGATGCGCGCCGTGCCCGTGTCGATAACAAAGCGAATACCCGGCACGGTCAGGGAAGTTTCCGCGACGTTGGTCGCCAGTACAACGCGCCAGCCGCGGCGACCGCCCTCGTCAAAAATGCGCTGTTGCTCGCGCGCACTCAGGCGTGCATATAGCGGCAAAACTTCCAGCCCCATCAGGCTGGAGCGCCGCAGCTGTTTCGCCGCTGCGCGAATCTCGCGCTCGCCACTCAGAAAAACCAGCACATCGCCCTGCCGCCGGCCGCCTTCGGCGTCCAGTTCCTGCAGCGCCTGCTCGATAGCCTCGGCTTGATCCAGCTCCGGGCTCAATTCCTCCAGCGGCCGATAGCGAATATCCACCGGATAGGTGCGGCCCGAGACTTCGATCACCGGCGCATTGTCAAAGTGCTCGGAAAATCGCTGCACGTCGATGGTCGCTGAGGTGATGATGATTTTCAGATCGGGCCGTTTGGGCAGTAACAGTTTCAAATAACCGAGCAGGAAGTCGATATTGAGGCTGCGCTCGTGGGCCTCATCGATTATCAGCGTATCGTAACGATAGAGGTAAGGATCGTGCTGAATTTCGGCAAGCAGGATGCCATCGGTCATCAACTTGATATAGGTGCCATCTGACACCTGATCGTGAAAGCGCACCTGATAGCCCACTGCGGCGCCCAACTCCGACTGCAGCTCGCTGGCAATGCGCTGGGCGACGGTCCGGGCCGCCAGCCGCCGCGGCTGGGTATGGCCGACCAGGCCGTGAATGCCGCGCCCGGCCTCAAGACAGAGTTTCGGTAACTGGGTGGTTTTCCCGGAACCGGTTTCGCCGGCCACCACAATAACCTGATTGCCCAGCAAGGCCGCGCGGATGCGCTCCACTTCGCGGGCCACGGGCAGGTCGGGATAAGTAACCCGCGGCACTGCCTGCCGGCGTGCCGCTACCTTGGCGCGCGACTGCGCCAGCATATCGCTGAATTTGGCCTGCAAACGATCCGTTGGTTTGTCCTGGCGCGATCGCTTTTTTATGTCGCCCTGCAAACGTCGCAAGCGGGGTTCATCGGCGAGCCAGATGGCGTCAATCTGCTGTTTAGTCTGCATAGCCCTCAAACGAAAAAACGCCCCGCAGGGCGTTTCTCATTAACCACTGAGAATTCAGCGGTAATTATAAAGCAAGTGCTCAGGTCTTACTCATTTCCTCGTCACGCAGTTCCCGGCGCAGGATCTTGCCGACATTGGATTTAGGCAGCTCGTCGCGCTGCTCAATATGCTTGGGCATTTTATAGCCGGTCAGCTGTTCGCGCAGGTGAGCGCGCAGGGAATCTTCATTGACCGCTCCATTCTTGCCAACCACGAAGATCTTGACCACTTCACCGGATTTGTCGTCCGGCACACCTATTGCTGCGCATTCCGCAACTTCCGGATGAGCACAGACCACATCTTCAATTTCATTGGGGTAGACGTTGAAGCCGGACACCAGAATCATGTCTTTCATCCGGTCGACAATTTTCAGGTAACCGTCCTCACGTACAACCGCCACATCGCCCGTGTGCAACCAGCCATCTTCGTCGATCATCTTGGCGGTTTCGTCATCGCGCTGCCAGTAGCCCAGCATCACCTGCGGGCCGCGCACGCAGAGCTCACCGCGCTCTCCGATGGGCTGCTCGGAGCCATCCTCGGCGGCGATTTTGATCTCGGTATTCGACACCGGCACGCCAATAGTACCCAGCTCATTGGCACCACCGGGGTTGGTAGACACAATCGGCGAGGTCTCGGTCAGGCCGTAACCTTCATAAACCTCACAACCGGTAATCTCTTTCCAGGTATTAGCCGCCGCCGTGGTCAGTGCCATACCGCCTGACAGGGTCATTTTCAGGTGAGAAAAGTCAATGTTTTTGAACTCAGGATGCTTGCAAAGCCCGACAAACAGGGTGTTCAGGCCGCTCATGCCGCTGAACTCCCACTTTTTCATCTCCTTGATAAAAGCATCCATATCCCGCGGGTTGGGGATCAGAACCGTATGGTTACCCTGCATCATCACGATAAAGCCCAAGGTAAAGGAGTAGATGTGATACAGCGGCAGCGGCCCGATAAAGGTTTGAGGGCCTTCCTCAAAGCCGTAGGTATCGAAAATACTCGCCGCCTGCAGGATGTTGGCAATTAGATTGCGGTGGCTGATCATCGCCCCTTTCGACACGCCGGTGGTCCCCCCGGTGTATTGCAGCAACGCTACCTCGTTGGACTCAGGTGACGCTTCTTTCAGGGTGAGCTTGCGCCCCTGGGCAACGGCCTTGCGGAAGGAAATAGCACCCGGCATATCGTAGTCGGGAATCATCTTCTTGACGTGGCGAGCGGCAAAGTTGATCAAACGCCCCTTGAAACCGGGGTGCAGGTCAGCCAGCTCGGTCATGATAACGGTTTCAACCGGCGTGTCCGCCAGCACTTCAGCAGCCGCCTCCCCGACATTCGCGAGCAGAATCAGCGCTTTGGCGCCGGAATCGTTCAACTGGTGTTTAATCTCACGCGGGCTGTACAGCGGGTTGGTGTTAACTACCACAAACCCGGCACGAAGCACCGCAAACAAAGTAACCGGATACTGGATAATGTTGGGCATCTGGATCGCAACGCGATCACCGGGCTTGAGATGGGTTTTCTGCTGCAAATAGGCGCCGAGCGCTGCCGAATGGCGCTCCAGATCGTCGTAGGTCAAGGTATGGCCGATGCTGCTGACCGCATCTCGAGAGCGATAGCTTTCGATGCAAAAGTGAAACAGTTCGACGAGATTCTTGAATTTGTCTGGATCAATGGTTTCGGGCACTCGCGCCCGGGCACGCGCGGCGGAAATGGCTTCGTTCACGGTCTTGTTCTGTTCGGACACGGTCCTTCCTCGATCGGTATTATTTATCGCGGCCAGCCTTTTGGCACAGGCTGATCCGTCTTGTTTGAATTTGGGCTAGGTGAAGCTAACGGTCTTTGCTAACCCTGTCAACGCACTCTGCCGGGGTTGCAGTGACAATAGCGGGCATTCATGCAATCTATGGAACCGCTGGCTAAACCCATTGAAAACAAGTGCTTGAAAAGCCACCTCAGACTCGGCAAAACCGGCGATCGAGGGTTTCAGTCGCAGCCCGCCATGTCATTCCCCTGTCGATAGCAACGACCGTTTCCGGATTCAAACCACCGATTTCAGGCAAAGAGCCTGCCGGCCCGGATTTCGACGCCACAAGCGCTTCCGAAACCTGTGGCGCCCGAATTCACAAGTTACTGGCCTGACTGAAAAAATCTGCGTCGCCGTCGGCCACCCCGGAAAAATTACCATCGAATGAACGGGACGGCGGATTTTTGACCCGGCGACCATTTTCTGTAATAGTTGGCGCTGTTTTGTAGGGGCGGGTATATTGTCGCCCTCACTGTACAATCAATACGCAAAACAATAATGACTGTATAGCCAGTGACACCTTTGTAGAAATCGCTTAGAGCCTCCACTTCAGCCATGAAACCCTTAGATATTATTCGCTTGGGCAAAGTTTGCCTGTTGGCAGCCAGCATCGTGAGCCAGAGTGCGTTGGCACAACCCTCAAGCCAGGATTTATCCCGCCTGCAGGCACGTCAGGCAGAGCTGCAGGAAGAAATTCAGTCCCTGCGCGAGCAATCGGTTTCGCTGAGCCAGCAGATGGCCAATACGGAACCGTCGGACGGGCCCGAAAAAGCCGCCTATGACGAAGCTGTCGCCGGTTTTGAACAGGCCAGCGAACAGTACGAAACCGACCCCACACCAACCAACCAAAGCCGACTGCGCAACGCCGAATTCAAGATGCATCTGGCAGAGCGCAAATTTCGTTCAGCCAACAGTGAGTTGCGTCAGCTGGAAGCCAAACAGGACGGCGTGGAAAGCGAGCTGATCCGCGTGCGCCGCGAACTGGAGCGGGTCGAAAAACGCATCCCGGAAATGAAGAGGGAAATCGCCGCTTATCGCGAGCGTCAGCAAGCCGAGGCGGCCCGGCGCGCTCGCGCTGAGGCCGAAGCCCGCAATAGCGCTCAAGCCAGCAGCGACAGGCCCGACGCAACCGAAAAACGGGTCGCCAAAGCCGAGACCAAAGCAAAGTCGGAGCCCGACAATAAAGTGGCAAGCAGCAATGAACCGCTGGAGCTGGACCGCGACTTCACCCTGCTGACCAGCCGCGCACAGGTGCTGACGGAACTTGCCAACCTGCAGCTGCGCATCGGTGGCGACGGCCTGAAGATTCGCAGTAACAAGATTCTGAATGTTCGCCACTTTGTGAATGGACAGGAAGTGGAGAAGAACAGCGACCGTTTCAAAGGACTGGGAAACTATCAGTACCGAGCGAACACGGTTATTCAGCCTGGTGAAAACCGCATCCGCGTGTCATTTTTTCGCTGGAATATAGAGATGCCCAAAGAATTCGGCGGTCAAGAGATGGTGATTCTGATGGATGCGAGCGACCGCGACGCGCCGCGTATCATTGCTTACCCGGAGTCCCTGGAAAGTTAGTCCTCCGTATTTCTCTCCACTACCGCCGCAGCTTGTCAATGTCCTCCAGCCGGTGACAGGCCACCTGCCGGTCAGCTTCGTCAGTTACCAGCATCGGCACTGAAGCTTCGCACACTGATGCCGCATAGGGGCAGCGCTTGCGATAAGCGCAGCCGGTTTCTGCCGGCGGCAGCAGGCTCCTCGATTCCATAAGCTCACCGCCCGCACCGGGGTTTGCCGCTACCAGAGCCCGGGTGTAGGGGTGGCGCGGCCTGGCGAACACATCCCGCCCCCCGAGCTCAACTATCCGTCCGTGATACATGACCGCCGTGCGCTCGGCCAGAAGGCGCACAACCGCCAGATCATGCGCAATAAACAGCATGGCGACGCCGGTATCGCGCTGCAGATTCTGCAGGAGATTGATGATCTGGGCCTGTACAGACACATCCAGCGCAGAAACCGGCTCATCGCAGATCACCAGCCTGGGCTCGGTAATAAAGGCGCGTGCAATGCCGAGGCGCTGGCGCTGGCCACCGGACAATTCATGGGGGTAGCGCATGGCAAAGCGCCGGGGAAGCCCGATCCGATCAAGCCAGTCCAGCGCCAGCCGGGATTCCTTGCCGCGCTGTTTACCTTGCAGCAGCAGAGGTTCGCGCAGACTGTCGAGCAGGGTCATACGCGGGTTCATGGCACTGTAGGCATCCTGAAAAACCATCTGCACCAGCGCGGCCTGGCGCCGGAAAGTACTGGCGGTAAACCGCTCGGGCAAAGGGCGGCCGGCAAAGCGAATACGGCCCTGCGATGGAGGCACCAGCCCGCAGATTGCACGCCCCAGAGTGGACTTGCCGGAACCGCTCTCCCCCACCAGCCCCAGCAACTCTCCTTCATTAACGCTCAGGCTGACCTCATCCACCGCCGTGACGTCACCAAAACGGCAGCTCAGTCGATCAATCTCCAGCAGACTCATCGCTGCTGCTCCCAGAGCCAGCATTCCACCCGCTGCCCGGGTAGCGGGCTGAATGCCGGCGGCAAACGTCTGGGACAGATATTCATGGCCTGTGGGCAGCGCGGCGCAAAGGCACAGCCGTCGATCTGCCGGGACAGATCGGGCGGCGTACCGGCGATGCCCTGCAGTGATTGCGCCTCTCCGCCGAGGCTCGGCATCGCCGCCTGCAGAGCCCGCGTATACGGGTGGGCCGGA
>PAKT01000039.1 GCA_002710725.1 Spongiibacteraceae bacterium
GGGGCAGCATAGCTGCCCCGGCCGGCGACTGAAGGTTGGAAGTTGGAGATCAGTAGTTTTGCAGCAACACAATCGACTCGGGCGAAGGCGCGCTGGCAGAGACATCCACTGAAGCGCTGGGCGCAACATTACCGTCGCGGCCGTCCGTCAGGAAATTGCGCCACACCTGAATGGTCTGGTTGGCCTTCTCCGCAACAAACAGATCAACGCCATCGAACGCAATATCGACCGGATTGCCCAAGCCCGTATTGTCCACCGGCAGTGCTCCAGCGATGCGCTTGCCAACATCAGTCACGCCATCCGCACTGGCGGCAAACTCGATTGTCATCAGGGCACCGTCGGTGGAACTAGCACCGGAACCCACGTCCGAAAGAATCAGGGTATCGGAGCGCTGGTCATAGCGAATACCGTGAATGTTGGACGGGTTGCCCGAAGCCGTGGCGACATCGGTACCGCCGATCGCCGGATCAATCGTGCGGCTAGGGCCGCCAACGCCCAGATCTCGGGAAAAGTTGTCGTAGGCCTCAACAGAACCATTGGTCAGCGCGACATACAACGTATCGTTTAGCGGGTCGTAATCACTGTCCCAAGGCGCGGCGGCGGTATTCAGGGTTGCCAGCGGTGCGGCATCGCCTGAGGCACAAGTGCTGAACACCAGCGCATTGCTGCCGCCAAAGTTAGCCACAACCATCACGCCCAGATCATCGGCGATCTCTACGCCCTTAGGTGAAGAGAGTGTGGTTGTGCTGCCCGTAATCAGACGGTCGCGCGACAGGCTGAAGGGGTCGCGAAGCCCTGCCTTGCCCAATCCTGACACCACCGCGATACCCGCGACTGTGCCGCCATCATCGAAGGTAATGTAGGCATCGCCATTGCGATCAAGATTGATATTCTCAATGCTCAGCGTCGCCATGATACCGGAAGTATCGACCTTCAATTGTTGACCACCCAGCAGGGTCCGCGAAGTCGCGTACACGTTGCCGGAGGTGGCCGAGCCCGTCGCGGGGTTGCTGGTGGTCAGCAGACGGTAGCTAATAGCAGGATCAACCACATCGGTCGCACCGGTTACCGCACTGCCTTCAGCCTGCACCGCCAAGGACTCAGGCGCACTGGTCGCAAACGCAATATCCGGAGCCACATTGCCGCCTGAGCTGACAAAGACATTGTTGAAGATAAGAATGGCTCCGCCACCGTTTGCCTTTTCGGCGATACGCACGTCGGTGCCATCAATCAGCAGATCCACCGGATTGCCCAAACGGCTGGCGCTGCCACTGATACTGACCGAGGGGGTAACACTGCCGCTGAGGGTGCTGGCCTGTTCAAATACGTAAAGCAGGCCGTCGGTGTCAAACCCGGCAACTGACGAACTGCCAGCACCCACATCGGAAACCACCAGCCGATCAGAGGCGGCGTCGTAGTCGATGCCATGCAGGTTGCTGGTAGCCGCCGCCGTTGAGGAGCTGAAGCTGCGCGTGGCACCGCCCGCACCAAAACCGTTGGTGAAGTCGTCAAACACCGCGACAGAGCCATTGGTCAAGGCCACAAACAGGCGGTCGTTAGTGTCATCATACACCGCATCCCAGGGGCTGGCGGCAAGCGCGACGGTAGCCACGGGCGCTTGATCACCGGCCGCCGCACGACCAACAACCAGACCGTTGCTGGCGCCCACATTAGCAACAAATATCAGACCGGTATTGCCGAGCGGCGTAATGCCTTTGGGGTTCACGAAGCCGGTATTAGTATTGCTGGAGCCGCCCAGTACACGAGTAGTGTCACCAGTACTGCGGTCGCGAGCGTTACAGGCGGTGTATACCCCTACCGCGCCGCTCACATCACCAGCTTGAGTCAGGTTACCTGCGTCATCGACAATTAACCCTTCATTGCCGCCCGTTTGGTAGCTGTTAAGTACGCGCAGGGATTCGTTTCGCACCGTTACAGAAGGCGTACCTCCACCGGGGTTGCTCGCTACATAGATGGTTGCGGGCTGGTAACTGAACGCGTCCTGGCCATCGCTTCCGTTCGCGCCGTTGGCACCAGGCGCACCGTCATCGCCATCGTCGCCGTTACAGGCGGTAAGAATCAAACTGGAAGAAAGCGTTAATGCCAGGAGCACTGGACGCCAGGCTGCGCCCTGGCTCTTGCTCCGATGAAAATGAGAGCTGCTGGAATATGACATGTTGTTCCCCTGATTAATTGGGTTATCGGTTATGGGTTGCCGGTCACAGCGACAAAAAAACGTCTCTTAAACTGACTTTGAGCGCCATGAACGGCCCTGCAGGTTGCAGAAAACAAGTCCGGTCGAAGGTTTACCGCGCATCTGTTACGGCTGAATGTGCAGCGCAGATCAGGAAGGTTGGCGTTAGTTTTTGTTAATTATTAACAGTAATCAGGGGGCACGTTACGTAAAAAAGATGAAGCGTAAAATTGCGGGCAGGCGGCTGTGTTCGCACTTCTTTTGTGGCACAGCCCAGGGCGCTTCCAGTGTCAGAATCCGTCAGCGGCCTATCCCCTTCAGCCATCGATTAGCTCAACATCCAGACAGTCGAGCAGCCTCAAGGCTTCGAAGCGATCAAATTTCGCCCCCTGAATCTGGTTGTTAAACAGGTCGATGGAGTAATCGCAGGCATCAACAAAATCAACGGCGGACAAATTGGTTCTATGGAACAGGGCGCCGGAAAAATCCGTGCCAGTGAACTGCGCATTACTGAAATCGCCTTCTCTGAAATCGACGTTGATTGCCTTGCAGCCTTCCAGTACCAGCTCTTGCAAGGTCAACCCGAAAAATGAGCTTTCATTCAGGATGGTTTCGATTAAGCGAATCGGCGAAGAAAACAGCATCTGCGGCCAGTTTGCACGCGTCCAGTCTACTCCCACCAGTTTACAGCCAATAAACTCCACATCGGAGAAGCGACTGTAATCGAGATCCACCAGACTGAGATTGCAGTCCTCAAACAGACAGTCAGAAAACGTACAACGGGAAAACGTGGCCTCGGTAAAATTGCAGTCCCGGAAGGTGCAGCCATCAAACTCCTTTCCCGCAATAGACGCACCGCTGTAGTCCTGCTTTTCAATGACCACAGACCAGAAGTTTTCGTCCTGCTCAAAATCCATATACCTGCCCCTCATCCTAGTCAGCACAGTTTACACGCTTCACAGAAACCTGCCCGCTGTCACCCTGACATCGAACACGGTATTCTTTCGGCAAGACACTGAAATCACTACGACTGTTTAATCAACCAAAACCGCAATCCTCTTTGCCACCCCAATCGTTCGTATCGAAGGGGGGACAACACGACAGGCCCATAGAGAAACATGACAAAGACCGACAAAAAGCGCGACAAGGCAATC
Organism: Spongiibacteraceae bacterium; assembly: GCA_002710725.1. GTDB lineage: Bacteria > Pseudomonadota > Gammaproteobacteria > Pseudomonadales > Spongiibacteraceae > Litorivivens. The sequence continues at coordinate 3,349 of PAKT01000039.1, forward strand.
CGCGAGGCACTGACCAAAGCCTGCGAAATTGCGCTGCAGCGAAACGATGGCTTTCAATGGCTGACCCATGAGGTGGACTACAAGCGCTTTCCCCAGTCTCTGTCCGTGACCTGTGTCTATGCCACAAACGCAGAACTTAAAGCGGCGGATACTGCTTCCTTGTGCCAGATCATTGGCGAACAGCTCGCGGGTATCGGCATAGCTTTCAAGGATATTCAGCGACAGGTTGGTTTTGATACTGAAGAGAATCGTCGCGGCTGAACGGTCGACCAGCAGGAAATAGTGCTACCGAAACGGGCAGACACCCCGCTATCATAGCCGCCCCTGCAGCCGTCTTGGGCCGCCCCGATGAAAACCGCTCCACTTCGCTGGGACATCTTTTGCCGCATCGTCGATAACTTTGGCGATATCGGTGTGTGTTGGCGGCTGGCCCGCCAACTGGTGAACGAGCATGGCCAAGAGGTGCAGCTGTGGGTTGATGACCTGAGCGTAATGGCCGCACTGGTACCCGGACTTGCCGAAGAGAAAAGCCTTCAATGTATCGACGGGGTAAGGGTTCGTCGCTGGCCCAAGCACTGGCGCGATCAGCCAGTGACCGACGTGGTGATTGAAGCCTTCGCTTGCACGCTGCCCGCCGCTTATCTCTCGGCCCTGGCCGACAGTGCGCACCCTAGACTGTGGCTGAACCTGGAATACCTGAGCGCGGAAGCCTGGGTCGAGGATTGCCACGGCCTGCCCTCACCGGTCGCCCAAAGCACCACCCAACTCAAAAAGTACTTTTTCTTTCCGGGCTTTACCGAGAAAACCGGCGGTCTTTCCCGCGAACAGAACCTGCTTTCTTCAAGAGACCAGTTCCGGAAAAACGCCGGCAACACACGGTTTCTGAAATCCTTAGGTGCGAACCCCGAACCGGGCGACCTCAAGCTTTCTCTGTTCAGCTACGAAAACCCGCATATCGGCAGCTGGCTGACAGCTTTGAGTCAGCATTCCCGCCCCGTACACCTGTTTGTGCCGGAAGGCCGAGTGCTGGGCGACGTCGCCGACTGGCTTGGCCTCACTCGGCTGGTGGCCGGGCAGCAATTTCACCGAGAACAACTGCACCTGTACGTTCTGCCGTTTACAACACCCGACGAATACGACCGCCTGCTGTGGAGCTGCGACTTCAATATTGTCAGAGGCGAGGACTCCTTTGTGCGAGCCCAGTGGGCGGCCGCGCCGATGCTCTGGCATATTTACCCCCAGGATGACGACGCCCATCGCCCTAAACTGGACGCTTTTTTAAGTCTATATAATCAATCCTTTAGCACGAGCGCGGCCGGCGCTGTCACGGCCTTCTGGCAGGACTGGAACCGGGGCGCAAACCCGGCTCCCAGCTGGCAAGAGGTGCTTGCTCACTGGTCGGCCATTCAGGCCGGGGCGCGGCACTGGTGCGAGTATCTGGCGGCACAGAAAAATATTTCTCAGCAGCTAGTGACCTTTGCCGAAAAACAGCTACTATTCGCGCCGCGAAATCTCTCGTGATTGTGTGCCGCCGGAGGCATCATGAAAACTGCTCAGGATATTAAGCCCCACAACGTTGTCCTTATTGACGGCAGCCCCTGGCTGGTCCAGAAAGCGGATTACACCAAATCGGGTCGCAACAGCGCGATCATGAAAATGAAACTGAAGAACCTGCTTACCGGCTCATCCACCGAGACGGTCTACAAGTTTGACGACAAGGTCGATGTGGTCAGTCTGGACAAAATCGACGTAACCTTTTCCTACAAGGCCGACGACCGCTACGTCTTTGTCGATACCGACTACAACCAGTATGAGCTGGGCGCAGACGATCTGGAAACGGTTCTGCCTTTCCTCGTGGATGGCATGACCGACCTGTGCAATGCGGTATTTTTTGACGGCAAGGTCATCTCCGTCGACCTGCCAACCACCGTTGTGCGCCAGATCGATTACACAGAAGACGCGGCCCGCGGCGACACCAGTGGCAAAGTCATGAAGATTGCGCGCCTGGCCAACGGCACCGAAATCAAAGTACCGGATTTCTGTGACACCGGCGACTGGATCGAAATCGATTCCCGCACCGCCGAATACAAATGCCGGGCCAAAATGCCCGCCTGAGACGACTGTCTTCTCAAGGCGGGCTGAGCTGTGCCACTATGGCGGCATGAACGACGCCAGCCTACAGACAGCACCGCTCGCAGACAGCTACAGCCCCGCCGAAGACCTGGCCAACAGCCTCAGTCATGGCCTCGGCGCCATTCTGAGTCTGGCGGGTACCATTGTCCTGCTGACGATGGCCGCTCCCGAAGGGGATGTGTGGAAGCTGGTCAGTTTCAGTATTTTCGGCGGCAGTCTGACGCTGCTCTACCTCAGCTCAACCCTCTACCACAGCTTCCGGCGCCCGGCCCTGAAACAGGCGTTCAAAATGCTGGATCACTGCGCGATTTACCTGCTGATCGCCGGCAGCTACACCCCCTTTCTGCTGGTCAATCTGCGCAGCAGTTCCGGCTGGCTGCTGTTTGCCGTGATCTGGACGCTGGCTCTTGCCGGCATCATTCTGAAGCTGGTATGGGGGCATCGCCTCAAGGCGCTGCGCGTGATCATCTACCTGGTGATGGGCTGGCTGGCATTGATTGTCGCCGGGCCGCTGACCGTTTCCCTGCCGGCCGAAGCACTCAACTTATTGATTGCAGGCGGCGTGGTTTACACACTGGGTGTGGTGTTCTACCTGAGCAAGCGCATCCCCTTCAATCACGCCATCTGGCACCTGTTTGTGATTGGCGGCAGCGCCTGCCATTTTCTGGCGGTGTATCTCGGGGTCTTGCCCTACTTACCCGCCGCAGCTTAAGCAGACGCACGAATCAACCATCCAGAATGTTCTGATTACCCGGTATAATCCACCCTCACTCGAACGACTTTTCGGAGACCTGTTTTGGAACGCTTTGTCGAAAACCTGATGTACGGAACGCGCTGGATTCTGGCGCCCATTTACATTGGCCTGAGTCTGGCGCTGTTTATGCTGGGCCTGAAATTCTTTCAGGAAATCTTTCACTACCTGCCGCTGATCTTCGAAATGAAAGAGGCCGATCTCGTGCTGCTGGTCCTGTCACTGGTGGATATGGCGCTGGTGGGCGGTTTGCTGGTCATGGTGATGTTCAGCGGCTATGAAAACTTTGTGTCACAACTGGATATCAGCGAAGACAAGGAAAAACTGAGCTGGCTGGGCAAGGTCGATTCCGGCTCGCTCAAAAACAAAGTGGCGGCTTCCATTGTCGCCATTTCATCCATTCACTTACTGAAAGTGTTTGTAAACACCGAGAATACTTCGCCCACCTACCTGAAGTGGTACGTCATTATCCATCTCACCTTTGTGGTCTCGGCGTTTGCCATGGGTTATCTCGACAAGATCACTCGCAAAAGCCACTGATCAAAGTCTCTGACACGCCGCACTGCGTGTCAGAGACTTTCACACCAGAACAGATTGCACCAACCTTTTGCGCAGACTTATGCCACCTCAACGGGGCTCAGATGCTCCAGCACTTCGCGCAGGCTGGCATCGAGCTCGCTATCGATAAGCCTGCCACCTTCCACATCGAAATGCTCGTAAAAACTCGGCACCGAAAGTGAGGCCCGTACCTCGCCGCTGAAGAAGTGGGCGGAATTGACTGCGCTGCCAAGCACGCTGCCCGCGCCACCGGGGCCGGGTGAGGTTGCCAGCATGACAATGGGCTTATTCTGGTAGACATTGCGATCAAGGCGCGACGCCCAGTCAAACAGGTTTTTATAAGCCACCGTGTAGCTGCCATTGTGCTCGGCATAGGAAATCAGCAGCGCATCCGCCTCGGCGATTTTGTCGAGAAAGTCCCGGGCCGGCTGCGGCACACCCGATTCCGCCTCAACATCCTCGCTGTAGATAGGCAGCGGGTAGTCATTGATATCCAGCAGTTCAACGGTGTCGTCGGGCAGCAGCGTGGCCGCGTAGTTCAGCAGCTGGCGATTGATGGATTTGCGGCTGTTACTGGCGGGGATCGCGAGTATTTTCATGGTGTTTCTCCTGTTACAAACAATGTGTTCGGGTAATGAAACGTTTCACTGCAGTTCGCCCATCAGGCCATTGGCATAGTCCCGATTGGCTCGCGCCAGGTCTTCCAGGCTGCTCATGACGAAAGGGCCTTTCTGGACAAAGCACTCGCGCAGTGGCTCGGCTTCGATCAGCACCACATGCGTATCAAGATCCGCCTGGATCGCCAGCGGCAGTGCCTGCGGCGAGGTATTAAGCAGCGCCAGTGACTCCCCCTCAGACAGAGTGCGGCTGAGGCCGCCAACGGTCAGGGTCAACGTTCCGGTGACCGCATAGACCCAGAGGCTCTGACCCGAATGCAGGCTGTGGTCTTTGGTGGCCCCCGCTGACAGCCTGCCCTCGACCAGATTCAATGGCAGGGCCGGCGGGCGGGCGCCCACAACACCGTCGAACTCACCCAGCACAACCCGCAGACGATAGCCTTCCCCCTCGAGCACCGGCATCCTGGCAGCCGGCACATGCAGCGCGGCGGGCTCGTCGTTTTTGTGACGGGCAGGCAGATTTACGAAGAACTGCAAGCCATGGGTGCGAGCCCCCGGACGGGGTTTCTCGTCGTGCACGACCCCGCTCGCAGCCTTTAACCAGTAGAGATCACCCGGCAGAAGATCAAGGTTGTTGCCCAGCGAATCGCGGTTATGAAACCGCCCCTCACTGTCTTCAAACAAGAGCGATACCGCCGACATGCCCGCGTGGGGGTGGGGCCCGAAGGTCGGCTCGGTCATGACAAAGTGATCCACCATAATCAGCGGGTCCATCAGCCCATCGAATTGCCGTTCGCGAAACCCGCGGGCGCTAAAGCCCGAGCCGCTCGACAGGGCAGAGCCCTCGATGGTCTCTGACAGTTCCAGCGCCGGGGATTGACGATCTACAGCCCGTGCTTGTCCAGTCATGGTATTCCCTCCTGTTTTCGATGGAATAACCATATCAGCGGAACGGTAGCGCCGAAAATAACCAGAAATAGCAACTTGCGTTCTACAAATAGAACGATAAAGATAGAGCCATGATTGATCTCAATGACTATTTCTATTTTGTCTACGTGGTGGAACACCGGGGCTTCGCCCCGGCGGCACGTGCCCTGGATATCCCCAAATCCCGGCTGAGTCGCCATATCCAGCAACTGGAAGAACGCCTCGGCGTGCGGCTGCTGCAACGCACCTCACGTCGCTTTGCCATTACCGATGTCGGCCAGACCTTTTTTCAGCACGCCCGCAGCATGGTGGACGAAATGGAAGCTGCCGAGGCCACCGTCAACCGCCAGAGCACCACCCTCGCCGGGCCGGTGCGCATCAGCTGCTCGGTTGCCATGGCGCAGTGGGTACTGCAGGATTTTTTTCTGGAGTTTCTGACTCAGCACCCGAAAGTAACCTTGATTGAGCAGGTCACCAATCAACACGTGGATCTGGTGGAATCGGGTATTGATCTGGCCGTGCGCGCCCACACCGGGCCACTGCCCGACTCCAACCTGGTTCAGCGCCACCTGATGCCCGCGCCCTGGCACCTGTTTGCCGGTCAGCGCTATGTAGACCAGTTTGGCTGCCCGGAAACACCGCAAGCCTTGATGCAGCACAGTGGCCTGAAACTGGGCTGGAAGCCGGCCAGCGGCCAGTGGCAGCTGCGCAGTACCCAGGGCGTTGACGCGGTGGTGCCCTTCCAGCCCAGGCTGTGCAGCGATGACATCGAAACATTGAAAATAGCCGCCATTCAGGGGCTGGGCATTGTCGCCCTGCCCGCCTACCTGTGCCGCCCCGAACTGGAGCGTGGCGAGCTGCTGCGCCTGCTGCCCGAGTGGACGGCTGGCGACGCCGAGGTGTCGCTGCTTATGCCGTCCCGGCGTGGAGTGATGCCCGCCGTATCGGCGCTGGCGGACTATCTGGTGAAAGCCTGCGCGGTTTATCGCTGATTTGCGCGGAGTTCGCATTTTTTATGCTAGGCAAATGCGACCTCATTGATCATTATGGAGCAGCATGAATTTAACTGAGGAATCACCATGGATCTGATTCGTATTCTGTTCGCCGTGCTTCTGCCTCCACTTGGCGTTTTTCTGCAGGTAGGCATTGGCAAACACTTCTGGCTCAATATTCTGCTGACCCTGCTGGGCTATCTGCCGGGCATCATTCACGCGGTCTACATCATCGCCAAGAAATGACGGCCGAGCCCCATGACCCGCTGCGCGGCGCGCGGCAACTGGCCGTATTACTGGACGGCGCCTGGGGCATCCCCTTTACCCGCTGGCGCATCGGCATCGATTCTCTGCTCGGGCTGCTGCCCGTGGCGGGCGATCTGCTCAGCGCCCTGCTCTCGCTGACCATTGTCTGGCAGGGTCACAAACTCAGGGCACCCAAACGCCTGCAAGCAAGATTGCTCGGCAATATTGCGCTGGATTTTGTGGTGGGCAGCATTCCCATTGTCGGCGACATTGCTGACGTGGCGCTGCGCAAAAACCAGCGCAATGTGGCCCTGCTCGAAAACCGGCTCAAGACATCTGCGCAGATCAGCCGCCCTTCATCCGAGCCGGCAGACACAAAGCGGCCACTCGCTTTCACGCCTGACAGCGGGTATGGTGGCGACAATTTTTCAGGAAGCGCTAACATGTCCATTCTGCCTGAGTCCAAACTCCGGGCTGCCGCCCTGCTGTTTGTCTTTTTCTGGTTTTTTGCCGGTGGTCTCGGCCACTTTTTTGCCGCCGACTTCTTTGCCGACATCATGCCCGACTACCTGCCCTGGCATTACCCCGCGGTCTATATCAGCGGTGTGTTCGAGTTGGCGGGCGCCGTAGCCCTGCTCTACACGCCGCTTCGTCGCTGGGCAGGTATTGGTCTGTTTGTTCTGACACTGGTCGTTACGCCGGTGAATGTGCATATGTGGCTAAATCCGCAGGACTTTCCCGATGTCTCCGAAGCCTTCCTGTCAATACGGCTGGTGATTCAGGTATTCCTGCTGTTTTGTATCTGGTGGTCTACCCAACAAGCGATCGGCAAACCACAGGCTGCATGAATTCTGCTGACTGCCCGCCAAACAATAAAGGCGCTGCCAAGCACTGCGGGTTTTGCTATTGTTAGTCAGGAACAGCAAGGGATTTTGCCATGACAGGCTCTGCACCTCTGAATAGTAACGGTGGGCTACCACTATCGCCTCAAACACTGGCGCGCTGTGACCATGACCCTTTGTCTTGAATGTTTTGAAGGTGCGAACCGGACTCCGCGTCGAGTCGACCTGAAGGACCTTCCTGCAAAGGTCGGCCGTCTTCCCAATTGCGACGTGGTTCTCTCCGATTCGCAGGCTTCGCGGGTACACGCCGAAATCACAACAAGCAACGGCGATTTCATTCTTACCGATCTCGGCAGCACCAACGGTACCTTCGTCAATCGTGAGCGCATCGCTGCCCCAACCATTATCAGCAACGGTGATGTCCTGCATTTTGCCCAGCAGGAGTTCCTGGTCAGAACCAGCGAAAGGACACAGACCGATTTCTTTGGCGACCAGACCATGGTCGGCAACAGTACCTTACCCACGAACTTTCCAACGCAGGCACGCGAATTCGGTGAGCTGCTCAGTAAACGACTGGTATGCGGCTTTCGTCAGGTCATCATCAAAAGCAGTGGCGAGTTTTACGGCTATGAACTGCTGGGTCGCGGCATCCACCCGACTATCGGCGCCAGCCCCTATGAGATGTTTAACCTGGCCGGCGCTATGGATATGGAAGTGGAGTTGAGCGAGCTCTTGCGCGAGCGCAGTTTCGAGCAGGCCGAGGCCGCTGGCATCACAGCGCCTCTATTTTTCAACTCCCATCCCAAAGAAAGCCTGAAACCCGACCACCTGCTGCGAGGGCTCGATCGCCTGCGCAAAAAGCATCCCAGTCTGAACCTGGTATTTGAGGTTCACGAAGGCGCCGTCACTGATTTGAAAATGATGGCGGACTTGAAAGTCGCTCTGCGTGAAATGAATATCCGCCTCGCCTATGATGACTTTGGCAGCGGTCAGGCCCGCCTGCAGGAACTGGTTGAAGTCCCTCCGGACATGCTCAAGTTTGATATCGGTCTGGTGGCCGGCATTGCGCCCGATACGCCCAAATACCGATTACTGGCTTCACTCAACAATCTGGTCAAGGACATGGGCATTCCCACGCTGGCCGAAGGTATTGAGACAGCCGAGGTCGCCGAGGCCTGCCGCGAAATCGGTATCGACTATTTTCAGGGTTACTTTTTCGGGCGCCCCGAACCCATTCCCTCTGCTGACACCGAGTAAAAACCGCCAAATGACAGAGTGGTAATTTGCCGCTGTTCGCCACTTGCTATGCTCAACGCAAGCGAGCGCGGAAACTGCAGTCATGGCCGAAACACCTCTTACCTGGGACGAAGAATACGATTTTATCGTGGTGGGCAGCGGCGCTGCCGGTATGACCGGTGCTGTCGTCGCCGCCGCCTCCGGCCTGAAAACGCTGATCATTGAAAAGACCGATCAGTTCGGTGGTACCACCGCCCTGTCCGGCGGCGTGATCTGGATTCCCGACAACCCTTCGATGAAGCACGGCGGCCTCGACGACAGCGAGGCCGAGGCCCTGCAGTATCTGCAACAGGTGGTCGGCGCAGACGTGCCCGAATCCAAACTGCGCGCCTATATTCGCGAAGGCAAAGCCATGCTGTCCTTTATGGAACAGCACGCCGACCTGAGTTTTGACGCAGCCTTGCAGTATTCCGATTACTACCCCGACGTAGTCGGTGCCAAACCCGGCGGTCGCTCGATGGAGCCAGCCCCCATCAGCCGCCGCAGTATTGGCCGGCACGCCGAGGAGCAGCGCTTTCCGGACTTTCTACGCGAAGGTGTTATGCGCTTTGCCATTACCGTCAAGGAAAGCCGCGCGGTGATGGACCTGACCCTGAAGGGCAAGCTCTACATGCTGCGCAATATCCTTCGCTACTACCTCGATATTCCCGCCCGTCTGCGCGGCCCCATCGACAACCGCCAAACCCTGGGCCGGGCGCTGGTGGTGCGCCTGCGCCGCGCCCTGCTGCGCCACAGGGTGCCTTTTTTGCTGAATACCTCGGCAAAACAACTTGTGCGTGAGGGCGATCAGGTTGTTGGTCTTGAAGTGATTGATTCACAGGGGCAGACCAAGCGACTAAAGGCTCGACGGGGCGTACTGATGGCCAGCGGCGGCATGGGCCAGAACGTCACCCTCAGGCAGCGCTACGGCCAACTGCCGACAGGCGAAACCTTCAGCAGCGATGCGCCCGGTAATGTCGGCGATGCCGTTACGCTGGGACAGGAGGTGGGCGCCGATCTGGCCTTTATGGACTGCGCCTGGTGGACGCCCTCGGTAAAGTTTCCGGACGGTTCGGTACTGGCGCTGATTTCCGGCAAGGCCATGCCCGGCTCGGTATTTATCGACAGCAGCGGCAAACGCTTTTGCAACGAAGCCGCCCCCTATGAAGACCTGATCAAAACCCTGTGGCAGAACCATGCTAATGGCATCGATTCCGTGCCCAGCCATATGGTGTTCGACGCGCGGGCTCGCCACAGCTACATGATGGGACCGGTGCCACCCGGCAAGGTTCAGGGCGATGGGCGTCTGCCCGGCGAGTGGTTCGAGAGCGGTTTTCTCTGCAAGGCCGACACTCTTGAAGCGCTGGCCAGCCAGATGCAGGTTCCGGCAGACAGTTTTCGGGCGGCCATCGAGCGGCACAACAGTTTTGCCCGCAAAGGCGAAGATCCGGATTTTGAGCGCGGTCAGAGTGCCATCGACCGCTACTACGGTGACCAGTCGGTAAAGCCCAACCCCAGCCTGGCGCCCATTGTTGAAGCGCCCTTCTACGCCCTGAAAGTCTACCCCGGTGATCTGGGTACCAAGGGCGGCCTGAAAACCGATGACACCGGCCGCGTGCTCAACACCCGGGGCGACGCCATTCCCGGCCTGTACGCCAGTGGCAACTGCTCCGGCGCCGTTATGGGCAACAGTTACCCCGGCGCAGGCTCGACCATCGGCCCGGCCATGACCTTTGCCTATATCGCCGCACGCCATGCGGCTCAGCAGGACGCAGCAACCAAGGAGAACCGCGATGTCTGAACCTCGCTACGCCTTCGAAGAAAAAGGCCGCTTTGCGCGCGGCTGGCATATCGTCGCCCTGTCCCAGGAACTGGCCAAAGGCGACGTAAAAGCGCTGCACTATTTCAATGAAGATCTGGTGCTGTTTCGCGGTGACAGCGGCGAAGCGGTGATACTGGATGCCTACTGCCCCCATCTCGGCGCTCATCTGGCCGGCACCGGCAGTCGCGTGGTGGGTGATACCATCCGCTGCCCCTTCCACGGCTGGCAGTTTGACTGCAGTGGCTCCTGCACTGCGATTCCCTATGCCAATAAAATTCCGGACCGCGCCAGAAACGCCCTGAAGAGCTGGCCGGTGGTGGAGAAAAACGGCTTTATCGCCCTGTGGTACGACAGCGAAGCAGGCGCGCCGAACTGGCAATTGCCGGACATTCCCGAGTGGAACCTGCCCGGCTGGGGCGACTGGCGCTTTAACCGCACGGTAATTCGCTCCCACGGCCGCGAGATTATAGAAAACATTGTTGATGCCGGTCACTTCCCCTCGGTTCACGGCGGCTACCCGCTGCAGTTCGACAATATTTTCACCCCTTATTCGGTCAGTCAGGAATCGCGGATACAGTCCGATATCGAGCTCGATATGATTCAGCCACGGGGTATCGATTTTGACATCAACGCCGCCCGGCGCGAGCGCGGCCTCGATGCTGAGGGGTGGGGAGTGGCCACCTACCACGGCCCGAGCGTGATGTATTACTACACCACCTCAAAAAGCCCGGAAATGTCCTATGCCAGCTGGTGGCTGAACTATCACACGCCATTGAATGACGACGAAGTCGAGTTAACCTCCGGAGTGATAGTCGCCAGCCTGACCGATGAACCCCTGCCGCAGGATTTTGTCGACAGCTATCCGCTGTCAGCCATTGCCGCCTTCGGTTCCGATGTTGAGGTGTGGGAGACCAAGAAATACCGCAGTGACCCCATCCTCTGCGACGGCGACGGGCCCATCAATAAACTGCGCAAGTGGTACGACCGCTTTTATCGCCCGCGCGCCGAAGAAGCCTGGGACGAGCCGGAGCGGGTGATCAGCAGCGTGCGTTGAAACACCTAGCAGGGATGCTGACGGTTACATCATGTAATCGTAAGGAACGATCTTTTCATCCAGCCGCAAGACTGACGAAGATTGCTTCGCTTTGCTCGCAATGACTTACTGAATCATGCCGTCGGTTCAGCGCTAGTTAGCGACAGCGTTACGGCTATGCTCGCTAATCAACTCTACGAATTGCGACCACAAAGGCTGCGGCAGATCGTGCCCCATGCCCTCTATCAGCTCCAGTTTTGCACCGGGAATATGACGGGCCGTATCGATTCCCGCTTCTACCGGAACCAATGGATCGGCTTTACCGTGAACCACCAGCGTGGGGGCGATAATGGTTTTGAGTTCATTCACACGACTGCCGCAGGCGGAAATCGCCGCCAGTTGCCGCGCAGTGCCGCCGGGGCAATAGTTGCGGCGGTAAGTCAGTCGCAGGCGCTCACTCAATTCCTTTTCGTCGAATGGGTAGGCCGGGCTGCCGATAAGCTTCCAGGTCTGCAATGCACCCTGGAGGTAGCTTTCTTCGGAATCGGCTGCCGGTCGCATCAGCGCCATCAAAACGGCGCGGCTCGGTTGCGGCAGTTTGGGGTTGCCGCTGGAGGACATGATGGAAGTCAGGCTCATCACTCGCTCCGGATAAAGCGCGGCGCTCAGCTGGGCGATCATACCGCCCATGGACGCGCCAATCAGATGCGCCGCGTCGATCTCCAGAGCATCGAGCAGCTTAACCACATCACCCGCCATATCATGCAGGCTATAAGGCACCCTCACCGGCAGGCGCAGCTTGCTGGCGGCGAGCAATCTAAGGGGGCCGGGTGCGCGCAGATGGTTAAACTTCTGAGACAGGCCGGAATCGCGATTATCAAAACGAATCACGCGATAACCTTGAGACGCCAGGCGCTTGCAGAAAATTTCCGGCCAGGAAATCATCTGCATCCCCAGTCCCATAATCAACACGAGCGGCGGCGATGAGTCGTCACCAAATTCCTGCACATTCAGTTCGACACCACCGGCATCGATCAGGCGTTCCTCTGACTTTCGACTCATAGCCTTTCCTTGTCTTGTTTTCCCGTTAGCGGGCCTTATACAACTTCAAACAGACCCGCCGCACCCATGCCACCACCGACACACATGGTGACTACCACATACTTCACGCCGCGACGTTTGCCTTCGATCAGGGCGTGCATGACCATACGCGCACCGCTCATGCCATAGGGGTGACCGATAGAAATGGCGCCGCCGTTGACGTTCAGGTTTTCATTGGGAATGCCCAGCTTGTCGCGACAATAAACGACCTGTACCGCAAAAGCTTCGTTCAATTCCCACAGGCCGATGTCATCCATTTTAAGGCCAGTGCGCTGCAACAGTTTGGGAATGGCGTAGATCGGGCCGATACCCATTTCATCGGGCTCGCAACCGGCAACGGCCATCCCCCGATAGATACCCAGCGGCTCAACATTGCGCTGCTCGGCCAGTTTGCCGTCCATCATCACAACCGCTGCCGCGCCATCCGACAGCTGACTGGCATTGCCCGCAGTGATCGATCCGCCTTCGCGCACCGGGTTCAGGCCCTGCAGACTTTCCAGTGTGGTAGACGGACGATTGCCTTCGTCTTTACTCAGAGTGACCTGTTCTTCGCTGGTCTCACCGGTTTCCTTGTTCATCACCAGTTTGGTAGCCGTAACCGGAACGATTTCATCGTCAAACTTGCCCGCTTCCTGGGCCGCGGCGGTGCGCTGCTGGGATTGCAGAGCATATTCGTCCTGCGCCTCACGGGAAACGTTATAGCGATTGGCAACCACTTCGGCGGTATCCAGCATCGCCATGTAGATGTGCGGCGCATTACCGATGGATTTCGGATCAACCATACGGTGGATATTCATGTGCTCGTTCTGCACCAGTGAAATAGATTCACAACCGCCGGCAATCAGCATCGGCGCACCGTCCATGACAATCTGCTTGGCGCCAGTGGCAATGGTCATCAGGCCAGAGGAACACTGACGGTCAATGGTCATGCCCGATACGCTGACCGGCAGGCCCGAAGCCATAGCCACATGACGCGCCAGGTTCTGCCCCTGAGAGCCTTGCTGCAGAGCCGCACCGATAATACAGTCGTCGAGCTCATTCGGGTCGACGCCTGCGCGCTCCACAGCAGCCTTCACTGCATAGGACGAGAGCGACGGCGCTTCCAGATTATTGAAGGCACCCCGGTAGGCTTTGCCAATAGGGGTACGGGCGGCGGAGACGATAACGGCGTCTTTCATGGTTTTCCCTTCCTGAATTAAGTGATTACGTTGTTCGAGCGCCCCTTCTCCCTCAGGGAGAAGGCCGGGATGAGGGGTGGACGTCGAGAGTTCCCTCACCCTAGCCCTCTCCCAGAGGGAGAGGGGATTTAGGTATTACTTCTGCGATTCCAGATAAGCCTGGGCCTTGAGCAGAAATTTCTCGCTCTGCTTCATGCCCGCTTCGATAGTTGCCTGACGGCTGGTGTCATTGATCACATCCCAGTGCGCCAGCACCCCTTCCGGCGTCTGGTCGGCAGGCGCCAGATAAACACCGTCGGTTTCAAATACGCGGGCGCTGGCATAACCACCACCGCCTGCGGCCAGAATCATGCGATTGGGTGCGTCATCGTGACACAAAGTCAAGGCGCCGGCGGTGACTGCTGCCGGCACCAGCATATCGAGAACTTCCTGCGGCAGAAGGTCTTCGGTCATGCGCGTGGCCGCAGTGGGTGCCAGTGCGTTGGTACGCACATTGTATTTGGCGCCTTCCAGGCCCAGCGTGTTCATAAAGCCAACCACAGCCATCTTGGCGGCACCGTAGTTAGTCTGTCCGAAGTTGCCGTACAGACCGCTGGACGAAGTGGTCATGACAATGCGGCCGTATTCCTGCTGCTTCATGATTTCCCACACTGCCTTGGTGCAGTTCACCGAGCCCATTACATGGACGTCCATCACCAGTTGAAAGTCTGCCAGATCCATTTTGGAAAAGGATTTGTCGCGCAGGATGCCGGCGTTGTTGATCAGAATGTCGATGCGGCCCCACTTGTCCATGGCCTGTTTGACCATGTCTTCCACTTCGCTCATCACCGCGACATTGGCGCCGTGGGCAATCGCTTCACCACCCTTGGATTCGATTTCGGCAACCACGGCCTTGGCAGCGTCCGATGAAGCACCGCTGCCATCGCGCGCACCACCCAGATCGTTGACCACCACTTTTGCACCGCGGGCGGCCAGTTCCAGCGCGTGGGATTTACCCAAGCCATTACCGGCGCCGGTCACAATTGCTACTTTGCCATCAAAACGTACAGACATTATTTTGTTCTCCCTTATGCAACCATTTGGACGGTGAGCCACTCGGCGATCAGTGCCGGCTTGTCTTCACCTTCTATTTCTACCGTCACCTCAGACTTCATTCTAAATTGTCCGGGCTTGGTTTCGTCGATTTCCATAATTCGGGCTTTTGCGCGAACCCGCTTGCCCGCTTTTACCGGGGCCAGAAAACGGATTTTATCAAAACCGTAATTGATCCCCATCTGAAAGCCGTCAATCACAAAGCTGTACTGCTCGGAAAAATGCGACAGCAGTGACAGGCTGAGAAAACCGTGGGCAATGGTGCCACCGAAGGGTGTTTCCTTGGCTTTATCCGGATCGATATGAATAAACTGATGATCCAGGGTGCAGTCCGCAAACTGGTTGATGCGCTCCTGGGAAACCTCCAGCCAATCGGAGGGTTCGGTTTCCTTGCCTATCCAGCTTTGCAGATCTTCTTTCTTGACGACTTGCATGTGTCTTCTCCTTGTCTACGTGCAGAAATTAAAACCACTCATCCTTCATATCAAAACAGGTGCTGTCGAGATCAACCAGCACTTTTGACCAGGCCTCAATCAAGGGCAGTTCATAGCGGAAAAAATAGCGCATGGCCTGCAGTTTACCCTGATAAAACCCAGGGTCAGCGTCGAGTTTGGACTGGGCCACCAGACCCTGCTTGAGCCACAGCCAGGCAATGACCACATGCCCGAACATTTCCAGATACTTCACCGAGTTGGCCAGAGCCAGATCAATGGGTTTTTCCATCATCGCGCCCAGCAGGCTTTCGGTAGTGCGCTGCAGGGTTACCAGCGCGGCAGTCAATTGCGCCGCTTCAGCGGCCAGTTCGCCATCTTCTGCTTCCGCGATGGTTTTTTGAATTTCTGCCAGGCAGGCCTTGTAGCCCGCCAGATTATTCATCGGCACCTTGCGCGCCAGCAAGTCCAGCGACTGTATGCCGGTGGTGCCTTCGTGAATCGGGTTAAGGCGGTTGTCACGGTAGAACATTTCAACCGGGTGCTCATTGATATAGCCGTGGCCGCCTAGCACCTGTATCGCCAGATCATTCGCTTCCGGGCCATATTCAGATGGCCAGGTTTTGATCATCGGGGTGAGAAAATCGAGCAACTGATGCGCTGCCGTGCGCTCTTCTTCGGTGGGCGCGGTTTTTTCGTCGTCCGCCAATTGCGCGCCCAGCAGACACAGGGCAAAGGCTCCTTCGCTGTAGGCTTTCTGTGCCAACAGCATGCGCCGCACATCCGGATGCTCGATGATACTTACCGGTGGTGAGTTGGGATCTTTACTGGAGGGCAGGCGTCCCTGGGGGCGTTCGCGGGCGTAGTGCAGCGAATACTGGTAACCGGTCAGTGCCGTTGCCGCCGCACCGGTACCTACCATGATGCGCGCTTCGTTCATCATATGGAACATATACGACAGGCCGCGGTTTTCCTCACCCACCAGATAAGCCACGGCACCGTCTTTTTCACCGAAACTCAGCGAGGTGGAGGTTTGCCCCCGCCCCCCCATTTTGTGGAACAGGCCCGCCAGTGCCACATCGTTGGGCTCGCCCAGTGAACCGTCGTCATTGACCATGATTTTCGGCACGATAAACAGGGAAATGCCTTTCACACCTTTGGGCGCGCCTTTTACTCGCGCCAGCACCAGATGCACAATATTTTCGTTGAGCTCGTGATCGCCGCCGGAGATAAAAATCTTGTTGCCGCTAAGGCGATAGCTGCCGTCTTCGGCTTTCACCGCCGTGGTGGTCAGATCCGCCAGCCCGGAACCGGCGCCCGGTTCAGTCATCGCCATGGTACCGGCAAAGCGGCCGCTGCGCATGGGCTTCACCCAGCGCTCAATCTGCTCAGCGGTTCCATGCGCTTCAATCAGGTTGGCATTGGCGTTGGTCAGGCTGAGGTAACCCATGGTGGTGCTGCCCGCCGCCGAAAGATAGGCGTTGGCCGCCGCTGCAACAATCAAAGGGAGCTGCATCCCACCCAGCTCAAAATCTGCGCTTGCGGAGACAAAGCCGGCTTCGATGGCCGCATCGACAGCCGTTTTGATCTCGGGAATCATCTTCACCTTTTTGCCGTCAAAGGTGGGCTGGTCGGTGTCGACCTTCTGGCGAATGGGCACAAAGTATTTTTCGGCAATCTGGCGCGCGGTGTTGATTGAGGCATCAAAGGTTTCGCGACTGTGATCGCTGTAGCGCTCGCGAGCTGTCATGCCCTCGGCATCAAACAGTTCATAGATCATGAAGTTCAGATCGCGTTCGCTGAGAATGGGAGCTGCCATAACTGTCTCGTGTCTTGCTGAATTTGAAGGTATTCTGGCGACGCTGAAACACTCAGGCCACGACATGACATGTCCTGAATGTGGTAATTTTCATCAACTGGACACACTATGGATCCCGTTTCTCAAGGTGTTTTTGGCAGCCTGTGGGCACAGGCTGGCAGCCGTCGCACTCCCCTGAAGCAAACCCTTATTGCCGGCTGGCTCGGTGGCATGGCCCCCGATCTGGATGTATTGATTCGCTCTTCCAGCGACCCTCTGCTGGCCCTCGACTACCACCGCCATTTCACCCACTCCATCGCCTTTGCTCCGATAGGTGGTCTGGTGGTTGCACTGGCCCTGTGGCCGCTGATGAAGCGAAAACTGGGCTTTGCCGGGCTCTACCTGTGCTGTTTTCTCGGCTATCTGTCTCACGGCCTGCTGGATGCCTTTACCTCTTACGGCACCTCCCTGTTTCTGCCCTTCAGTGATCTGCGCTTGGCGCTGAACTGGATCAGTGTAATCGACCCCCTCTTTACCCTGCCCCTGCTGTTGCTGCTGGGAATTGCGCTTTTCACCCGCCAACGCGCCTGGCTCTGGGGCGGCGCAGTGTGGGCAACGCTCTACCTCGGCGCCGCCGGCTTCCAGCATGCGCGCGCAGTCGACGCCACCCGGCAATGGGTACACTCGCGGGGCATTCAGGTGGAGCGACTGGTCGCCAAGCCGTCCTTCGCCAATATTGTGCTCTGGCGCGGTTTGATCGATACCGGCTCGCACTTCCAGACTCTGGCAATTCGATTGATTCCAGGCCGGGAGCCCACCATCACCGTGGGTGAGCGGGTTCCCACCTTCAAGCCTGAATCCGTGACCGCAGACAGTAAGCTCCGGAACGATCTCAAACGTTTTGCCCATTTTTCAGACGACTGGTTGTTTCGCTACCCGCCCGCCGCGGAAAAGGGCGGCGAATTTATCGGCGATTTTCGCTACGCCATTGACCCCGCCAGCGCACGGCCACTGTGGGGCATCAGCTTTGACCCGACCGACAAGACCGGCATGCAGTTTGTGCGCCTGCGACAGGTCGATAAAAGCGCGCGGGAGCAGTACTGGCAGCGGTTGATGGGCAACACCCCATAATTGCGAACAATTCTCATTACACTTACAATGCCGCGTTCCAGCCAAAGCGGAGTTTGCCTTACCATGCCAGTGCTTTTCCGGATCGTTGCCGTACTGCTTGCCTTCAGCGCCGGGCTGGTGCGCAGCGACACACTGAACACCACCTATATCACGCTGGCATCGGCGGTATATGAAGACTCCCTGATCAGCGCCAGAACACTGCAGGTGCGAATCGACGAACTTCTTGCAAAGCCCTCGCCCACCACCCTGCAGGCCGCCCGGGATGCCTGGCGCCAGGCGCGCATCCCTTACCAGCAAAGCGAAACCTTCCGTTTTGCCAATCCGGAAATCGATGACTGGGAAGGCGATCTCAACGCCTGGCCGCTGGATGAAGGGCTGATCGATTACGTCAGCGAGGATTATTTTCACGAAATGGGCAACCTCGGCGCCCAACTCAATATTATTGCCACCCCGACCATCAAGCTCGCCGGCCAGACCATCGACGCCAGCGAGATCACTCCCGACTTGATCCGCTCTTTTCATGAGTTTGCCGGCAGCGAAGCCAACGTGGCCTCGGGCTACCACGCCATCGAATTTCTGCTCTGGGGCCAGGATCTGAACGGCACGGAGGCCGGTGCCGGTGAGCGCCCCTACACCGACTATGTAACCGGCGAGCGCTGCAGTAACGGCCACTGTGACCGCCGCCGCCAATACCTGAAAGCAGTGACCCAACTCTTAGTACACGATCTGGAAGCGATGGTGGCCCGCTGGCAGGAAGGCGGCGACCTGCACAGCCGCTACCGCGCCATGTCGGAGCAGGAGGTCGCCAGCAGCATCGTGTTCAGCATTGGCTCGCTGTCACTGGGTGAACTGGCCGGCGAGCGCATGAAGGTGCCCCTGGAAGCCAACTCCACCGAAGACGAGCACGACTGCTTCAGCGACAACACGCACTGGTCCCACTACTACAACGCGCTGGGAATGCAGAACCTGTTTATGGGCCAGTACCAGCGCATTAACGGTGATCGGGTCGGCGGCCCTTCGCTGGCAGCCTATGCCGGAACAAAAGCCCCCGAAGCCAGTGAGCGCCTGCGCCAGGCCATGAATACCAGCGTTGAAAAAACCCATCAGCTGGTTGAAGCCGCCGAGCGCCGCACACCTGCGATGAAGTTCGACCAGATGATTGCCGCGGGCAACCAGGAAGGTCGCGCACTGGTGATGGACGCGATCGATGCACTGGTGGCACAGACCTCGGCGCTGGAAGATCTGGCCCGCACACTTGATCTGGACAGCAGCGGTGCGCAGCCCTTTTAGGCCTGCCCTGCTCGCTCTGCTGCTTCTGCAGGGCGCCTGCCAATCGCCGGAGAATGCGCCGACCATCGCAATAGCGCCGCTGCCGCCTGACCGTGTTGGCGGCGCGCTTTCATCAGACGCACCGGCCAACCAACTTTCCCCGGCCCTTAGTCCCCGCGAGCGCCTTGAACACAGTCTCGGCGCCTCCTTTTTCAATAAACCCTGGGTAAGCGCCCCCAGCAACACCCATGATCGCGATGGCCTCGGCCCCCTGTTCAATGCCCACAGTTGCAGCGCCTGCCACCCCCGCGCCGGGCGCGGAATGCCCTTTGAGAACAGCAGCACAGAAAGCAGTGGTTTGCTGTTTCGCCTGAGCGAGCCCGACCCGGTTTTCGGCGCACAACTGCAAACCCGCGCCCTGCCCGGCTTTCGCGCGGAAGGTCAGGTGAGTCTGCAGTACAGCGAACAAACGGTCTCGCTAAACGATGGCGACATCATTCGGCTGCGAAGACCCCACTATCAGGCTCGCCAAGGTCTGTCGCCGCGATTGGCACCCCGACTTGTCGGCATGGGTTTAATCGACGCCATCCCGCAAAGCGCTATCGCCGCCGGCGCCGACCCGGATGATCGCGATGGCGATGGCATCAGCGGTCGCGTAGCGGGACGTTTTGGCTGGAAGGCCGAACAGGAATCCCTAAAAGATCAGGTCGCCAAGGCCTTTGTTGAAGACCTTGGCATCAGCACTTCCCTTTTCCCGCACTCACCCGGCTGCGAACAGAACCCGCTGCGCTGTGCGGCTGTCAGTGGCGGCACACCGGAGCTCAGCGACTCAGGTCTGCAGGCGGTGGTGGATTATCTGTCCCACCTCAGCGTACCCCGAGCCCGACAGAGCAAGACACACTCAGAGGGCTGGCGCCTGTTTCAGCGTGCGGGCTGCACCGCCTGCCATCAAGCCCAGTGGCAGACCGGCAAACACAGCTCTCCGCTGCTTGCTGAGCAGACCATCTACCCCTTCAGTGATTTTCTGCTGCACGATCTGGGGCCCGCGCTGGCCGACCCCAGCGGTTCATTAGCCAAGGAGTGGCGCACATCGCCCCTGTGGGCCTTGGGCGATGGCCCCTACCTGCACGACGGCAGGGCCCGCACTTTACTGGAGGCCATTTTCTGGCACGGCGGCGAAGCCTCACACAGTGTCTCCCGGGTGCAGCAATTCTCCGGCAGCGAACGCGCTGCGCTGTTAGAATTCCTGCGCGCCCTCTAGCCGCACAGATTTAAGCCAGCCCCAGTGATTCAACCGACAAGCGACTCGACCATGACCCGACTACCAACCCGATTCACATTCTTACTCGCGGTCTGCGTTTTCCTCAGCGCCTGCGGCAAGACACCGGAAGAACAGTTATTGCAGGCCACCGGCAGCCAGGCGCTGCTGCCCCTGCATGAAAAGTTTCTCGCCGAATCCCTGAATCTCGCCCAGAGCACCAGCGCATTTTGCGCCCAGCGAAGCCGGAGCAGCACAGACCTGGCCGCCCTGCGCAATCGCTGGGTAGGGGCCATGAACGGCTGGGAAGGCATCCAGAGCATCCAGTTCGGACCTGTCATCGAAGACAATCAAAGCTGGAAGGTCCAGTTCTGGCCGGATCGGAAAAATCTGATTGCGCGCAAGACCGAACAGTTTGTGAAGGGCGACGAAGCCATCACCCTGCCCGCCTTGCAGGAAGCCAGCGTGGTCATACAGGGCCTGTCGGCGATGGAGTACTTACTCTACGACAAACCGGCGGAAAAGCTCCTGAGCGACGAGGGCCAGCCCTATTGCGATCACCTCAGTACCGCTGCCACCAACCTGCATCAGGTGGCCGACTTTCTCTACCAGCGCTGGCACCCGAAGGGCGGCAACTACCTCGGCACCTGGCAAAGCCCCGGCCCCGACAACCTGGCTTATCCGGATAAAAATGCCGCGATTGGCGCCCTGATTGAAACCCTCGTTTACGGCCTGGAGCGCATCAAGCGCGACAAGCTGGAGCGCCCGCTGGGGCTTTCCAATGCCGGACAAGCCAACCCCTTTCTGCTGGAATGGTGGCGCAGCAAGCAATCCCGCGAGGCCATTCTGATTAACCTGCACAGCCTGCAACTGCTCTACAGCGCCGGCGACGGGGCTGGTCTGGAAGAGCTGCTGCGCCATCGCGACAAGGAAGAACTCAGCCAGCAGGTGACCGCCCTGTTTGACCAAGCCATCAGCGCGACGGCCAGCATCGAAGGCAGCCTGTCGGAAAATCACAGTGAGGCTGCCAACCGCAGCGCCATCAACACCCTGCATCAGACACTGGGGGAATTACTGGCAGCCTTTAAACGGGAAATCCCCGCGACGCTGGGCATTACTCTGGGATTCAATGCCAATGACGGCGATTGAGCTTTCCCGGCGGCAAGTGTTGGCCGGGGCGCTGACGGCTATCGCCCTGGGCGCAGCGGGGACGGTCTGGTCCGGTGCCGGGCGCCGCATTTACTCTGCGGCCAGCGATCAGGCGAACAGACACTTTCTGTGCTGCTGGGCCGAGGGCCACTTGCAGTTCAAGGTGCCCAGCCCCGGTCGCGGCCACGATGTGCTGCTCAATCCGCTGACCCGCAGCGCCCTGTATTTTGCGCGCCGACCCGGCAACTGGCTGACGGTGCTCGATGCAGACACCGGCGCGCTGCAGGCCCGCATCGCCAGCCCGGCAGGGCGGCATTTCTATGGCCACGGCACACTGGTCAATAACAACTCACTGCTGCTGACCAGCGAAAATGACTACGCCCGTGGTGGCGAGGGTCTTATCGGAATTTACGATTGCCGCGACGGCTACCGCCGGGTCGGCGAGTTTGCCAGCGGCGGCATCGGCCCCCACCAGCTCGCCACTCTGCCCGACGACAAAACGGTAGTCGTCGCCAACGGCGGCATCCTGACCCTGCCCGGCTCCAACCGCGACAAACTCAACCTTGAGACCATGCAACCCAACCTCAGCTATATCGACAGCCGAGATGGCTCGCTGCTGGGGCAATGGCAACCGCCCCACCACCAGCTGAGCCTGCGCCACCTGGATGTCAGCAGCGATGGCGAGGTGGTCGTCGGCGCTCAATTTGAAGGCGACCCGACGCTGGCCCTACCCTTGCTGTTTCGTCATCGCGGTGAAGACCGCCTGCAGGCCCTGACCGCGACCGACCCGGTCTGGCGCCAGCATCACAATTACATTGCCAGCGTGGCCTGCGCCGGTGATGCGGTGATCGCCACCTCACCTCGCGGCGGCTGTATCAGCCTCTGGCGCAACGGTGAGTTCCAGACACTGCAAGCGCTGAATGATGTTGCTGGCGCAGCCTTTGACTCAAAGACAGGCACTTTCCTCACCAGTAACGGCCGCGGCCAATTGGTGCAGCTTGATCAACAGGGCCTCAGCCTGACCGGCCGGGTGGCCGAACTGCGCTGGGACAACCATATGGAAGTGAGTTCATGAAACGACGTCGATTTCTGCAACGCTCTCTGCAGGCTGCGGCGCTGGCGGCCAGCCCCCAGCTCAGCCTGAGTCTGTCGCGGCAACCGGAGCACGACTACATTCTCACTGCCGAAGAACAGCCGCTGCCGGTGCTGCCGGACACTTCCAGTGCGCTGCTGACCTTTAACGGCCAGTTTCCGGCTCCGGTGATTCGCACCCGCCAGGGCGAAAAACTACGCATTCACTTCATCAACAAACTGCCTCAGGAAACCACGATTCACTGGCACGGCATCCGCCTCGACAATGCCATGGACGGGGTACCCTACCTCACCCAGCCGCCGGTCAAACCCGGCGCGACCTTTGACTACGAATTTACCTGCCCCGACGCCGGCACCTTCTGGTACCACCCCCACATGCACAGCATCGAGCAGCTGGGCCGGGGAATGGTCGGCGCCCTGATCGTGGAGGAAAGGAACAAACCCGCTTTCGATGCGGATGTGATGGCGGGTTTCAAGGACTGGCGATTGAACAGCGACGGCAGTTTTATGCCGTTGTCCGAACCGCGCCACGCCGCCCGCGCCGGCACGCTGGGCAATGTCGCCACCGTCAATGGCCGCCAGCTACCCGAGATTGCAGTGCCCGCCAATGCCACGGTGCGCCTGCGCCTGTTGAACATGGACAACAGCCGTCAGTTCGCCATCAGTTTGGGCGACACGCCCGCCCGTGTGATCGCCATTGACGCCATGCCCGTGCCACCGCAGGCGCTGGAGGTGCACGACCTCGGCGTCGGCATGCGACTCGACCTGGGTTTGCACACCCCCGCTGAAGCCGGCGTGGAAATTCCCATTTACGACAGGAAAGGCCGCTTTCTGCAGAAGGTATGCAGCCTGCGCACCACCGCGCCGCTGCGCAGTGGCAGTCCGCCGCCCATTCCGGTTCTGCCAGCCAACCCGGTATCTGAACCCGACCTCTCCCAAGCGGAAACCCACCGCTTTGTCTTTGAATGGGCAGGGGCAATGACGCCCGTCTCCAAAGACGGCCACGCCCATCATGAATTCTGGACCATCAACCGGCGCGCCTGGGCCGGCATGCACAGTGCCAACCTGCCGGAACCGCTGGCCGAACTGTCGCTGGGCAAGAGCTATATATTCGAACTGCACAACGCCACTCCCCACGGCCACCCGATTCATTTGCACGGCCTGATCTTCAAAGTGCTCAGCTCGGACCGGAAAACCATCACGCCGTTTTTCACGGACACTATTTTGCTGGAGAAAAACGAGCGCGCCAGAATCGCCTTCGTCGCCGACAACCCCGGCAGCTGGATGTACCACTGCCATGTGATCGAGCATATGAAGACAGGTTTGATGGGTTATATACGGATAAGCTGAGCGCCGTGGCCAGAGGGAGAGACCGGTTTGCGTGCCCCCTCTCCCTCGGGACAAACCCGAAGGGTTTGGGCACCGGAGCCTTGCGACGGTGTGGAACCACCAGGCCTCTCTCAGTGCCACACTGAAAGCCCTGTTTTCTTA
>PAKT01000040.1 GCA_002710725.1 Spongiibacteraceae bacterium
GAGGCACTCCGCCAATGACAACCTCAGCCCTGTGGCATTTGAGGAAAAGGCTGCTTTAGCAGCTTAGTTATGGTGTCTACTTTTTGTGGGGCGGACCAGAGCCGTGAAGTGAGTCGCATAAACGCTTTTTTCTTTACACTGTTTTTTCTGATGGTGGCGGGAAAGGTATATTCAAACGATCTCGCAATAGGTGAATGGTATCAGTACCACAAGAGGTTTTTTGGCGATTATGGTTTTTTTCACCTCGAATTGACTGAAGAATCAGGTGGTGAATTCACATATAAGTTCTATGATGGCGAGCCAAGAAGTTTAAGTTTCCGGGCCAGTGATGTCACATTCAGTGACGGGTTTGTCGCTATAAACCTTGATTCGCATATAAAAATCAATTTGGCCGCCAGCAAAGACGTGCGACTCACAGGCACCATGTGGTTCTACAATGAAGAAGATGGACTGCTATCAACAACAAACTACTTTTTTCTTGAGCTAGCCGCAGTTTATGAAGGCGAAAAAACAGATAGCCTCGAGCAGATCAGGACTATTATCAAAAAGCTAGCGAGTGCACAGAATGGCTCCTAACAAGGGTAGGCACAGCGACGCTTTTGCTATTGCGCCTTCGGCTCCACAGCAAAACCGCGCGTGCTACAGGCGTTGAGGCCGAAGAAAAACTCGGGGGTTCTATCTATTTCCCGTCATCGCTGACTGTCCGCTAATTACCAGCAGCCGACAGTCCTTGCGCCAGACATCAACAGGCTTACCATAAATTGGCCCCTGTAGGTTTTTACCAGAAGATGGCCAAAGCGGCCTAGTTATGGGTGAATCGATATGTGGCCTTGGCGTGAAAAAATCCCCGCCGGAAGGCGGGGATGGAGAGAACTTACTCTTCAGCTTCTTCGGTGTCGGCGCTACCGCTGCCGCTTACGCCATCCTGGCCAGCGGAAAAACTGCCGTCACCCTTCAAGCGTCGATCGCGACTGGTGGCCGCCTGATCCGAGTCCTCGATGGAGCTCTCCGTTTCCTGCTTGTCGTTCTTCAGCTCATCCTGCTCTTCTGCCAGCGGATCGCTGCCACCCTGATTACGGGCACCGTCGATGGAGTCCTGATTTACACCACCCGAGGCAGCTCCCGAACCCGACCCACCAAGGCCGCCGACGGCAAAGACCGGCGCCGCCACCATCGACATAACCAGTACCAGTGCTGCTGAATTCAAAGTACGCATGAAAACCTCCTTTTGCTGTATGCCGTGAATTCGCAAACAGGTTTATCAGGGCGGACTCCACAGTGGCTGCGAAAAACTACCAGCGCACCAGCGGCGCGCTACTTTTTACGTTTTACGCACCGGCAACGCCCAATAACTGTCGGCTTATGCCAACAGTTTTTAGCCTTGCTCAAGCCTTGTATCGAAACCATCCTTCAAGCAGGGGCCACAGCCATTCCGCCAACACAGCAGCCTTGTTTAGGGCATTTCACTTGCGCTCAGTGCAAAATGTTATATTATTGCATTTCTCACTTCAGTCAGTTTGCCAAACCGTGCCTAATCGATACACCTACAAGCCCGCCCTGCTCGCGCTGCTGATCAGCTTACTGCTGATTGCCGGCAATGCGGCGGCCTTGCATGTGCATCAGGACGGTCTTGCGCATTACAGCGACTGTGACAGCTGTCTGCAGATTCAGGCGCAAACGGGCACGGTCAGCAGCCAGCCCTGTCAGCTTCATATCACGAGTTACCGGGCACTGCCCGTATCCGATGATCGCACGGCGATACCAGCCACCACGCTCGCATTCTCCGCCCGCGCACCCCCTTTCCACGCCCTCTCCCGATAATCCCGACATTCGTTTAAACAGCGCGTGCACTGTGCGCGCGACAGTGAGAGAGCATTATGAAAACCAGATCTCTGTGGGCGGTCTCCCTGATCGTCTCAAGCCTGCCGGTGTGGGCGGGCGACAAGCATATTGAAGAAATTGTCGTATCGGCACCGCTGGGCAAGGCTGCTTCCGATACCGCCCTGCCGATTGGCGTATTGAGCGGCGAGGCCCTGCGCCAGGAAGCCGCCGCCAGCCTCGGTGAAACCCTGAGCAATGAAATCGGCGTGCACAGTGCCAGCTTTGGCAGCGGCGTGGGCAACCCGGTCATTCGCGGTCAGGGCGGCAACCGGGTGCGGGTGCTGCAGGACGGTGTCGGCAGTCTCGATGCCGCCGATATCAGCCCCGACCACAGCTACGCCGTCGAACCCTTGCTCGCCGAACGCATTGAAATCATCCGCGGTCCGGCCACCCTGCTCTACGGCAATGGCGCAATCGGGGGTGTGATCAATGTAGTAGACAACCGCATTCCGGATTCGCTGCCGGATAACATCAGCGGCGCGCTGGAAGTTCGCCACGCTACCGCCAACGATCAGGATAGCAGCGTCTTCCGACTGGACGGTGGCCTGGGCCAGTTTGCCTGGCATCTGGATGGCCTGTACCGGGAAAGTAACAACCTCGACATTCCAGGCTCGGCCATCGATTTTGCGGCCCTCAGTGCTGCCGGTGAGGAACTGCCGGAAGAAAACACGCGCGGCTATATTGGCAACAGTGACAAACGCTCGGATGCCTGGACTGCGGGCGGTTCATGGATTACCGAGCGCGGCTTTATAGGCCTGTCAGTTAATCGGGCCAATAATAACTATGGCTTGCCTCCCGGCGCCCACGAAGAACACGACGCTTCGTCCGGCGGCGGGCACGGCCACGAAGAAGCCGATATCCGACTGGACATGGAGCAGGAGCGTATCGACCTGAAAGCCGGCTACGACCTCCAAGGCTTTTTCCAATCGCTCGATCTGCGTCTGAGCCGCAACGACTACCAGCACAAGGAGCTGGAAGAATCCGATGAAGGTGTTGAAGTAGGAACCGTATTCAAAAACAAGGCCAGCGAAGGTCGACTGGTGTTGCGACATAAACCGATGGGCAAGTGGCAGGGAGCGATTGGCCTTCAGCTTGGCGACCGCGACTTCTCCGCGGTCGGAGAGGAAGCCTTTATTCCACCCGCCGACATCCAGAATCACGCCCTGTTTCTGGTAGAGGAACTTAGCATCGATCGCTGGACTTACGAATTCGGTCTGCGCGGCGAACAACAGCGCATTGATATTGGCAGCAATTGCGAAGACGAGCGCAACACCCTGTCTGCCAGCGCCTCGGCATTGTGGGATTTCCGCGACGACAGCAATGCCCTGTTTGCACTCAACCGCTCCGAGCGCGCGCCAACTGTCGAGGAGCTTTATTCCAACAGTCAGAACTGCGCTCGCGCCACCAACCTGAGCGAGGCGGTCGAGCACGCGGCTACCGCACGCATCGAAGTCGGTGACCCGGAACTGGACAAGGAACTGTCACACAATCTGGAAATCGGTTTGCGCAAAACCGCGGGTGCGGTTACTGCAGAGCTCAGCCTGTATTACAACGACATTCAGAATTACACCTACTTGCAGGATACAGGCGCAGAGGTCGATGAAGTTAAAGTCGCTAATTTCCGTCAGCGTAACGCGGCCTTTACCGGCTACGAATTTCAGCTTGGCATGCCGCTGCCGTTAATTCATAAAAATCTGAGCGCGGAATTCTTCAGCGATTATGTCCGTGCCCGTTTTACCGAGGGCAATGGCGATGTGCCGCGCATCCCCGCGCAGCGCTTTGGCACGGCCCTGCACTATCACGCGGGCAACTGGTCTACCCACCTGCGCCTGACCGAGGTTCGGGAGCAGGACAGAACGGCAGACAACGAAAGCACAACGAATGGCTACACACTGCTTGAACTTGCCGGCGACTATCACTTCTCCATCGGCAAAAGCGAAATGACTCTGTTTGTCAAAGCGCGCAACCTGCTGGACGAGGAAGTGCGCAGCCACACCTCACTGCTCAAGAATTTTGCACCGGAAGCGGGGCGGAATATTGAAAGCGGGGTCAGGTTCAGTTTCTGAGGTGTGATGCCAACCCTTTACCCCAGCCCCCTCACCCCAGCCCTCTCCCTCGGGGAGAGGGGGCTACGACTCCGCTACCAGAATATCTACCACGCGCCTGACCACAGGCGTCACCAACAGGGTGGTGGGAAAGGCCACCACAAAGGCAAACACCCAGGCCTTCAACCATATCTCTACGATGTTCGGCACCAGCCCAACGTTGAATATCGATATCACCAGCGACATCAACATGGACATAAGCAGCGCCATAAAGAAGGAAAACACATACGGCGTGTACTTTTTGGGAATCACAAACTCTCCTGCAAACTTTTCAGTCTGTAGCACTTAGCCCGGCGCGATTTTGAGGGGCGACTCAAGACCTTCCGGCTCATGCTCCTCTGCCAACCAGAGGTAAACACAGGGCAAAACCACCAAGGTAAACAGTGTGCCGATAATCATACCGGCGACCAGAATGATGCCGATGCTGTTGCGCGCTTCCGCCCCCGCTCCGGTA
The DNA here is from genome assembly GCA_002710725.1 of Spongiibacteraceae bacterium. Taxonomy (GTDB): domain Bacteria; phylum Pseudomonadota; class Gammaproteobacteria; order Pseudomonadales; family Spongiibacteraceae; genus Litorivivens. The sequence goes on from PAKT01000040.1 coordinate 4,441, forward strand.
ACCAGCACCAAGGGGAAGTGCCCCAGCACGGTGGCTGCGGTGGTCATCAGTACGGGCCGCAAACGGGTTTCTGCTGCGGTGCGAATCGCTTCGAGTTTACGCGCGCCCTGTTTCTGCGCCTGATTGGCAAACTCCACAATCAGAATGCCGTTTTTCGCCACCAGGCCGACCAGTGTGATAAAGCCAATCTGGGAATAGATATTGATACTGGTCCAGCTGAGAAAGGGGAACAGCAAGGCGCCGGCAATCGCCAGCGGCACCGAACCGAGCAGTACCACCAGCGGGTCGCGCAGACTGTTGAACTGTACCGCCAGCATCAGGTAAACCAGCACCAGTGCTATGCCGAGCACGCCCATGAGCGTATTGCCTTCCTTGCGTATTTGCCGTGACTCACCGGCGTAGTCCACCGAATACTGTGGCGGCAGGATCTCGGCGGCTGCCTTCTCCAATGCACTCAGTGCCTGTTCTTTGGTTGTGCCGGGCAGGATGCCTCCAAACAGGCGGAAGGAGCGCTTCTGATCAAACTTACCCAGCACGCGCGGCGCCACGTCGTAGTTCAAGCTTGCAACGGCAGACACGGGCACCCGGTCACCCGACGGTGTCTGCAGCAACAGTGACATCATGGTTTCCGGATCAAAGCGATCGGCATCCTGCACCATCGGAATCACTCTGTGGGCGCGACCGTTGGCATCAAACCGGTTGGCGTAGTTGCCTGACAACAGCGTCGCAATCTGATCGTTGACGCCGGCCATGGTCATCCCCAAATCGGCCACCCGATCGCGATCAATCGTCAGCCGGACCTGCGACAGGTCAATCTTCAAATCCGTTTCCGCAAACATAAAATTGCCGCTGGCGTAGGCCGCCTGCACCAGTTTGTCGGCATGGACTTTCATTTCGCGGTAGCTGTCAGGCGACTGCACGATCAGCTCCACATCAAACTGTCCGGCGCTGGGCAGGGACGGCGGCAGAATGGGGAAAGCCTTGACACCCACCACACCCGACAGCGCGCCAAAGGCCTGGGGCAGCAGATCCTGCACGGTCTGATCGCGCTCTTCAAAGGGCCGAAATTCAAGACCACCAAAGCCACCACTGGAACGCACCACCTGCCACATGCGAGTACTGCCGGGCAGCGTCAGCAGCGAATCCACCACGTCATTCATCTGGCGAGTGGTATAGGCCAGTGACGCTTCCGGTGGCGCTTCAACGACGACACTCAGCATGCCCTCATCTTCAATAGGCGCCAGCTCCTTCTGGGAAAACATCAGAAACGGCAGCGACAGCAGGCTGAAGACCAGGGCCACCACCAGGATCGGCTTTTGCCAGGCGAAGATGTGGTCGAGCCACTTCGCATAGGCACGATGCAGCCGGTCAAAGCGATCGTTCACCCAGTGCGTGATCCGCCCTTCATGGCCACCTTCGGGCGTCACCTTGGCACTCATGATCGGCGCCAGAGTAATGGCCACCACCCCGGAAATCAGAACCGCAATAGCCAGGGTAAAAGCAAACTCCTTGAACAGCACACCACTCAGACCAGACAGGAAACCGATGGGGGCGTAGACCGCGGCCAAGGTCAGCGTCATGGTGATAATGGGCGTCAGCAATTCTCGACTGCTGACCAGCGCTGCCTCGGTGCGCGACAGGCCTTCACGCATATGGCGGGCAACATTTTCCACCACCACAATGGCATCATCCACCACCAGCCCCACCGACAGCACAATGGCCAGCGTGGTGAGCAGATTCAGGGAAAAACCCATCAGCGACATACAGGCAATGGCGCCGAGGATGGAAATCGGGATGGTCAGCAGTGGCACCAGCGCCGTGCGGAACGAGCCCATCAGCGCCAGCACCACCAGGCCAACCAGCAAAATGGTTTCAGACAGGGTGGTGAAAATTTCGCGCAGGGCGTCGCGCATGTAGATGGTGCCGTCATAACCGCTTTCGATCCGGATGCCCGCCGGCATATTGCGGTTGAGATCCTCCAGCAAGGGGTACAGCGCATCGCCGATGGCTATCTCGTTGGCACCAGGCAGCGGCCACACCGAAATAAACACGTTGTCGCGCTGACTGTAGCGGGCGTTGACCTCACCTTCCTCTTCACCCAGCTCGACTTTCGCTACATCACCCAGCCGCAGCAGGGCACCGCGATCTTCCCGCAGTACCAGCTGGCGAAAGTCCTCCTCGTTCTGCAGCGTGGTATTGGCGAGCAGGTTGATCCGCTGCCAGTCGTTTTCGGTGTGACCGACGGTAGCAATCACATTGTTGCCGCGCAGCGCGGCCAGCACATCGGCCGAACTCAGATCAAAGGCCCGCAGCCGCGCCGGGTCCAGCCAGATCCGCATGGCCGGTTCGCGCCCGCCTTCAAGGCCGACCCGCTGCACTCCTTCAATCGCAGCAATCATTGGATTGACTTCGCGCTTGAGGTAGTCGGTTACCTGGGCGCGGGGAATATTGTCGGCCACCACATCCAGATAAAACAGGGCCGCCGGACGATCGGCGCGCTGCACTTCCACCGCCGGGTCTTCCGCACCCTGCGGTAACTCAAAGCGAATCTGGCTGAGCCGTGTAGACAGTTCGGCCAGTGCCGCCGTTGTACTGTGATTCAACTGCAACCACACCCGCACCGTGCTCACCCCGGCGGTGGTGTTGGAGTCAACATAGTCCACACCGGGAATACTGGCGGCAACCCGTTCAATCGGCTCGGTGACAAAACCCTGCACCACATCGGAGGACGCACCGGTATAGACTGTGCTGATCACCAGCGTCGCACTTTCGATGCGCGGAAACTGCAGCACGGCAATACCCTGGGCTGCCCGCAGGCCGGCCAGAACCAGCACCGCGCAGACCACCAGCGCCAGTATCGGCCGCTTGACGAAGACATCCATCGGCGACGGTTTGTCGGCGGGAATCATGACTGCGGCTCCGCAGCCGGGTCACTGACCGACACCTTGATATTGTCGCGCAGCTTGAAGGCTCCCATACCGGCGATTCGGTCGCCCTCCTCCAAGCCCGACAGAATAGCGACGGCATTATTGCGACGGCTGGCGACCTCCACCTGTCGCCGATTGGCCCTGATAACGCCCTTCTCATCTTCACCTAACAGATAAACATAGCTGCCAAGCTGATCCACCCGCAGCGCCGTATCCGGTATCAAGGCAACCTGCCGGGGCTCGCTCGCGGGTACGAGAACCTTTACCACCGCGTGCGGCAGCAGACCGTGATCGCCGCCCTCCAGCTCGGCGCGATAGCGCAGATTGCGCGCGGAGGCTGACAGTTCGGCGTCGCGGGCAACAATGGTCGCCCTGAGTTCACTGCTGTCAGCCTGCACGCCGATAGCGTCACCAGGCTTCAGCTGCAGGGCTGTTTGCGGCAGTTCGAACTCCAACCACAAAGAAGGCTCGAGACCGATCAGGGTTGTGATGTGAGTCTGCGCGGGCAACAGTTGTCCAGGCTCCAGATGATGGATACCAGCCCTGGCCGCAAACGGAGCGGTCAGCGTTTTTTTATCAATCTGCACCTGAACCTGTGTGAGTTCTGCGCGCACCGAATCCAGTTCAGCGCGGGACTCATCCAGCGCCTGCTCGCTGAGGCGCTTTTCCCGGTGCAGCGTCTGATTGCGGGAAAAGGTGCGCGCTGCCAGCAGCTCGCGCGCCTTGAGTGCCTGCAGGCGCGCTTTTTCTTCACGCACATCCTGCTGCACCAGCAGCTGACCTTTTTCAACGGCGGCGCCGGCGGCAAAGCCCACCTCCGCCACCACACCGGTCAGCTCGGTGCGCAGCTCCAGCCGGCGCGGTGCCACCACCTCGGCGTAGACCTTCTGCACAGGCTGGTAGTGCGCGCCTTCGACCACATGCACTTCAACGGTTTCAGAGGGCTCGGGAAAAGATTGGGCAAAGGCAATGGCCCCCATGATTTCCTGAACCTTGAAGGCTGCAAGCGCGGCAATGACCAGCACGATGGCGCCAAGGGCCAGCAGCCAGCGTTTGGCAGGACTCTGTTTGGTATTGGTGGTCATCAGCGATACCCCATGGCAATCAGTTGTTCACAAGCGGCTTCAATGGCCTCCGCGCTAAGAGGCTCGCGCCAGCGGTAGGTGTTCAGCAGGCGCTGGGTGCAGACAATCGGGTAGTCACTGGCCTGCAGCGGGTAGTTCAGTAAATGCTCCTGCCGCTCACTGCCGCGCACATTGCGCATCAGCGCAATATGCTGAAAGCCCGCACACATCGACCAGCAGCCCATGCTCAAGGTATGCAGTTCGTCCTCGTTGGCAACATCGAGCTCACCACTGTCGGCCGCGCCTTGAAAAAAATCCCGAAACATCAGATCAATACTCTCGGCGGCGCTGCGCATCTGCGCCAGCCAGCCCTGGGATGCGCGTTGCAAAATCGCCTCGCTGGACACCAGGGTGTTGAGATGTTCGTCAAAGCTGAACAACCGGGTCTTGGCCGGGTCGAGCAGACTGAGACTGATGATGCGCTGGGGAGCGCTCAGATCGGCATCCAGAATTTCGCCGTAAAGCTGGCGCGTATGGCGTGCCTGACGTGTGGCGAGGGCCACCAGCAGGTCCTCCTTGCTCTGCACATGTTTGTAGAGGGAGCCGACCGAGAGGCCCGCGCGCTTGGCGATGGCGCCGATGGTAAAGCCCAGCAGCGAGCTTTCCTCAATACAGCCAACGGCGGCATCAAGCACGAGCTCCTGTTCTTCTTCCGGGGAATAGCGGGGCGCGGGAGACATCTTTGAGACTCATTCGAATAGCATTCGAACGAAAGTCTACGCCTCCCCTCGATATTCGGCAAGAGCGCGGCAACGCAAAACTATTACCTTTGCCGAGCCCCCTCTTTTAAGCCGACGACACGCACACCACCCGCTTTGGCTTTGCAGATAACCCGACAATCTGCGCGTTGTGAATATTTACTTTTACTGATCCTGATCGGGCTCGCCAGAGAGTACGTACTTGTACCTACGGAAAACGGTCTAACGAAAAAGCCACACACCAAGGGTAGATACATATGCACACATTGATAAAAATTCCGGCCGCGCTGCTAAGCCTGGCCATTGTCGCAGGCAATCCAGCTCTCGCATCCAGTCACCGAGAAGCCCCCTTTATTACCAAGCTACCAAAAGTCGACGGTACCGATTTTTACATGTTCCGCAGCTACGGCAGCGAGAGCGATACCACGGTAACCTTTATCGCCAACTACCAGCCCTTGCAGGATGCTTACGGCGGTCCCAACTACTTTGATCTGGACACGGAAGCCGTCTACGAGATTCACATCGACAACGACGGTGATGCCGTCGAAGACATCACCTTTCAATTCTCCTTTGATGATGTGATCAATGACCTGAAGGTGCCCGTCGATGACCAGATGGTTTCAGTCCCCTTGAAAAACATTGGCGGGATCGGGCCGAATGCCACTGATACCAGCAATGTCACTTCGCGCCAGACCTACACCCTGACTCGCATCAACGGTCAGCGCCGCTCCGGCAACACCAGCAACGTCACCAACAGCGCTGACGGATCCTCTACTTTCCTGAAGCCACTGGACAACATCGGCAATAAGTCTTTCAGCGACTACGCCAGCTATGCCAGTGATCACGTCTACAGCGTGACCATTCCCGGCTGCGCCGACACTGGCAAGGTATTTGTCGGTCAGCGCCGCGAAGGTTTTGCGGTGAACCTCGGCGAAGTGTTTGACCTGGTCGCCACCAACCCGGTCGGCCCACGCGACGGTGAAACCAACATCATCGCCAACAAAAACGTCACCTCACTGGCGCTGCAGGTTCCCATCAGCTGTGTCACCAGCGACAGCGAACCCGTGATAGGCGCCTGGACTACCGCGTCCCTGCCACAGGCCCGCATACTCAACCCGTCGCCCACCGCTGACGCCTTTACCGGTGGCACCAACGGCAAGAAAGCGTCGGTTCAGGGCGGTGCCTTTACCCAGGTATCGCGACTCGGCATGCCGCTGGTAAACGAAGTGGTTATTGGTTTGAAAGACAAGGACCGCTTTAACGCCAGCCACCCCTCGGGTGATGGCCAGTTTGCCACCTACGTGACCAACCCCGTGCTGCCCGAGCTGCTGGAAATCCTGTTTGGTGTCACCGCGCCCAATGTGTTTCCGCGAACGGATCTGGTCTCGGTATTTCTTACCGGCGTTTCCGGCGTTAACCAGCCAGACGGAGTAACGGCCTCGGAAATGCTGCGTCTGAACACCACCACTGCAGTGACTCCAACCGCCAGCCAGTCGAACCTGGGTGTATTGGGTAATGACCTCGCGGGCTTCCCCAACGGTCGCCGCCCCGGTGATGACGTGGTGGATATCGCCCTGCGCGCCGCTATGGGTGTTTTGCTCGGCGATGATCCTAACGCCGGCAGCAACGATCTGCCCTACACTGATGGTGCCATCGTCAGCGCGACGGATTTCGACGAAGCCTTTCCCTACCTGAACGTGCCGGTAGCCGGCTCACTCAATAACTGAGGAGAACGCCATGCGATACAGTTTTTTGAAAGTTTCGCTGTTCGCTCTGGCACTGGGTGGGCTGACCGCCTGCTCCAGTGACAGCGACAGTCTCGACCCGCGCTTTACACCCAGCGCCACCAACTTTACGACCTTTGTAAAAGGCCTGTTTGACGCTGATCCCACGACGGCTGTGCCGACCGAGATCAACGATATCGACTTCACCTTTCTCGACGGCACCAATCCGACAGCCTTTGACAATCAGCTTCAATGATTGATGGCTGGCAACACCGAACAATGGCCAGCGCTCTGTCGCTGGCCATTGTCGTTTTCGGGGTGGTCGCTCCGATCAGCCTTTCGGCTGAAGTGCAGAGCGCACCACCCATTACCCTCCCCCAAGCCACGACCGTGATCTGGCAGAACGACAGCAGTCACCCGCCAAGCGGCAGCGAAGTCAACGAGACTGACACACTGGACCTCGTCCGCAGCCTGATCGAGCTCTCCCGGCAAAGCGGTGATCTGCGCGCCCTGGGCAAGGCCGAGGTTTTGCTCCAGAAAGTACCGGCAAGTGATCTGGACGCAGCCGTATTAAGCGCCATTATTGACCAGCGAAAACACCTGTTCGACAAGGCCGCCGCCACTCTCAGCCGCGTGCTGGCCGCCCAGCCCAACCACCCTCAGGCCAACTTTACCGCCTACAGCCTGGCCGTGGTGCAAGGCGATTACCAACAGGCCGGCGAGGCCTGTCTTCGACTGGGCAGCATCGGCTACAAGCTGATTGAACAGAGCTGCCGACACAACCTGATGGGCTTGAAGGGACAGCCTCAGAAAGCTTTTGACGGACTGCAAAGGGTGCTGAACAACCCGCCGCCCCACATTCACCAAGAGCGGGCATGGACTCAGGCGACACTCGCGGAGCTCGCCGCCGCCATCGAGCACCCGGATACGCCAGCCCTCTACCATCCGACACTGGCGCTCGCACCGGAAGACCACTACAGCGCAGCCTCTCTGGCCGACTGGTATCTGCAACACGACAAGGCGCAATCGGCACTGGCGATACTCAATGGTCGCCCGGCATCGGACCGATTGGACATTCTGCGACTGATCGCCCTGCGCCAAGCCGGTTCACCCGAGGCTGAAAGCCTGCACAGTAGATTGCGCGAGCAGTTCAGCGCCGCGGGCCAGCGCGACAGCGCAATTCATCTGCACGAGCACGCACGCTTTTTGCTGGATCTTGAACAGCAGCCTGAGGCCGCGCTGGAACTGGCAAAGAAAAATTATGAGATTCAGAAAGAACGGGCAGACAAACGCCTGCTGGAGCGCGCCCGCCGCGCCGTGGAGGCGAGCCAATGAAGCGCGTAGTGATCGCAATACTCTTGTACGGCTTCGCCGTTAACACCGCGTTTAGCCACGAAGCCAGCACCAGCTACCTCTATTGGCACAGCGAGCAGCCCAATACGCTCCGACTGGATCTCGCCCTCACCGACGTGATGCTTCACCTGACGCCAGAGACACCCCCACAACTGACCTGGGTCGAGCTGAAAAACCAAGCCGACGCCATAGCTCGTCACTTGGTCTCCGATATTGTTATTCGTAAGGGACAGGCCGCTTGCGAGCTTGAAGCCGAGTTGAGCGGACTGACCGAGTACGCCGATGAAAGTTTCAGCGTCTGGCAAGTGCACTGGCAGTGCCCGCAAGAGGCGGGCATTTTCCAGCCGACAACGCTTGATTATCGTCTGCTGTTTAACGAGGACAGCCTGCACCGGGCGGTTCTGACCCGCCATGCTCCCGGCATGTGGCTGTTGCCTTCGGGCATTCATGTACTGAAACCGGACTCACTGCCTTCCACCCTGCTCCCTCCGGTCAGCCAGAACGCCGCCTACGGCGTACTGGCGGCGCTGCTGACCGCGGGGGTGCTGCTGATAGTGCGGATCAGGCGGTTGTCATCGCGGCAAAGGGCTTAGGCTGCGAAGGCAGGGAATGCCGCAGGATGCGATAGAGCACCTGACCGAACTGCGAGGACAGCGAGCCCACATTGTAGTGCTGGCCGTATTTCTCGCAGATTGCTTTGACCTCCCGGGACAGTTCGCCGTAGCGACGGGCGGGCACGGTCGGAAACAGATGGTGCTCGATCTGGTGGCTCAGATTGCCGGACAGAATATGAAAGATCTTGCCGCCTTTCAGGTTGGAAGAGCCCCGAAGCTGGCGCAGGTACCAATGTCCCTGGGTTTCATTTTCCACCACAGTCTTGGGAAAAACTTCTGCCTTGGCCGTAAAGTGACCGCAAAAGATAATCATGAACGTCCACAGGTTGCGCATCAGATTGGCAACCAGATTGCCGCTTAACACGGTGAAGAAAAACGGGCCCGCCAGCAGCGGAAAAAACACGTAATCCTTCAATAGTTGAAAGCGTATTTTTTTAGCCAACGGCTGCCATTGTTTTTTCAGTTCGGCTTTGGATTTTCGGCCACTGGCCACCTTGCCCAGCTCAAGATCCTGAATCGCGACACCCCACTGAAACAGCACCGCCAGCAGTGCTGCCCAAAGCGGCTGTAGCAGGAAGAAGGGACGCCAGCGCTGCTCGGGGAAAAGGCGCAGCAGGCCGTAACCGATGTCGTTGTCCATGCCTTTGATGTTGGTGTAGGTATGGTGCTCATAGTTGTGGGTTTTGCGCCACATATCGGCAGTTCCGACAATATCCCACTCGTAGGTTTTGCCGTTCAGCTCCGGCTCGTTCATCCAGTCGTACTGACCGTGCATGACGTTGTGGCCGAGCTCCATGTTTTCCAGAATCTTGGACAGACCCAAGAGCAGGGTGCCCAGTATCCAGGCCGGTGGAAATACTCCGACAAACAACAGGGCCCGCCCGAGAAACTCGGTGTAGCGCACGGTTTTCAGAATACGTTTGATATAGCGCGCATCGGCTTCGCCGACGTCGTCCAGTGCCCGTTTCTTCAGGGCATCCAGTTCGTCACCAAACTGTTGCAGTTCGTCAGGCGCCAACGCCCGGCTGGTTGATGAAGTCATAGTGAATTTCCCTTTAAAGATCGAGTTGCAGATTGCTGACAGCCTGGCTTACGCAAAGCCGGGTAGCCTGTCCGCTGTGAAATTGTCCGGTGGTGATATCCCGCGTGCGGCCAGCGGCCGTCGCGCAGCTGCAGGTATTGCAGATACCCATGCGGCAGCCCGACTCAACGGCAACGCCCTGGCGTTCCAGCGCGTCGAGCAGCGTCTCCTGATTGGAGACCTGCAGCACTCGCTGGCTGTGCAGCAATGTGACGGAATGGGTCTCCGCCTTTTCAATGGTCGGCGCTGCCTTCAGTGGGCTGAAGGCTTCCGCGAAAATTTGCCGGGCGCGATCAGCCATCAACGCCCGCGCGCTTTGGACAAAACCGGCACCACCGCAAATAAAGGCGAGGGGCTGAGCGTGTTTGTCCACCACCTCACTGCCAAGCAAGTCATTCAATTGTTCCGCGTCAACGCGCCCGGAGACCGATTTTCCGTCCATCGGGCTCTGGGTGGTCAAGCGGTGAAGTACAAAATTAGGGTACTGCCGGGTCAGCGCATCAAGCTCGGCGTTAAAGCAGAAATACTCAGGGCTGCGCTCCCAGTAGAGCAGCGTCACTTTAGCCGCAGGGCTCTGGGTCAGCCGCGCCCGGATCAGGCTCATAAAAGGCGTAATGCCGCTGCCGGCTGCCAGCAGAACCATGTGATCCTCGGGCTCCGGCTGAATCTGCGCCAGTGTCATATCGCCAAATACACCGTTAATCTCCAATACCGCTCCGGGCCTGGCCTCGCGGCAGAGCCAGTCGCTCATCGCGCCCTGCGGATCTCGGCGCACGGTTACAGAGACAAGCCCCGGCTGATCCGGGCTGCTGGTAAAACTGTAACTGCGGGTGATGCGGCGCCCGCCAATAGTCGCGGACAGATTCATATGCTGACCGGCGTCGTAGCCGGGGAAGTTGCCGTTCGGCCTCAGCGTCAGGCTGACAGTGTCCTGCGCTTCCTCTTTGCAGCTGACCACCCGCGCAAAGCATCGCTCCCAGGCGGTAATGGAACCCATCTCGCGAGCCCAGAAATCGTACTGGTCGGGGGAAATAACGTTTTGCAGCAGTCGTTTAGCGGTATGTGCGCGCAACATGAAGCTTGCCTCTATCAATGTTCATTTTTTGCACTATACACTTGTATATACACACGTCAATACATTTGTATATATAACCGTCTATACATCCGTGTATACACCGCGGTAGCGCTGCGCTAGGCTGTGCGAAATGCGAGTCTGGTCAGCCAGTTAGCTCCAAGCAGTAGCCATCAGGAAGCCGTTGATGAATTCCGAGAAAAAAATCGAGACCGCCGCGAGCGCTGGCAAACGCAAGAAACCGATCACCGCCCAGGATCTGATGAACGCCGCCGTCAAATTGCTGGACTCCCACCGCAGCGTGTCCTCCCTGAGCCTGCGGGAGATCGCCCGGGCGGCGGGCATTGCACCCAATTCCTTCTATCGCCATTTTCGGGATGTGGACGACCTGGCGGTGGCCCTGATCGATCAGGCGGGGCGCAGTCTGCGCGGGGTTATCCGCGAGGCGCGGCAACGACTGTCACTGGAGCGCAGCGCGATTCGCACCTCGGTCGAAGCCTTTATGGAGCAGCTCGATGCGGAGCAGAAAACCCTTCATATTCTGCTGCGCGAGATGTCCATCGGTTCACCGGCCTTTCGTCAGGCGGTTGATCGGGAGCTGCGTTTTTTTGAGGATGAGCTGTGCGAGGAATTGACGCGTATGGCAAAGGTCACTGGCCACGCCACCTACGAACCGGCGCTGGCTTCCAAGGCCATTACCCGACTGGTGTTTACCATGGGCGCAGCCGCCGCCGACCTGCCGCCGGAAGAACGGGGGCAGATCATTGACGAGACCGTGGTCATGATCAAAATGATTATGGAAGGTGCGCAGTCACTGGCGAAAAGAGCGGCAGAAAAATAGCGTTAGCACTGTCTCCACAGACACTGCTTCACGTCGGCGACCGCTGTGCAAACCACTGCTGAAACGCCTCGCTCATAAACCTGACAAAACAATTCAGGCGCGCGTTCTGCCGCATATCCGGGTGATGCAGAATCCAGATACCGGTATCAAAGTTTTTGCCCGGCGCGGCAAGCTCGACAAGCCCTTCTGCAGACTCGCTGGGCAGCAGCGCCAAACCCAAACCCTGCCGCGCCAGTGCGGCAGCGGCGCGCAAAGAGCCGGCGCGGGCGACCACCTGAAAGCGCGGCAACTGTTTATCCAGCCACTGACAGGCGGGAATTTGCAGCAGCTTGCCCTCCGGCGCGATAACCGGCGCCGCCGCGGCCGCCGGCAGCACCGCCGACAACTCTCCCAGCGACGGCAAACCGTAAAAGCCCCAACCCATCTGCCCCAGGCGCTTGCCGATCAGATAATCCGGCGGCGAATTCGTCGCCCTGAGTGCAATGTCCGCTTCGCGACGCGCCAGATCCAGATGCTCCTGATCCGCCCGCAATTCCACCGTAATCTGCGGATACTGGCGACAGAAATTCGCAATCAAGCCCGGCACAATCCAATCCAGAAAGGTATCCGGGCAGGTGAGGCGGATAGATCCTTCAAGCAGGGTATCGCGACCGGCCACCTGGCGCTCCACATCGTCCATCACATCGGCCACCTGACGCACCCGGGCATACAGCTGCTGACCGAGATCAGTGAGCTGATAGCGGTTGTCGAGCCGGTCAAACAAACGGGTTTGCAAGCGCTCTTCCAGCTGATTGATGCGCCGGAACACGGTTGAGTGATTCACCCCCAGCGAGCGGCTGGCGGCGCTGAGCGAACCACCCTCGGCCACCGCATGGAAAAAGCGCATGTCGTCCCAGTCTTTCACAGACGCTTTCCTGCAGCATCGTAACCGGGAAATTCGTGGCGGTGATGGGGCCGCTGATAATCTATGTCCGGCCCCACCGGCACGATGGCCGTCGGGTTAATCGTCGCGTGACTGCCGTAATAGTGGCGCTTGATATGACTGAAATTCACGGTCATCTCCACCTTGGGCCACTGGTACAACTCGCGCACATAATCCGACAGCGCCGGAAATTCCTCCAGCCGCTGACGGTTGCATTTGAAGTGGCCGTGATAGACCGCGTCAAAACGGATCAGTGTGGTGAACAGCCGCCAGTCCGCTTCGGTGATTCGCTCCCCCACCAGAAAGCGGTGCCGCGACAGTTTGCTTTCGACAAAATCCAGCGCCTCGAACAGACTTTCATAGGCCTCCTCATAGGCCGACTGGGTCGTGGCAAAGCCCGCCTTATACACGCCGTTATTAATTCGGTGATAGACGTAGTCATTGATATCATCGATCTCGGCGCGCAGCGCTTCGGGATAGTAATCGTCGCGATTACCGGTCAGTTCATCAAAGCCGGTGTTGAACTGGCGAATGATGTCCGAGGATTCGTTGTTGACGATGCGCTCGCGCTTGCTGTCCCACAAAACCGGCACGGTGACCCGCCCGGTATAGTCCGCCTGATGTCGGGTATAGAGCTGGTGCAACACCTCACTGTGATACAGCGCATCGCCGCTGGAGCCGCTGGCCCGGTCAAAGGTCCAACCCTGTTCCAGCATCAGCGGGCTGACTACAGACACGTCGATCAGATCCTCCAGACCTTTGAGCTCGCGAAAAATCAGGCAGCGGTGCGCCCAGGGGCAGGCCAGTGACACATAGAGGTGGTAGCGACCTTCCTCTGGTGGGTGCTCACTATCACCAATCACCCCGCGAAACTGACTCTCGGAGCGCTCGAACTTACCACCCGTCTTGCTGGTGTCGTACCACTTGTCCTGCCATTGACCTTCTACCAGTAAACCCATGCTCTGCTCCTTTTCGCGTTTCAGATGTCAGCTTGCTGCTATATCAGGTACGCAGTGAAACACAGTACCGATCCACCGTAGCTTTGCATTTATGCAATATCAACCGGCAAATTTAGCTAATTCAAAAATAATACTGCCTGGGCAAAAATGCACAGCGTTGTTACCCCTAACTCTCGATTGGAGAACTATTATGCACAGCATCAACTCCGCACAAGCCGGTACCGCCCTGCTCCGGATCAGCCTCGGCGTAATCTACCTGGCGCACAGCATCTATCTGAAACTGTTTGTATTTACCCTGCCCGGCACCGTTGCCTTCTTTGAGTCGCTGGGCCTGCCGCCGTTCATCGCCTACGCCACATTCCTGGCCGAGGCGGTTGGCGGCTTCGCCCTGGTGATTGGCTACCAGAGCCGTGTCGTCGCAACCGCGCTGATTCCCGTCGCGCTGGGCGCCACCTGGGCCCACGCCGGCTTCGGCTGGGTGTTCAGTGCCGCCGGCGGTGGCTGGGAATACCCCCTGTTTCTGACCGTGGCCACCGCCGTCGTGGCGCTGCAGGGCGATGGCGCCTTCGCTGTCGCGGGCAGTGAACACTCTGTTCCCGTCCACGCCTGATCCCCCTTGCGCCGGCTGGCTCCATGCCGCCGGCGCTTTTTTTGCTTGTCAGGCAGAGAGGCGGCGCTTATGTTTGTCGTCCATGAATGACGCTCACGATCTCAACCTGATTCTCGATTCCCGCACGCCGCTGGTGGTGCTGGAAACCCATGAAGAAAACCGCGCCCTGCAATTGCTCACTCGGGTTGCCATTAAACGGTCCTGCGCCCTGCACTGCTGGTCGGCGACCGAAGGCATCAATCATCTGAGCTTCGGCCAGAAGATTGAAGGGGGCGCGGATCTCGATGAACCGGAACAGGCCCTGCGCGCCATAAAGCAGCTGCAACAGCCGGCACTGGTTGCCCTCTGCGACTTTCACCCCTACCTCACCAACCCCTTGATTGTTCGTCTGCTAAAAGACATCGCTCTGCGCGACGACCGCAACCGCCCGACGCTGGCGCTGATCAGCCACAGTCTTAAAATGCCGCCGGAACTGTCGCGCCTGACCGCCTACTTTCGCCTGCGCCTGCCAACAGAGGCCCAGCTTGAAGCTATTATTCGCGAGGAGGCCAGACTCTGGGCCAGCGAAGGTAAAGGCCACCGGGTGCGCACCGATCAGCAGACACTGGCGCAATTGATGACCAACCTTAAGGGCCTCAGCTTTGACGACAGCCGCCGCCTGATTCGCAGCGCCATTCGCGACGATGGCGCCATTGACGAAAGCGACCTGCCGGAAATCAATCGCGCCAAGTTCCAGCTGATGGACATGGAAGGCGTGCTCAGTTTCGAGTACCAAACCGAAAAATTCTCCAGCGTGGGCGGCCTCAAGGGGCTGAAGCACTGGCTGGAACAGCGCAAAGGCGCCTTTCTCAGCGGCGGCCTCAAAGGCGACACCCCAAAAGGGGTGATGCTGCTGGGTGTGCAGGGCGGTGGTAAAAGCCTGGCCGCCAAAGCCATCGCCGGCGTTTGGGGCCTGCCCCTGCTGCGGCTCGATTTCGCCTCGCTCTACAACAAATACATTGGTGAAACCGAAAAGAACCTGCGCGAGGCTCTGCAACTGGCCGAACTGATGTCGCCCTGCGTACTGTGGATCGATGAAATAGAAAAAGGTCTCGCCAACGGCAGCAGCGACGACGGCACCTCCCGGCGCATTCAGGGGACGCTGTTGACCTGGCTGTCCGAGCGCAGCAAACCGGTCTTTGTGTGCTGCACCTCCAACGATATCAGCGGCCTGCCGCCGGAGCTGGTGCGCAAGGGCCGGCTCGACGAGATTTTCTTTGTGGATTTGCCCGACGAGGCAGTGCGCCAGGACATATTTGCCATTCACCTGCAAAAGCGTGATCAAAGTCCCGGCCTGTTTGATCTGCCATTACTTGCACAGGCAAGCGCCGGTTTTTCCGGGGCGGAAATCGAGCAGGCGGTGGTGTCCGGCCTTTACACCTCCCTCGCCCAAGGCGGGGATCTGACCACGGACACCCTGCTGGAAGCGCTGGCAAGAACCCGGCCCCTGTCGGTGGTGATGTCGGAGAAAATCCAGGCCCTGCGCGACTGGGCCAAAGGCCGCACCGTGTCGGCCTGAGGACCCGGATTGCGGCAAGTACTGACCTATTTTGTCCTTGACCGATTACAGGGCCCGCGTCGACACTGAATGGCAGATCCCAACGAGGAATTACCGTGCAGTCGTCACCCCATCCGGAACCACCCGAGTTGTGGCACTCCCTGTCAGAAGGCGCCCGCGCCCTGCTGGAAGTGAACCAGCTGTTGCTGTCTCGCACCCTGCTGCAACGCATGCCGCGCGGCGACGGCCACCCGGTAATGACCCTGCCCGGCTTCGGTGGCGCCGACGGCTGTATGGCACCCCTGCGCAGCTGGCTGAACCGCTGGGGCTACGATGCTCGGCCCTGGAATCTGGGCCGCAACTTCCCGAAATACCGCATGACCTCGCTGGACGCGGCGATGGAATTTCGGGAAAAAATGGTGCTGCGCGCGGCTCGGGAGCTGGAAAAAGTCTTTGTTGAAACCGGCGACAAAGTCAGCCTGATCGGCTGGAGCATGGGTGGCCTCTACGCCCACGAACTGGGTCAGAAACACCCCGAGTGGGTACGGCAGGTAATTACGCTGGGAACGCCCCACGGCGACCCGCGCGGCACGGCTGCCTGGGACATCATGCGCCGCCTCTACAACAGTGAAGTACCGGAAGAGGTTCAGGATATTTCCGGTTGGATGGGCACCAACATGGAAAGCGTCGCGGTACCCGTCACCGTTATTTTCAGCCCAACCGACGGCATTGTGTCTCAGGAAGTGGCGACCTTACGCCACGCCAACGTGAACCACCTGGCGGTGAATTCCAGCCATCTGGGATTTGCACTTAATCCAAGGGTGTATCGGTTGATAGGTCGACAACTCGCGCGGCCAATATAAGCGCGCGAGCATTCTACAAGCCGATAAAGGGCTTCATCAGGGTGGGAATCAGGCCGCGGAATTTAAGACCGCCATCCATACCCGCCAGGCAGATGCAGGGCTCATCGTCAAAGGCCACCGGCTGGTGCTCAACGCTGCCGTCGAGATCGGCAATATCGCCAACGTTAAAGCTACCCAAGGCGTCGTGATAACCACCCTGCATAATCAGGGTCAGTTCTGAGGCCTTGTGGGTATGAACCGGCATCGCCAGACCCGCGCCAATGCGGAGCATGAAGGAACGGCCTTCGGTCAGCGGCAACTCCACCTTTTCGATGCCAGGTGCCAGCTTGCGCCACTTCAACTGGTTATAGTGGTCAATCTGCAGCAGGTTTTTCAGCGCCCGAGGCAACAAAACGCCCTCATTAAGGGGCGCTTGCTGAGCCGCCGGGGCGGGCCGGGGCGATGTCGCCGGCTCGGGCTGGTTATCCAGCATCGACAGCATTGCTTGACGCGCTGACGTCGATACCGGCTTAACCGGTAAACGCTCGAGCATCTGGCCACCCAGCGCTTCCGCATGTCGCAATTCATTGCGACAGTGCGCACACGCTTCGGTGTGACAGGCGACTACCAGCGCCATGGCCGCGGGCAATGAGCCCGCCGCATAGGCTGCCAGCGTTTCCGCCTGAAGATGGTGCTCAACGTTCATGTTTCCTCTCCGTACTTCTTGCGCAGGCTCTGTAGCGCCAGGCGCAAACCTGATTTCACACTGCCCAGCGGCATGCCGGTATCAGCGGCAATTTCACTGTGGCTCTTGCCTTCAAAATAAGCCATGTACACCACCTGCGCCTGATTCTGCGGCAGAGCGGCCAGGGCCTCCTGTATTCGATCGGAGTCGAGTTCGCCGGTGTCTTCTTCCGGATCCAGTGCGCCGACGCCCGCCTCAAGGAACTCATCTTCCAGCTCGTAAACCTTGGCCCGCTGCTTGCGCAAGCGGTCGATCCAGAGATTTCTGGCCACCCGGAACAGCCAGGTGCTGACCGCTGCCTTCTTGGGCTGGTAAAGATGCGCTTTGTTCCACAGAGCCAGCAGCGCTTCCTGTGTCAGGTCTTCGGCCATACCGGCCTCAACGCCCTGTCCCAGCAGATACGCATTCACCCGCGGTGAAAAGTGGTCAAACAGGGCCATAAAGCTCTGTTTGTCTCTCCCTTCAGCGACCTTGGCCATGCAATCAATCCAGTACTTGGGATCGATACCTTCGCCGAGGCTGTCTGTCATTCCTACTCCTTACTTCTGCACATACGCGGCTGGCAGAGAAATGGATCACTTAATTTCAATGCTCAAGTAGAGCATATTCTGCAGCCCAACGACACAGTCCAAACTGCGCGGGCGTTGCCTTAACCCGCCCCTCAGCGATACCATGAAAGCCTGCTGTCAGGAGACATCCATGCCTCATCAACCGCCCGCCCAAACTCGCCAATTTGCTGATCTTATTGGAAATACTCCACTGGTTTACCTGCGCGGCGCATCGGAGCTGACCGGCTGCCACATCTACGGCAAGGCGGAATTCCTGAATCCCGGCGGCAGCGTCAAGGATCGTACCGCGCTCGGCATTGTACGCGCCGCCGAGGCCAGCGGCGAGCTGCACCCCGGCGGCACCATTGTCGAAGGCACTGCCGGCAACACCGGCATCGGCCTGACCCTGCTGGCCAATTCACTGGGTTACAAGTCAGTCGTGGTGATGCCACAGTCACTGAGCAAGGAAAAAATCGAACTGCTTGACCTGTACGGCGCCGACCTGCGACTGGTCAAGGCCACCAGTTACGATGACCCGAATCACTACATCCACACCGCCGAACGCCTGGCCAAGGAGCTTTCCGCCAAAGACTCTAACGGTGTGGTCTGGGCGCGACAGTTCGACAACACGGCCAACCGCGACATTCACTACCAGACCACTGGCGCGGAAATCTGGGATCAGACCGAAGGCAAGGTTGACGGCTTTATCTGCGCGGTGGGTACTGGCGGCACCCTGGCCGGCACCGCCATGGCCCTGCGCGAGCGCAACTCTGCCGTCAAGATCGGCCTGGCCGACCCGCAGGGCTCGGCGCTCTTCAGCCATTACACCAACGGCGAGCTCAACGCCGAAGGTCGCTCCATCGCCGAAGGCATCGGCATCAGTTTTGTAACGGGCAACCTGCAGGGCATCGACATTGATATGCCCTACCAGATTTCCGACGCCGAGGCGCTGCCTCATATTTTCAACCTGCTGCGCCACGAAGGCCTGTGTCTGGGTGGCTCCTCGGCAATCAATATTGCTGGAGCCGTGCGCATGGCACAGGACATGGGGCCCGGACACACCATCGTCACCATCCTCTGCGATTATGGCGATCGCTACAAAAGCAAACTATACAATCCGGTCTATCTGGAACAGGTGGATCTACCGGTTCCGGACTGGCTGCGCATCTGACAACGAAGACCAAGAATAAAAAGAGGCATTTCCATGGACATGACCAGCATCATCACCCTGATCATTGCGGCTTTTCTGCTGATGTACGCCGTCACCCTCTACAACAATCTGGTGGCGCTGAAGCATTCGGTCTCCAAACACTTTTCCAATATCGATGTGCTGCTCAAACAGCGTCACGACGAACTGCCCAAACTGGTGGAAACCTGTCGCCAATACATGCAGTACGAACAGCAGACGCTGGAGAATGTGATCGAAGCTCGCTCCATGGTGGCCAAGGCGCAAGCCAGGCGCGACGTTAAAGCCCTGGGCGAGGCAGAAACCACACTGCGTGCCGGGCTCGGCAATCTGTTTGCTCTCGCTGAGAACTACCCCGACCTGAAAGCCGACAAATCCTTTCAACACCTGCAGCAACGCATTACCGCACTGGAGAACGGCATTGCCGACCGCCGCGAGTCCTACAATGAAGCGGTGAATAACAATAACGTGCGCATCGAGCAGTTCCCCGATGTCATTATCGCCCGCTTTCTCAATTTCGAAGCTTTTGATCTGCTGGAATTCAGCGAAGAAGAATTGAAAGACGTCGACATGAAGGCCCTATTCAAATAAAGGCCTAAGTAATCTTCCATGGACAGTTTCAGTGACTATTTCTGGGTAGAGCTATTTGCCCTCGGTCTGGCTTTGTTTGGCTGGATCACCAGTTTCAGCGCGCTGAAAAAAGCGCGCCTGATTGAAGACACCCCCACCTCGAAAATTCGATCTGCGCCTCAGGGTTATGTCGAGATCGTCGGGCTTTGCGAAGCTCACCCTGAAAATGGCCCGCTGCGGGCCAAGCTCACCGGCAGGCCCTGTGTCTGGTACCGCTACAAGATTGAGCGCTATGAGTCTACCGGCAAGACCAGCCGCTGGCGCACCCTGGAAAGCCAGTCGAGCAAGACACCGATTATTCTGAACGACCAGACCGGCCGCTGTTTTGTTTACCCCGACGGCGCCGATGTGTCACCCAGGGTCAGCAAAACCTGGCACGGCAACTCGCGCTATCCCAACTCTACTCAGAGCGGCGGCCTGTTCAGTCGCCGCTACCGCTACACCGAGCACCGCATTGAAGAAGGCCAGATGATTTACGCACTGGGTCACTTTGAAACGTTGCACCCCCCTTCTGTTGAGAGCCAGGCCAAGCACAACACCAATGCGCTGATCAGCGCCTGGAAACGCGACTACGACAATCTGGTAGCCCGTTTTGACCGCAACGGCGACGGCGAAATCGATATCCAGGAATGGGAAGCCGTCCGCCAGAAAGCCCAGAGCGAGGCGCTTGCGGCGGCCAAAGACAACTATGACCACACCCCCGTCAACGTGATGAGCTACAGCCCGGTGCGCAGACAGCCCTTTCTCATCTCCACCCACGAGCCCAAAGCCCTGAGTCGCCGCTACCGCTGGCAGTTTATTGGCCTGGGCGTGCTGGGAGTGGCCTGCACCCTCGCCTTTATCGCTTTTCTGCCCGGCGCCTGGCAAGCCTGGCATTGGCGGTAGCTTACGGCACGCATGTTCGAAACAGTGAAGTAGTCCTCAACATCATTTTTCCAGCAGCCGCTATAATCAATTTTGGTAATAATTGGTTATAGCGCTGTAGCAAACCCGCGCTTACCCCGCTATCCGCTGCACTCACTATAAGAAAAGCAGGCTATGGGACGGACAACAGATACACGCGAACGCATACTCGACACGGCGGAAGACCTTTTCGCCCGCTATGGTTACGCTGCCACCTCCATCACGGATATCGCCGATAAGGTAGGCATTCGCGGGCCCGGCGTTTACAAACACTATCGCAACAAACTGCATATCTACGAGTGCGTATTGGCTCGCCTGTTTGACCCCCTGCACGACGTTATTGAGTCGCTCAGCCACGGCGATACACCCGAAGACATGATGCGGCAGGTGCGGGTGGTGCTCACCAATCACGCCGAACACCCCAATATGGCGAAGCTGATCCAGCACGCCACCCTCGCCAATGACGAGACCCTGAAAATCCTTGCCGACAAGTGGTATCGACCCTTCTTCTCTTATATTTCCGAGTTGTCTGAAACCACCGACAAGAGCTGGATCAATATTCCTTCAGTGATGACCTTTCACTGCATGATTCTGGGTTATATCACGCTGGCCCCTCTGCACGCCCGGATCTTTGATCTGGATCCACTCAGCGATAATCTGGTGCAAACCCAACTCGATTTTCAACATAAACTGCTGGGCCTGATCGGCGGCGAAGCCTGACGCAGGCTCACGTATTTCGGGCAAAAAAAAGGCTCTCCGCAAATAAGAGTGGAAGGGTGCTCACTCCCAATAAAGTCTCAGAGACCCTGACGAGGGTCAAAGCATTTGGGCTGTCGTGCCAGTGAATCGGGCGGAGCCGGGCGCGCTGTTCAAATCGGGCACCACCCAGGCGAAAACGCCAGGGTTGTCGTGAGGACTGTCTGAGCGCTGTTTGC
>PAKT01000041.1 GCA_002710725.1 Spongiibacteraceae bacterium
AATTGGGTTTTGGGCTCGTAGTAATTGACACCGTAATCAGAGGCAGCTTCGCTTTCGTGAAGCATTCCCGGTTGGCCGGTGCGCACAATAATACGTGTGTGGGGGTTGTCATAGTGGGTGCGGACATAACGCGCTACATCCAGGCCGTCGGTATCATGTGCCATCACAATATCGAGCAGGATAACGGCGATGTCGGGTGTAGTATCAAGGTGTGCAATGGCTTCTTCTGCAGAATAGGCGTGCAGGAACTCCAGGCGCCGGCCAAGCACCATCTGTTTTTCCAGGACCATGTTGGTGACCGCGTGAACATCCGCTTCGTCGTCGACAACCAGAATAGTCCACACCGAACTGCCTTGCTCGGTGGGAATGGATTCCTCGGCCAACCGCAGCGGGAGCGAGTCTTCGTCCATCGGCATGTGCTGCTCCGTCCTGTCGCCGATCTGCCTCTTGGGGCTCGATTGGCGGAGCTGAGTATGCGTCAGGGAGCCGCGTTGGAGCTCCTGAGTCATGATAGTTACAACTTTAGTATAGACTGTGAATAGGTAGTTACGCTTAATTCACGTTCCGGGCCGCTTTGTGCAGGCTTGACGCTCCGGGGGTGGCTGGCTAGAGTCTCGCTCCCTCAACACGATGTGACCTGATGCCCCGAAAATCCATGCAGCCAGCCCGTGACTATACGGTGGGTCGATAATGACAATCGGCCTGCTTGTAGTATGGCTGACGGCACTGGTTCTCGATCGCTGGTGGGGAGAGCTTCGGCTCTGCCATCCACTGGTGTTTTTTGGCCGCTGCGCCAGCTGGCTGGAGCGGCGCCTGAACCCTTTGAGCTCACGCGGCTCGAGTGGGCTGCTGCTGTCGGGGGCGCTGGCAGTGTCGCTGGCCATGTTGCCCTGGGTCTTTCTTGTCTGGTGGTTGGGTGAGCAGATGGGGGCGTTGGTCTGGCTCTTCGACAGCCTGATACTCTATTTTGCACTGGGGCGGCGCAGCCTGTTTGAACATGCAATGGCCGTCAGAGACCCCTTGCTTAAGGGAGAGCTGGCCGAGGCGCGTCAGGCTACAGCCAGAATTGTCAGTCGCGAGACGGCCAACGCCAGCGAACAGGATCTGGTCAAGGCGGTGGTGGAAACCAGCCTTGAAAACAGCAACGACGCAGTGTTCGCTTCCCTGTTCTGGTATGCCGTGGCGGGCAGCCCCGGCGTTGTGTTGCATCGCCTTGCCAATACCCTCGATGCCATGTGGGGTTATCGCAACGAACGTTTTCTGTATTTTGGTCGCAGTGCCGCAAGGCTGGACGATCTGCTGGCCTTTATTCCGGCCCAAGTGCTAAGCCTGCTGTTCTGTCTGGTGGCCGAGCCGGGCCGTCGTCTGGCGGCCTTTCGCGCCTGGTGGCAGCAGGGCTGGCGCTGGAAAAGCATCAATGCGGGGTCGGTGATGGCCTCTGGTGCTGCCGCCTTGGGGCTTAGCGTCGGCGGGACAGCGCGCTATGCCCAGGGTACAGAAGAGCGGCCAGGTCTCGGTTGCGGCCGCAGCCCGCAGCCGGGTGATATTGCGGCCTGTTTTCGCCTGCAGCGCCGCGCGATTGCATTGGCCGTGTTCATTCTGGCGGTGTTTATTGTATTGGCAGGCCCGACACAATAATCAGCGCGGCAGATTGATTGGAATAGCATCTTGATTGGAGAGCACCTTGACCTCTGGCAACCTGGATAAGGCCTCGCAGACATTACGAGTATCCTCGGATAGTCCTGCCTGGAAGCTGCTGTGCGAGCACGGCGGTAATCCCGAGGCTCTGTGTGCGGCGCTCGGCATTCCGCTGGACTCACTCCTGGATCTTTCGTCGGCGGTCAGTCCGGAGCCCTATCCCTTGCCGGCCATGCCGACTGAGGTGCTGACGGATTTGCCCTACCATACAGAGCCTTTGCTGGAGGCTGCGGCCGGATATTTTGGCTTGCAGCCCGAAAATATTCTGGCCTGTTCCGGTTCGCAGGCGATTATTCAGATTCTGCCGCGTTGCCGTCAGGCTTCGCGAGTCCTGCTGCCGCAGGTGGGCTACGCCGAGCATCGGCAGTGGTGGCTGCGCGAAGGTCATCAATGCAGCAGTTATGGTTACCCGGAGCGGGAAAGTCTGGCCCGGCGGATTGTCGACACCCAAACCGATGTGCTGGTGCTGATCCATCCGAATAACCCCACGGGGCACTATATCAGCGCCGATGACCTGCAATACTGGCGCGCCACTCTCAAGGCCGATGCATGGATTGTGGTGGATGAGGCCTTTATCGACCCGACGCCGGATGCTTCACTGATCAGCCTGCTGGAGATGCCGGGACTGATTATTCTGCGTTCGGCGGGTAAGTTTTTCGGCCTGCCCGGTCTGCGGTTGGGTTTTGGCCTGGCGGCACCCGAGTTGCTTCGCCATTTGAGCGATCAGCTTGGGCCCTGGCCCATCTCGGCAGCAGCCCTGTGGGCCGGACCGCAATTGTTGACGGATCGTGTATGGCAGGATGACAGACGCACAAAACTGCGCCAGTTGAGCGATGCCCAGTATGCCTGTCTGCGGCAAGCCTTTCCCGAGGCTACACTTACCCAGACCCCTTTGTTCACCAGTATGCGACTGAGTCATGACAGGGCTGAGCGTCTGGTTTCGGCGCTGCTGTTGGAGCGAATAGCCCTTCGTTACTATCGTCAGCATACGGAGCATGCCTGGCTGCGTGTAGGTCTGGCGAAAGTAGATCAGCTGGAGCGAGTGCGTGGCGCTCTGGCGGGTATTCAAGGTGGTTTATCAAGTGGCTCAAATTGATATCGCCTTGAGCACCTGATTCGCTTGTTGCCCTGTATCGCACCTCTATACCATGAGGCTACTGAGAAAAGAGGACAAAGCCGTGGCACAGCGTATTCTGCTTACCGGAGCATTCGGTAACATCGGCACTTACACCATCGAGTATCTGCTTGAGCGGGGCTGCGAACTGGTTTGTCTGGATCGCAAGTTGCCCGGCACCGAGGCGGTTGCCAGACGTTACGACCAGCGCATCAAAGCGGTATGGGGCGACATCACCCAGCCCGCGGTGTGGGAAGAAGCCCTGATCGGTGTGGATACGGTCATCCATCTGGCCGCGGTTATTCCACCGGTCACCGAAACCAATCACGCCCTGGCGGACAAGGTGAACGTTGAGGCCACCAAAAACCTGATTACTGCGATGGAGGCGCAGGGCGTAAAACGCCTGATTTTTGCTTCCAGTGTTGCGGTTTACGGCAAGCTGCAGGATCGGGAGCCGCCGCTGACCGCCGACAGCCCCTATCGGCCCGATGATTACTACGGCGAGACCAAGCTGGCCTGTGAAAAGGCCATTCATGCCTCCAGTCTGGACTGGAGCATACTGCGCATCAGTGTGGCGCCACCGGTTGAAGTGAAATTTGTCGGCGGCAACCACGATTTTGCCATGATCTTTGATATCGCGGTCGATACCCGCATCGAGTACGTTCACCCGGCGGACTGCGCGCTGGCTTTTGCCAATGCGGTGTTTTGCGATGAGGCCATCGGCAAACACCTGCTGCTGGGCGGCGGCCCCAGCTGCCAGTGCACCGGCAAGGAGTTTAACGACGGTATCCTCGGTGCCTACGGCATTCCGCCCTTGCCCGACAATATATTCAAGAAAGGCACGCCGGCTTTTTACGGCGATTTTCTGGATACGGAAGAAAGTCAGCGGTTACTGCAGTTTCAGCGGCACAGTCTGGCTGAAAGCCTGTCACACAGTCGCAAAAGCGTAGGCCTGCTGTACTACGTGATCAAACTCTTCGGTCCGCTGATTCGGCCTGTTCTGGCCTCGCGCTCACCTTATCGATAGTTAAACTTCAGACAAAAAAGAGCCCGCCAAATGGCGGGCTAACAGGCTGGATGGGAAAAGCGGCACAGGCCGTTTTCTATGTCGCCCAGTTTATGAGCCCGCACAAACCTTCAATAGGCCGGAAAACACCGATCTTGTTGTCAAAATCCACCGCCTGAGCCCGGCCTGCGCCGAAAATGTTTATGAAATCCGGCGCTTTTGTGGTTTCTGTTATGGTGAGCACTTTCTACTATCTCTCCAAATTCAAAGGAGAATGCCACCATGGGAAGCTATGCCATGACCGGCGGTGCCACCGGTATCGGCGCCGCGATTCGCAAAAGCCTTGTCAGCGCGGGTCACCAGTTAATTGTGGTTGACGTAAAAGACGCGGATATCAATGCCGATCTTTCAACGGCAGAGGGCAGGGCAGAGGCGCTGGCGGGCATCAAGGCGCGGGCCAGTGACGGTCTGGATGGCTTTATCGCCTGTGCCGGTGTTTCCGGCTCGGTGCCGGTAAAACCTCTGATTCCTTCAGTGAATTACTTTGGCAGTGTCGAGTTGGTAGATGGCCTGCGCGATTTGCTGCGCACCCGCCGTGGCTCCGTGGTGCTGATCGCATCCAACTCTGCGCCAATGGAAACCCGTCAGGATTACGTGGACGCTCTGCTGGCGGGCGATGAAGCAGCTGCCCGGGCCATCGCGGAAGACACCGACGGCCACCCCCTCTACAGCGGTTCCAAACAGGCGATTGCTCGCTGGATGCGTCGCAATACCCAAAGCTATGCGGCTGAGGGTATTCGTTTGAATGCGGTAGCGCCGGGCTACACCCGCACGCCAATGACCGAAAGCGTCGCCAGTGACCCGGCCTATGCGGATGCCATCAAGCAGTTTCTGGACAGCATTCCCCTCAAGCGCGCCGGCGAACCGGAAGACATCGCCAAGGCAGTCAGCTACCTGTTGAGTGATGAAGCCAGCTTCGTTTGCGGCTCGGTATTGTTTGTCGATGGCGGTCACGACGCCATGCTGCGCCCTGACAGTTGCTGAATGTCTATTTGCCAACACCATTGAGCTTTATGTTATGACTCCAAACCGTCGTCAGTTTCTGAAATCTTCTTCTTTGCTGGCCGCAGGCTCTGCCCTGTCCGGCTGTGCCACGCTGGATACCTCCGGCAGATACGATGACTGGGATGCCGCCCAGATGGGGAGCCTGGTGCGAGCCGGTCACATCACGCCAACGGAGCTGCTCAACGAAGCCCTGGTGCGACTGCAGCGCTGGAACCCTGTGCTCAATGCGGTGGTGATGACGCACCTGGACTTTGCCCGCAGCGAAATTGAGCAAGGGGTTAGCGGGCCACTGGCTGGCGTCCCGTTTTTGATCAAGGATTTGAACACCTATCTGGGCGGAACCGTAACCAGCGAAGGCAGTCGCTTTTTCGCCAACGCGGTTGCCGAGCGCGACAGCTATCTGGTGGAGCGCTATCGCAAGGCCGGGCTGGTGATTTTCGGCAAAACCGCGACCCCGGAGTTTGGTAAAAACACGGTCACTGAAACTCTGCTGTGGGGAGATACCCGCAACCCCTGGAATCCGGCTCACATTCCAGGCGGTTCCTCCGGTGGCTCCGCTGCGGCAGTGGCGGCGGGGATTCTGCCAGTGGCTCACGGCAACGATGGCGGTGGTTCAATCCGTATTCCCGCGTCGGCCTGTGGTTTGTTCGGCCTGAAACCCAGCCGCTTTCGCACACCGCTGGGGCCAGCCAAGGGCGATGGCAATGGTATGGCAACCCAGCACGTGATCAGCCGCAGTGTGCGCGACAGCGCCCTGTTGCTGGATATCAGTCGCGGCCCGGAGCCGGGCGGCTACGGCTCCATTCGCGCGCCGCAGCGGCCTTACTTCGAGGAAGTTGGCAGAGCGCCCGGCAAATTGCGCATAGGGCTGATGAAAACCCCGGTGATTGATGTGCCGGTTGACCCGGAATGTGTCGAGGCGGTTGAGAAGGCGGCTCTGCTTTGCCAGTCACTGGGCCATTCTGTGGAAGAGGTGACGCTGCCGGTTGATGGTATGGCCACCTACATGGCCGCCGGTAACCTGCTCTCGCTGAGCAGTAACCTGGCCATTCAGGCGCGTGAAAAAGTACTGGGGCGCAAAGTTACTGAGAAGGATATTGAGCCGATTAACTGGGCGCGCTACCACCAGTACAAAAACGTGTCCGGGGAAGAGATACTGGCGGCGCGCAGTCTGCAGGTGAAAGTGCACTGGCAGATCGCCGAGTTTATGAAAGACTACGATGTCATTCTGTCGCCTACCTTGCCGATCCTGCCGGCGAAAGTCGGGGAGCTGGGGCCGAAACAGCCGCAGGCGGTGGTGGACCAGAAGTCTTCAATGTATAGCCTGTTTACCCTGCTCTACAACTTTACCGGCCAGCCCGCCATGAGTGTGCCGCTGCACTGGAGTCGTTCCGGCCTGCCGGTCGGTGTTCAGTTTGCCGGGCGTTACGCCGAAGAAGACACTCTGGTGCGACTGGCAGCTCAGCTCGAAAAGGCCGCGCCCTGGTGGGATAAGAGACCTTCCCTGCCAGTTTGAGCTTGAGAAAGGGATTTATTTGAAGCCTGACAAGAGATGATCGATCGTGCATCATCTCGATGCAGCGGCTTGATTTGTCGATTCACCGATAAATTGTCCGCTTTAGCCATTTTTTGGTAAATGCTGGCGAAAGCAGAAGCCCCCCTTTATTTCGACAGCCTGTAATTGTCGTGACTTGCTCGACAACCGAGTTTTGCAACACAATTTGATATCGCTTGATCGATTCAGCCTGCATTCTGCTTTGGCCGCGTTTTTGACGGTCGACACCGGACATTGGTATGACCTCAAGCTTCATGTAGCTTTTCTTCAGGCGCGCAGGCAGCATTACGCCGTCTCGTCAAAAATGCCCTAAATATATAATTACGATTATTTACCTATAAAATAACTAAAATATATTCATATTTATACTTTAACGCCCTTAAAGTATGTATTAATATATAAATAATTGTTATTATTAGGTTAAGTGTGCAAAAATGAAATCAAAAATCAAAAAACCCGACATTGATGAGCTATTAAGCGCCTTGCGCCAGCGGGTTGCCGAATTACAGCGGGCGGCATCGTTAGCTGACCAAGCCGCCAACCTTTCCTCTATAGCAGAAGCCGGTATGCGAATCCGTGCAGAGCGAAAGAAGCAGGGCTTAACTCTGAACGAACTTTGCGACTTATCAGGCGTCGCCTACGCCACGCTGATAAAAATCGAAAAGGGTACAGCGAACATCCGACTGGAGAGCTTAGTCTGCGTTGCCACAGCATTAGGGATGAGGCTGTGGATTGGCTAATCAGGAGTAACAACCCCAAAGACGATCAACGATGAGCCAACGAGAAGCAAAGGTTTTCTACAACAACCGACTGGCGGGCGTGCTGACTGAAACCGAGTCCGGTTTTCAGTTCCGGTACGACCATAACTATCTAGCGGGTGGCACACCGATCAGCTATACCCTGCCATTGCGCGAAGAAGCCTTTGATAGCACCCGACTACACGGATTCTTTGAAAACCTGGTCGCAGAAGGCTGGCTGCGGAAACTACAAACACAGCAGCAGAGAATTAATGAATCGGACCGGTTCGGCTTACTACTGGCAAACGGGCGCGACCTCATTGGCGCCGTAACAGTAGTGCCAGCCGACCAGATTCATACAAGAACGTAGTAAGAGATTGAGGGAACAGTGAATGACCAGTTACTGCAAAATCAGCCTGAAGCCCTTGACCGCCAGGGAGGCCAAGGCGGGCTATAAAGCGGCGGCACTCAGAAATCTGTTCGGCAGCAACAGGGTAAGCCCTAACCTACCCTTCAGCCGCAGCGAATTCTTTCAAAGCAGCCGCCAATACAGCCAGGGCATGTCAATTTCCGGGGTTCAGCAGAAGCTGTCCCTCAAGGTCAACGAGCAGCGGCAGTTAGTGCCCACATCCAGCGGTGGTGAGTACATCCTCAAGCCCAGCCCGGAAGCCTACCCCAATGCTGCAGAGAACGAACATGCTGCCATGCGCATCAGTGAGCTAGTGGGTATAGAGACGGCAAAGTGCGGGCTGGTGGACTTCGCTGATGGCGAATTGGCTTACATTACCCGGCGATTTGACCGCCTAAGCCGGGGTGAAAAAATCCACCAGGAAGACCTGCTGCAGTGTTTCAACATGCCCAGCGAGGGCAAGTACAGCAAAACCTATGAGGAAGCGGGCAAACTGATTCAGCAGGTTGCGGGCGGCAAGCAAGCCGTCGTGCTCGACTTTGTACGCCGAGTGATCTTTGCCTATTTGATTGGAAATGACGATCTGCACCTAAAAAACTTCAGTGTTCAGCGCCTGCCGGAAAATACCGGGCGCGACTACGACCGCCTAACCCCCAACTACGATTGCCTGTTTTGCGATGCCTTTAATGACGGCAGTACCGAACAAGGACTGGGGCAACTGGCACTAGGATTACTGCTTGACCCGAAAGACGATGATGAGCAGTTTTCAGACGCCCATCGGCACTACGGCTACTATACCGGCATTGATTTCATTGAGCTGGGTTGCCGCCTCGGCATACCTGAAAAGCCAATACAGAAATTTATCGACCAACTGCACCATAAGCAGGGCGATATGATTGAGTTGATACAACACAGCTTTATGCCTGAAGCGATGAAAGAACGCGCCTCGGCACTACTGGAAAACCGCCTTCGGGCGCTGGGCATTATTGCTTTAAAAAGCTAAGCTCGCTAAACCCAACCAACACCAAGAAAGCCAATATGCTTTAGCCATTTTCTATGGTTGAAAAGCGTCTAGTGAACTAGTGGCGATTCATAAAGACATTTCCGTGTAACCTTCGTGAGGTTTAATCCTGTCTTTGGGGATTCCATTCTTACGAACAGGACGCTATGTCGTTATACCAAAGGATCAGTAAGCTCGTCGCTGACGCATTAGCCCGACTGGTCCAGCGACACCGGCCTCGAAAACCTGTACATCCCGTAAAACTTACTCAAACCTGCAGTCGATCCGTTGCGGAAATCGACACGCGCTACCTGTCTTTTTCGATCGATATTTCCCTTCTGGCGGGAGGGCATTGGTGGGAGGGCGCCATGGATACCCACCGCGGCCTCGGTACACTGCGAATATCGCCGATTAACCTGAACATCAAGAAACTGGACAAGTTTGTACAGCTGCTTGGTCCAGCGTACCTGCGCGTGGGCGGTTCGGAGGCCGACAAGGTTCACTATCTCGATAAGCCTGACAACGAGCCTGACTCGTTGGTACTGACTCGCCAGCAATGGGACGACCTCCACAGCTTTGTGCGGCGCAACCAGCTCAGGCTGGTTTTTACCTGCAAATACGGGCTGTTCAATCGCCGAGAGCAGGGCCGCTGGCAGGGTCAGGAAGTGCTGGCGCTGCTGGAATACAGCAAGCAAAAAAACTATCGCATTGATGTGTTTGAACTGGGGAATGAGCTCAATGCGTACTGGGCCTTTCATGGCCTGATGTCGCAGCCACGCGCCGACAATCTGGCCCGCGACTACGACCGCTTTACCGAGCTGATCAAGTCGTTATTTCCCGATGCCCGAATCTCCGGCCCCGGCAGCGCCTTCTGGCCCAAGCTGGGGGAAACGGTGCGCCCCATCAGCAACATCACGCCACGTTTTCTTGCAAATCTGAAAACGCCGATCGATATCGTTGACTGGCACTACTATCCGTTTCAGAGCGATCGCAGTCCGGTTCGCACGCGTCGGGCGCGCATTAAACACCTGCTTGAACCCAAGTCATTTGAATACTTTCGTCGCTATAGCAAACGCCTGAACTCACTGCGCAAGCGTTACCAGCCTCAGGCTGAGTTGTGGGCTGGAGAAACCGGGTCCGCCCAGTGCGGTGGTCAGCCGGGGCTGTCCGATCGCTGGGTGTCCAGTTTTTGGTGGGCGGACCAACTCGGTATGGGCGCCCGCTATGGTCAAAAAGTGATGGTGCGTCAGTCACTACTTGGTGGTGATTACGGCATGATTGCCCGGCTTACGCTCAAACCCCGGCCAGACTATTGGGTGAGCTGGCTGTGGGGGCAGCTGATGGGGCAATCTGTATACGCTATTGATAGTAATGATCCCTACCTGCGTTGCTACCTGCATAGTGCCAAATCGAGTGAAGATAAAATGATGTTGCTTATCAATCTGAGGTCACACCCGACTGAACTGGAATTGCCTGAAGGTTTGCGAGGAAGGCTTTCCTCCGGTTATGTACTTACCGCCAAAAAGCTGACGAGCCGCCGCGTGCGTCTCAATGACAAAAAGCTGCGTTTTCAAGGTGGCAAGGTCAACTTGCAGCAATTTCCCGAAAAACGGTTTACCGGAATACTTGCGCCTCACAGTATCAGCTTCTGGTATTGTGAAGCAGCGCAATCTGGGGCGGCGTTGAAGTAGGGATGATAAAAGAAGGAGGATTTCTTAGTCCTCTTCCGACTGATTGCGAAACTGCTTGGGCGTCATCCCTGTCCAGCCCTTGAAGGAGCGGATAAAGGAGCTCGGCTCCAGAAAGCCCAGCATCTCGCCAATCTCGTGAATCTTCAGTTTCTCATCCCGAAGATAGCGTATTGCCAGATCGCGGCGGTAGCGGTCTTTCAGTTCCTGATAGCTGGTACCTTCTTTCTGCAGTCGTCGCCGCAGACTGGAGGGCGACAGGTGAAGATAATCGGCCATCGCTTCAAAAGTGGGCGGCGCACCGGTGGGGGATTTGGCCAGCAGGGATTTGATGGCTGCGCCGGTACTGGCCGGGCGGCTGTCCTGCACAATCATGGTGTACACCGCGTTATCCAGAAACTCGTCGAGAGATTCAGGCGTGTGCACCATATGGTTGTCGAGCTGCTGGGCGGTGAAGTAAAGCGCGGTCAGCTCCTGATCAAAATCCACATTCACCTGAAACACATTGCGCAGGCTGTCGGCATAGGCTTCGGATACATTGGGCGCGGAGATAGTGACCCGGTCGAGGTCGATATTGCGGCCGATCAGCCAGCCCATAAATACGTACCAGATACGCAGGCCGGAGGCCTTGGCCACGGTGTCGATGTAGAGGGTTCGGTCCCACTCGTCCGGGGCGTACGTGCGGTTGGCAGCGTCGCTGTTAATGAGGTAGTGCAGGGCGGCCATGTCGCCTTCTTCAATCAGCTCGATGCGGTGGCCGGTTTGCGGCTGCATCATGCGTTCAAAGCGGGCGGCGCGGTAAAGGGCGTCGCGCAGGGTGTGGCAGGTGATAACGCTGTAGCACATAAAGCGGAACACGTCGGTGCCGATGCCCGCGCCCCAGGGCAGGGCCATATCGAGATTCTGCATTTCCTGAGCGGCGGCCTCGTACAGCCGTGAGTAACTGTAGCTGGAGAGCGTCGCATGGCGATCCATCGCGTCCACTTCGGCGCGGTTAAGGTTGGCCGAACGGGCCAGTTCTTCAGCGTTGAGACCGATTTTTTCCAGGTAATCCAGCAGGCGCTGAAATTTTCCCGCCTGGGTTATGTGTTCCTTGCCCTTGCTCATGCCCGTCTTTTTCCAGTGATATGAATAACTTGCCGCAGTGAACTTAAATGACGGTGAAAATGCGACAATTTGTGCTGTTGGCGAAACCGGCCTTAACTACACTGTGGGAACATCAATACACACCTCTAAAGGGGGAGCGAAATGAGTACCCAGTTTGGGGCGCAGGTGCGCCACGAGGCCGTCACCAATGGTATCACCAATTGTTTCTTCAATGGCGTGATCGCGTGGTTTCTCGTTCGGACGAAAGAGATGATTCCGGTGTGGGGTGGGCAGGGTCTGCTGGTGGACTTTTTCGCCACCGGGCTGATCCTGCTTTTTATCGTGACCCTGATCGTCGTGCCCCTGTCCCGGCGCAAAGTCCGTCAGGGCAAGTTGGTACCGCTGCCGCTACCCTTTAACGCCTATGGCCAGCTTATTCGCTTTCTGGCGCGTCGCCATCTGAGCCTCAGCGCTCTGCTGTTGGGCCTTATCGGCGCCGCGCTGTTTGTTCCCCCGACCGCCGCCGCGATGGCTTTGCTGCAGATAGACAGCCTTTCTCCCATGACGTTTGCGCTTACCAAAGGTGTGTGGGCCGGCCTGGTTGCAGGCTGCATGGTTCCGCCGATGATTCATCTGGCGGTGTGTGCTGATATTCCCGAGTTTCAGGCTTCAGAGAGTTAGTGGTTATGAGCGACAGCAGATTATTGAAAGACAAGGTGGCGTTGGTAACGGGCGGTGGTTCCGGTATTGGCCGCGCCATCAGTCAGACCCTGGCCCGCGAAGGCGCCAAAGTGGCGGTGGCAGATTTCAACGAAAGCTTTGGTCAGGAATGTGTCGAGTTGATCAAACAGGCCGGTGGCGAGGCGGTGTTCCTGAAGGTGGATGTCACCCAGGAAGAACTGGTCAAGAAAATGGTTGAAGATACAGTCGCTGCCTTCGGCCGATTGGATGTCGCCTGTAACAATGCGGCGGTAAGTCGCGGCAGCGGGCCGATCCATCAGTTCTCCAAGGAGGTGTTCGATCAGACCCTGGAAATGTGTCTGACCAATACCTGGCTCTGTATGAAATACGAAATCGAAACCATGCTGGCGCAGGGCGGTGGCGCTATCGTCAATATCTCCTCCAACGCCTCCCTGCGCGGCCAGGCCTACAATACGGCCTACGCCAGTGCCAAGGGCGGGGTGAATATACTGACCAAAAGCTCAGCGGCAGAGTACGGTAGTCAGGGCATTCGTATCAATGCTATTTCGCCCGGTGTGATTCGCACCCCCGGCCTGGAAAAGTATTTTGAAGAGCAGCCAAAAATGGCTGAAGGCCTGAAAAAGGTCGCGGTGATGAACCGGCTGGGTGAGCCCGAAGAGATTGCTGAAGCGGTCGCCTTTCTCGCCTCTGATTGCGCATCGTTTATTACCGGTCAGCTGCTGTCTGTCGACGGCGGCGGTGCCATTCGCGGTTAACGGGAGAGAGCCATGAAAACACGCGTACCCCTGCCTATGCCCTTTGGTTGGTTTCAGGTGCTGTATTCCCACGAACTGGCGACAGGCGAATCCAAACCGCTGGAATACTTTGATACCGAACTGGTGATCTTTCGTACCGAGTCTGGAGAGGCCAAAGTACTGGACGCCTACTGCCCGCATATGGGCGCCCATCTGGGGTACGGCATTCGCGATCAGGCCGGCGGCGGTTCACAGGTTAACGGCGAAAGTATTGTCTGCCCCTTTCACGGCTGGGAGTACAACGGAGAGGGCGTGTGTACCAAGGTGCCCTATGCCACCAACCCGCCGCCGAAGGTGGCGCGCTGTGAGAAGGTGATCAAAAACTGGCAGGTGCGCGAGCTGAATCAGTGCATCTATGTTTGGTATCACCCGGAAGACGTCGAACCACTGTTTGAACCGGAAGCCATTCCGGAAGCCGCGGCGAACAATGACGAGTGGGGCGAGCTGAAAACCTATGAGTGGGAGATTGACACCCACATGCAGGAAATTGGCGAAAACGCCGTCGACCCGGCCCACTTCTTTTTTGTACACGGCACCGCCGATGTGCCCACGCCAACCGAAATGTCGTTCGACGAGCATAAGCGCTACGGCTTTCTGAAAACCGAAATGCACACCCCCAAGGGCACAGTGCACGGCAGCATCGAGAACAGCAGTATTGGTCCGGGCATTGCGCTGGTGAAATTCAGCGGTATTTGCGACACGGTGCTGATGGCTAATATCTCGCCCGTCGCGCCGGAAAAATCCGTAGCCAAATACGCCTTTATTCAGCGCGCCGACGCCGGCAAAACCGCGAGTCGGGTGGGGCAGGCCATCATTGATGATATTCGCAAGCAGATGGATGAAGACCGGATTATCTGGGCGCACAAACGCTACCTGGAAAAGCCCATGCTCTGCGATGGCGACGGGCCCTTTAACCGTTTTAGAAAGTGGTACGGACAGTTTTTAACTCCCTCTCCCATTGGGAGAGGGTAGGGGTGAGGGGAATGTTTAAAAATTACAACCACCTGCTACAACCCGGCCGCATAGGCTCCATGCAGCTGAAAAACCGCATGTTTGTCACTGCGATGGGCGTCAACCTGGCCGAGCCCGACGGCCACTGCGGCGAGCAGATTCGCGCCTTCCACGAAGAGCAGGCCAAAGGCGGAGCGGCTTTAATCACTCTGGGTGTAGCCGGTGTAGCCTGGCCTCACGGCGGCAACCAGCCGAGGCAGGTGGCAATCTCCGATGACAAATTTATTCCCGGTTTTAAAAAGCTCGCCGACGCCGTACATAAGTACGATGCCAAGATAATTTCCCAGCTGCACTTTGGCGGCCTGGTCGGTGTCGAGGATATGAAAGCCGGGCGCCCGGTATGGATTCCGTCCATGCCGGTGTTCAAGCAGAGCGATCTCGAAGCCGGTATGTTAAAGGAAGAAATTCCGCGCTCGGCCACTTCACAAAAACTCGACGTCAAACTCCACCCCATGACCCACGACGACATTGCCACGCTGGTGCAGCAGTTTGCGGACGCGGCGCGGCGAGTGCAGGAAGCGGGGATGGACGGGCTGGAAATTCACGGCGGGCACGGTTACATCATCTCCGAGTTTCTGTCGCCGCTGACCAATCAGCGCGACGATGAATACGGTGGCTCAGTGGAAAACCGCGCCCGCCTGCTGATGGAAGTGATTGCTGCCATCCGCAAAGAAGTCGGTCGGGATTTCCCTGTCTGGTGCAAACTCGATTCCGAAGAGTTTGGCCAGCCGGAGGGCATATCGCTGGAAGATGCCAAGACTGTTGCGCGTATGGCCCAGGACGCCGGTATGGACGCCATTACCGTCAGCGCCTACCACGACACTTCGCGCGGTGCCTTGCATTCCGAATCCAATATTCCCCATACGCCGGAGCGATTGGTCACTAACGCCGCCGCCATCAAGCGGGTGCTGGATATACCGGTGATTACCTCCGGTCGTATCGAACCCGAGCGCGCCAGCAAGCATATAGGCGAGGGGCATTTTGATTTTCTGGGGCTGGGCCGAAAAATGTTGGCCGACCCGCACCTGCCAAACAAACTTGCAGAAAACAGGGACAAGGACATCCG
>PAKT01000042.1 GCA_002710725.1 Spongiibacteraceae bacterium
AAGGACTGATCAGCCTCGGCATGGACTACGTGCATTTTGCCCAGGAAAATACCGAGATTTTCCGCCTGATGTTTGGCCCGGTACTGCTGCCACGCAAGCAATACACCGAGCTGTTCTCCGCGGGCCGCGAGGCGTTCTATTACGTGCAGCGTATTATCGAGCGCGGCGCCGAGCAGAACATCTTCGGCAAAGACGACATTCCCAGCATGGCCCACACCGCCTGGGCTGGCGTGCACGGTGTTGCCACCCTGATCCTCGATCACGGCGACAGCTTCGGCTACTACCACGATCTGGACAGTCAGGCGCAAAAGTCACTCAAGATTATGGTCGAAGGCCTCAAGACCCACGCCGACTGATCAGTCCTTGTCGCCGCTACAGGCGCCGGAGCACCTGCAGCGGCGGCGCCACGATCACCTCCCGACAGAACCACCATCCCGAAACAGCCACAACGAAGGCCGCTCCCAGCGGTGAGACGACCCAGAACAAGGGGTGCCAGGACGCACTCATATCCAGCAGACGGGTCTGAATCAGGTAAAGACACAGCTCGGCGCCAACCCCCG
Source organism: Spongiibacteraceae bacterium (assembly GCA_002710725.1). Taxonomy (GTDB): domain Bacteria; phylum Pseudomonadota; class Gammaproteobacteria; order Pseudomonadales; family Spongiibacteraceae; genus Litorivivens. Next base: position 561 of record PAKT01000042.1, read on the forward strand.
CAAGCAATCCAGCCACCAGCCCGATCATCGCAAATTCCGCCAGCAGGCAGGTTCGGATCAATTGCCGTGAGGCGCCAAGCGTTCGCAGAATCGCATTTTCATGCAGCCGGCTATCCAGGCTCGCCTGAATATTGGCCACACCCACCAGCAGGGCACAGCCGATAATCAGCACCAGCACCAGTTCCAGAGCGGCCGATACCTGTTCCACCACCGTGCGTGCCTGCCTGATCACCGCATCCATTTCGATTAGAGTGATGGTCGGAAACTGCCGCAGCAGATCATTCAGCAAGACCTTGTCCGTGGCATCGAGATAAAAACTGGTTATCGAGGACGAGGGATAGCTGTCCAGCACACCCGGCTCAAACAAGAGAAAAAAGTTCGGGCGCATACTGTCCCAGCTCAGACTGCGCAGGCTGGTCACTTCAGCTTCCAGAGGCAGCCCGCCAATGCGAAAGCCGAGCTTGGTGCCGACAGCGATACCCAGGCGCTCAGCGAATTCGTCTTCCACGGAAACCCGTGGCAGACTCGCAGAGGCATCCGGCCACCACTGCCCCGCCGTCAGGCGATTATCGCCCGGCAGCTCATCACTCCAGCTCAGGTTAATCTCCCGGTTTACACTGCCTCGATTGGCCTCAATTTCAGGAATTTCCTGCACATCCCTGCCGTCGATCGTCACCAGTCGTCCGCGCACCATGGGAAAGACACCAGCGCTGTCGATCCCCTGCCGCTCAAACCAGTCGTTAACCGGGCCCACCTGCTCGGGCGCAATATTGATCAGGAAATGATTGGGTGTATCGGCGGGAAGCTGCAGCTGCCACTCTTTCATAAGACTCGAGCGCGCGGCAATAATACACAACAGCACCATCAGCGCCAGCGCCAGGCTGACCACCTGAAAGGCATTGGCCTGTCTGCGTCGCACCATCGCCGACAGCGCCAGTTTTAATACCCCGCCGGCCCCTTGCGCCCAGCCTCGCATGGCACTGAACAGGCGCAGCACCAGAATCCCGGCCAAGCCGAGAATCGCGCTGACACCCACCAGCACGGCCAGCACCAGTTCAATCGAGCCGGTATACCAGAGCATCAGCAAAAACAAACCACCGATGCCGGCAAAAGCACTGACGCCTGAACTCAGCGATTCATTGCCCAGATCGCGCCGCAGCACCCTGAGCGGCGGTACGCTGCGCAGTCGCAGCACTGGCGGCAAGGCAAAACTCACCACACACAGCAAAGCGGTAATTGCACCGGCCAGGAGCGGCCGCAGTGTGCCGGCCGGCGGCGAAAAGCCGACCAGGTCTCGAATCATCGCGAACAGCGCATTCTGCACACCCAAGCCCAGAACCCAGCCCAACAAGGTGGCCAGAATCGCCAGCAGCAGAATATTCCCTACGTAGAGGCTGGTAACCTGACGGCTGCCCGCGCCCAGCGCTTTCATAACGGCCACGGTATCCAGATGTCGCTGACTGTAGCGTCGCGCCGCCAGCGCAACGGCTACGCCGGCCAGGGCCACACCAAAGCTGCCGGCCAATAACAGAAAACGTTCCGCTCGCTGCAGGGTTTTGGCAATCTGCGGTTGACTGTCGTCCAGCCCCTGCCAGCGCTCGCTGGCGGTAAGTTCAGGCTGCAAACTGGTTTTCACCGCCTGCAGTTGTTCCTCTGTGCCCGCAAAAAGATAACGGTAATCCACCAGACTCCCCGCCTGCACCACGCCGCTGCGCGCCACATCGGCAGCGTTAATCAGAACTCTCGGTCCCATGCCGTAGAAACTGGTGCCGCGATCAGGCTCGGTCAGCAGCGCGCGTTCAGCGATCAGCGTCAATTCACCCAGCTGCAGCTCATCACCAACCTCCAGCCCAAGCAGCGGGAACAGTCGTGAATCGAGCCAGGCCCGTCCGGACGCAGGAACTTCAAGGGTGGTCTGAGCCGCGCCGAAGGGTGTCTCACTGACCGTCAGCTCACCCCTCAGGGGATAGCTGTCCGATACCGCCTTGATTGAGGCCAGCTCCATCGCGTTAGCCGCGACCACCATGGAGCGAAACTCAACAACCAACGCTCTTTCAACCACCGAGGGAAGTTTATCGAGCGCGCTATCGGGCAGGGTGCGCGGCGTTTTCAATACCAGATCCGCCGCCAGAAACTTGTGGCTTTCACCGACAATACCGCGCTGCAGACGATCGGCGAAGCCGGCTACGCCGCTGACAATCGTCACCGCCAATACCAGTGACACCAAGAGCAAAGCCAACTCGCCACCACGCCATTCACGCATTAACCAGCGCAGGTGATTCATGCGGGAACGACCTCGCCACTGTCCTCAACGATTTCACCCGCCGACAGAGTGATACGGCGGGCACAACGTCTGGCCAGTATCGGTTCGTGGGTTACCAGCACCAGCGTCGTGCCGCTCTGGGCATTAAGACTGAAGAGTAGATCATTCACACTGGCACCGGTTTCCGCATCGAGATTGCCGGTGGGTTCGTCCGCAAACAGGATATCCGGCTGCGGTGCAAAGGCTCGCGCCAGTGCAACCCTCTGCTGCTCACCACCGGAAAGCTGGCGTGGGTAGTGGTCAAGGCGATGGGCCAGACCGACTCGCTCAAGGTAGTCTCGGGCCACTTTGGCGGCCCGGCGATCGCCGCGCAGCTCCAGCGGCAACATCACGTTTTCCAGTGCGGTCAAACCCGGCAGCAGTTGAAAGGACTGAAACACAAAACCCACCAGTTTTAAGCGCAGCGCCGCGCGACCATCCTCATCCAGTGCATTGAGGTGTTCACCCGCCAGCCAGATATCGCCGTCGGTCGGCTCGTCCAAGCCGGCGAGCAAACCCAGCAGGGTCGATTTACCTGAACCCGAGGGACCAATGATCGCGACCGACTCGCCGCGCTTGATTTCAAGGGACGTCCCTTTCAATATGCACAGCTCGCTGTCGGCGACCTGTACCCTTTTACTCACATTCTCTGCGTGAATCATGAAATCCGGATCTGCTCCATTTGCTAAAACCTTAATACGCCCTTGGCGCCTGATTGGTGCCCTATGCTGGGCATTTTTTCTGTCCAGCGCCAGTCATGCTCAGATTCTTGTGGTAGGCGACAGTATTGGCGCAGGCTACGGTGTGCCGGAAAAAGCTAATTGGGTCAGTCTGCTCGATGCCGAACTCAACCGGCACAAGGTGATTAATGCCAGTATCAGCGGTGACACCAGCAGCGGCGCCAAAGCCCGCCTGCCCGCCCTGCTGGATCACTTCGCACCGGAGTTAGTCATCATTGAAATCGGCGGCAATGACGGCCTGCGGGGGCAGCCGGTCGCCCTACTCAAACAGAACCTCAATGCCATGATCGATATGGCTGAGGCGCATGGCGCAGAGGTCTTGCTGCTGGGCATGCAGATCCCGCCCAATTACGGCAGGGCTTATACCGAGGCTTTTCACGCTGTTTACCACCAGGTTGCGCGCGAGCGACAGGTACTGTTGCTGCCATTCCTGCTCGACGGCATCGCGCTCAATCCAAGGCTGATGCAGGCCGATCGCATTCACCCCAACGAACAGGCACAGCCAAAAATACTACAGAATGTGTTGCCGCTGGTGCGGCAAAGCATTAAGAATCGTTCAGACTAAACGGGCCGGGTCGAGCAGGCGTTCAAGCTCACTGCGCGGAATGTCCGTGTCTTCTTCGGCAACATCGATAATGGGGCGATTTTCCGCGTAGGCCCGCTTGGCAATCTCGGCCGCTTTCAGATAGCCGATCACCGGATTCAACGCCGTCACCAACACCGGATTTTTCGCAAGATTCGCCTGCAAAGCCGGTTCGTTGACCGTAAACCCGGCTACCGCTTTTTCACCCAACACGGTGCAGGCATTGCTCAGTAACTTAATCGATTCCGGCAATTTGCTGGCCACCAGCGGCAGCATGACATTGAGCTGAAAATTTCCCGACTGCCCCGCTACCGTTATGCTGGTGTCGTTGCCAATCACCGTGGCCGCCACCATCAACACCGCTTCGGGGATCACCGGGTTCACTTTGCCCGGCATGATGCTGCTGCCCGGTTGCAGGGTGGGCAGCTGGATTTCACCGAGCCCCGCCAGCGGCCCGCTGTTCATCCAACGCAGATCGTTGCAGATTTTACTGAGCGCCACCGCCAGTGTTTTCAGTTCTCCCGACAGCGCCACGGCGGTGTCCTGGCTCGCCATCAAATCAAAACGCCGCTTGGGGGCGACAAAATGAGCGCCCGTCAGCGTATTCAGTTGCGCGACAAAAGCGTCAGCAAAACCCTCTTCCGCGTTAACCCCCGTGCCCACCGCGGTGCCGCCCTGGGCAAGCTGGGCGAGAAATTCCAGATGCTGTTGCAGACGGGAGCCGCACTTGTCGAGCTGATCCGCCCAGCCCTCAAGCTCCTGCCCCAATGACACGGGCATGGCGTCCATCAGATGTGTGCGACCGGTTTTGATTTGGGCCGCACACTCTGCCGCACGATGGCGCAGTGTGTTTTGCAGGGCCTGCAGCGCCGGCAGAAGATCACGCTGCAGAGAAGTGCTCGCCGAGAGGTGAATCGCGGTGGGAATAACATCGTTGCTGCTTTGACTGCAGTTGACGTGATCGTTCGGGGAAACCGTCTGCTGCAAGGCATCGCTGGCCAGTCTCGCGATTACCTCGTTAACATTCATATTGGTGCTGGTGCCGGACCCGGTCTGGTATATATCGACCGGAAACTGATCCGCATGCTCGCCAGCCAGCAAGCGATCACAGGCGCCCACAATGGCCTTGGCGATATCCACCGGCAAAGCGTCCAGCTCTGCGTTGGCAAGCGCTGCACTGCGTTTGATTTGCACCACCGCTCGGATGAAATCCTCGGGCATTGGCTGGCCGCTGATCGGAAAGTTGTCCACGGCTCGTTGGGTTTGGGCGCCGTAAAGCGCATCAGCCGGCACCTCGATGATACCGAGGCTGTCTTTTTCTTTGCGTGTCTTCATCAAAACCAGTCCCTGTTGCCGTGAATGTAAACCCGGTCAAAGGCTTCGTCCGAGCAGGTCACGTAGATGATAAATTCAATAAAGCCGATCACCATCATCACCAGCGTCGGAATGGCAAGCAGTAACAAGCCGCCCAGAGAAACGCAGAGCATAATGGTGGCGGGCTGCTTGTGACCGAGATAGAACTTGTGAAAACCAAGCCAGCCGAAGAAGAAGGCCAGCAAGGCAGCTGCCATCCGGTCTTTTTCCACTATCTTGTTGAGGCAGGGATCCAGATAAATGTTTTCTGCTCGCTCGTCCTGGGCCTCAAAGTCCACATGCATGCCGCTGCCAGGGTAGCGTTCCGACAGCCAGTTGATGCCGGCAAACTCGTAACGCCTGCCATCATCGGCGGCAATAATGCCGCGACTGGTGTCTTCGTTAAAATCCAGAACCACACCTTTCATGCGTCCTCCTCAAGTGCCAACAATCACCACCTGTTGCTTTGATTTCAGCATGGCAGCTTTCCCCAGCTTTGCCCAATAACGGTGCAGCTAAAGATGAATAGACTGTAACCACTGACAAATCACGGCTCCCAGTAAACTGCCGCCCTTGTTCACGATACAATATAAGAAGTTAATTACCATGAGCAAAAACGACACCAATACCAAGATTCTATCCGCCGCCGCCCTGATAAGCGCCTCACTCCTCTTAGGCAGCGCGCACGCACAACAGTCTCCCGACAGCGCTGCCCAGCCAGCAAAGGCCCCGGTCAAACGGGCCGTGCTCGAGGAAGTGGTGGTCACGGCCCGCCGCCGGGAAGAAAACCTGCAAACCGCACCCGTCGCGGTATCGGCGCTTTCCGGTGACGCCATGCGTCAACGGGGCATTGCCAATACCAGTGAACTGACCAAAAGCGTGCCGAGTCTGGAAATCAGTCAGGGCCGTGCCAGCCAGATCTATATTCGCGGCGTCGGTCAGCGCTCGGGCTTTGCCCGGGTTGACCCGACTGTCGGCGTCTACCTTGACGACCTGTTTATTCCCCGCTCCGACAGCCAGCTGCTGGACACCGTGGATATCGAAAACGTGCAGGTTCTGCGCGGACCGCAGGGCACCCTGTTCGGCAAGAACACCACCGGTGGCGCCATGGTGCTGACCCTGGCCAAACCGGGCGACACCCAGGAAGGCTACGTTGACGTTACGCTCGGCAGCCTCGGCGCGCAAACTGTGCGCGCCGCCTGGACGCAGCCTATTACTGAAAATTTTTCGGTGCGCGCTGCTCTTAACCATCGTCGGCGCGACGGCTTTACCGAAGACGTTGTTTCGGGGCAGAAAGGCGGCTCTGTCGATCGCCTCGCCGGCCTGTTCCAGACCCGCTGGCACGCCAGCGACAGCGTTACCGTCGACACGCTGCTGTTTTTAAGCGACCGCGACGACACACTCGAACACAACAATTGCCGGATCAACAATGATCAGGCTTTGTTTCTGGAAGGTCTCTACCTGATGTGGCCCGGCGACACCAATCCCGCCCAGCCCACGGCCTACCGCGAAAACTGTGAATCCAACTCCGAAGAGCGCCTTGGCGATCTTAAGAGCAACACCGGCCCGGCGCCGAACCTTAACTGGGATCAGCAGCAGGCCCTGTTCGGTACTACTATCGAATGGTTTTACAGCCCCGATCACCAGCTCAAAGCGGTATTTGGCGCCCGTAAAGCAGAAAAAGGCCCCCTCGTCACAAGCGATCAGGACGGTGGCCCTGGGAATTGGTCCGAATCCCACAACGACGGCGACAGCGAGCAGAAATCACTCAGCGCTGAACTTCAGTTCAGCGGCGGTTTCTACAATGAGCGCCTGCGCTATACCGGCGGCGTGTTCTATATGCTGGAGGAGAACTTCGAGCCCTTCACTCTGGTTTCCGGACTTGGCGGCCTCGACTCACAGACCATCGCTGAACTTGCTGCGGGTCAAGAACCGACACGCCCCATCGCAGTCGGTGGAGGCCCCGTCAACATTCCCGGAATTGGCAGCCTCGCTGTAGGTGTACCCTTTATCGGTGCCGTCACCGGCAACCCGATTCAGCAGAACGAGTTTGACCTGACCAACAATACTCTCGCCGCTTATGTTCAGACCTCCTTCGACATTACCGAGATGCTGGAGCTGACGCTGGGCGTGCGCTGGACGTCAGAAAAGCGCGAATCGGAACTGGTGCTGACTCAGGCCGACACTACCGCCATTGAAAACCGCATGCGCGCCGCCGGCCTGGTCGGCGCCTGCCTGGGGCCGGAGCTACCGGGTGTCTGTCAGTCGAACGTTCCCTGGGCAGGCGATCCAGTCGGCTTGGCCGCCGCGCTGTTCCCCGATCTGGACGGCAACGGCATCGACGATTTCCCGATGAACAGCACGCCATTTCTGGATCAGTCAAAAGAAAAGACTTTCAGCAAAGTCACGCCGATGGCTTCACTGTCTTACACTATTCCCGATCTCGGCGACGGCTTCTTTTCCAGTGTGACGCTCTACACCACCTACAGCGACGGTTTCAAATCAGGTTTCTTCGAGCCACGGGTGCAGGACGGCCTGCAGCAGGTAGAACCGGAAGAAGTTAAAAACCTGGAGTTTGGCTACAAGATCGAAGCTCTGCAGCGCTCACTGCGCATCAACGGCGCGATCTATACCATGGAGTTTACCGACCAACAGCTGATTCAGGTGCAGACCGACTCGGCCGGCAATCTGGCGGTGGTATTCGACAACGCGGGCAACTCTGAAATCAACGGCACCGAGCTGGAGATCCAGTGGATGCCTTCAGCCAATATGCTGGTAAACTTCTCCGCCAGCTACAACGACTACACTTTCACCGAGTTCAGCGACCGTGATCTGTTGCAAGCCTCGCTGGGCAATACGGTGAATGTGGATCGCACCGATGAGCCCTTCCCGGTGTCACCTGAGCAGACCTATTCGGTGGGTGTGCAGTACACATGGGACACCTCGGTTGGCGCCTTCACCCCTCGCATAGATGCCTCTTATAAGAGCGAGATCTATCTGGGTCTGGACCGCGGTTCCTTTGAAGCCTATGAGCGGGACAAGTCGCTGGCGGGTGATGACGCCAAGACCTTGGTGGACCTGCGCTTCAGCTGGTCGAGCCTTGACTACCGCACCTCGGTGGCTGCCTTCGTCAAAAACGCGACTGACGAGCGCTACCTGCCCGGCGCGGCTTCTGTCGGCTCGTCTCTGGGTACCTTCTTCAGCTTTTACGGTGAACCGCGCACCTACGGCCTTGAGTTCCGCTACGAGTACTAAGTGCCGGTCTGGCCCTAACCAAACGCCCGGCTCTTGCCGGGCGTTTTTCGTTGCGGCCTCAGATGGAGAAGTGCATCTGCCGGAATTTGCGCGGCGAGATACCCGTCCAGCGACGAAAAGCGTGATTGAAAGCACTCTGTTCGGAGTAGCCCAGCATCTGCGCCACTTCCGTTAGCTGCAGATGCCCTTCCCGCAGATAATCCTTGGCCAGAGTAAGTCGAGTCTCATCCAGCAGCACCTGAAAGCTGAGCCCGCGTTTCTGAAGCTTGCGTTGCAGGCTGCGGCCGGACATTTTCATATCGGAGGCAACCTGCTCCAGCGACGGACTGCCGCTGCGACAATGCCGGGAAATCGCCAGCCTCACCTTCTGGTCAAAACCATCGCCCTGAGGCAGTTCCGCCAGCAGTTTGTCGGCCTGCGTCTCCAGAATGCTGAGCAGCGCCGGGTCCGCCTGACGCAGGGGCAGCTCAAGCGACTCAATGGGAAAGCGTACGATGGTGCTGCGCTGATTGAAGGCCACGGGACAGCCGAAATAGCGTTCATAGACGCTGACATCGGCGGGTTCGGGGTTGAGAAAACACACATATTCCGGTGTCAGGTGGCGATCCGTAACATTGCGGGCAAACTGCACCAGCGCGGTAATCGCCACCTCATCCACCAACTGGCCCGGCTGAACACAGCTCTCCCCCCACTCCAGCTCGATACTGTTGCCTTTGAAGTGGGTATCCATCGGGCCGTGGTCATAGATCAGCCGAACGTAACGCTCCAATCGCGACAGCGCCTGAGCCAGATTGGTACAGGCCAGCAGCGCGTAGCCGAGAATACCGATATGCGCCGGGGTTATGAGCCGGCCTATTTCGATGCCCATGGCAGGCATCTGTAAAACGTCGTCGGCACGGTTCAGCAAGCGCTGCCATTCGGACATGGGAAAGCGTCCGAGCGGGTCGCTGGAAGTGTCGGGCCAGGGTGCTCCAAGCAGCGCTTCCGGGTCATAACCTCGCCCCTTCAGGTACTCGAAAAGCAGGCCGACGTAAGCGGTGGAGATATAGGCTTCGCGCTGCATGGCGCCGATTATCAAAAAACTGTCCGTGGCGGTCAATTAGTCTTTTCATCTTTTCGGCATGATGGGCCTCACGATAGGGGGACCTATGACCGCTTGGATTGATTATTACATTGCCCTGACCGGGCATTCACCAGAGCCGAAGCAGATGCTGCTGATGTCGCTCACACCGGTGTTTATGCTGGCGCTGGCGCTGGAGTATCTGGTGATGCGCCACCGCAAGCGCACCGGGCACTTCCAGCTCGCCGATATTTTCACCAATTTCAGCCTAGGCGCGAGCTACCAGCTGGTCGAGCTGCTCTACCACGCCCTCTTCCTCGGTCTGGCCATGGCACTGCTCTGGGAGTTCCGGCTGACCACCATCGAAATGACCCTGCCCATGTGGGCGGTGCTGCTGTTTGCTCAGGAGTTTTTCTACTACTGGTTTCACCGCGCTTCCCATCGCATTCGCTGGTTCTGGTGCGCCCATGTGGTCCACCACTCGGGCGAACACATGAACCTGAGCACGGCCATGCGCCAGAGCATGACCTATTCGCTGAATCTGAGCCAGGTGTTTTGGGTCCCCCTGATTCTGGCCGGCTTTCCACCGGCGGCGGTACTGGTGGCCTACTCGATCAATCTGGCTTACCAATATTTTGTCCACACGGAATCCGTCGGACGCCTGTCACCGCTGGTCGAGTTTATTTTCAACACCCCCAGCCACCATCGCGCCCACCACGGTCGCAACGATGTCTATATCGATAAAAATTACGGCGGCATCCTCATTATCTGGGATCGCCTGTTCGGTACGTTTCAGCCTGAGCTGGACGAAGAGCCGGTGGAGTACGGTATTCCGCGGCAGGTCAAAAGCCGCAACCTGTTCACACTGAATTTCCACGAGTGGCGCGATATGTTTGGCGACATGCTGGCGCCCGGCCCTCTGCATCTGCGACTTGCCCACCTGTGGAAGCCCCCGGAATGGCAGCGCCCCCCACAAATTCAACCCGCGTCTTCCTTAGACGCTGCTTAAGCAACGGAGCAACACCATGAAAACCATTATTATCACCGGCGCCGCCTCTGGCATTGGTCGTGCGACCTCTGAACTGCTGGCGCGCGAGGGCTGGCATATCGGCCTGCTCGATATCAACCGTGAGGCACTGGACAACCTGCAACAGGAACTTGGCGCCGACAAATGCAGCGTTCATATCTGTAACGTTACCCAATCTGACGAGTTGAAAACGGCTATCGATGCGTATGTGGCCTCCGTCGGTCACCTGGATGCGATCTTTAACTGCGCCGGCATCATGGATATCGCGCCCTTCGAGCAGATCCCGCTGGAGCGCCACCACCTAGCGATCGATATCAATATTCGCGGCGTGCTGGACGGTTTCTACTTCGCTTTTGAATATCTGAAGCAACGGGAGCAATCCTGGGCGATTACCATGTCCTCAGCCTCATCGGTTTACGGGATACCGAGCCTGGCCAATTATTCGGCAACCAAGTTCTGGGTAAAGGGTATTACCGAAGCACTGAATATTGAGTGGAAGCAGCACGGCATTCACGTGACTGCGGTAGAGCCCTCATTTGTGCGCACCCCGCTGCTGCAGGGCAATGAAAGCAAGATTATCGACAGCATGGGCGTCGATCTGAAGGCGGAAGATATTGCGAAGGTGGTGTTGAAGTCGCTGACTACGCCGCGGGTTCACCACGTAGTGGGGCTCAAGTACGGCACCCTGCGATTACTGCGTAAGCTGCTGCCCAATGCCTGGACAGCGTGGCTGATTCGGTCTCTCGCGGGTTACTGATCTCGCAGGCTAACGAGACGGGCTTGGGGCTGCGGTTTCAGAACCGCAGCGCCACATCCACATTGCGATTCAGGCTGCCGTCCATTTCCAGTACCGCATAGGTACCCATATCCTGGTGCACCAGGATCGGCACCGGCTCCATAAACAGCGGCCGGCGCACATACTTCAACGCCCAGCCGAAATGCTCGACCTTATGCAGCGTCGAGATCTGCGAGGGATTGAGATACGACTCCAGATTATCTGGGACGCTGTCTACGCCAATTCGTCTTTCTCTCTGACTTGCCTGCATGGAAACCCCGCCTGTATCATCCGATAGCCAAGGGCTGCTAAGCCCTTCTTGATAGGGTGAAAATTAGCATTGCCGCACATCGGCAGAAATACGTAATTTCCACCGCTGCATGCAGTGATTCCCTGTCTGCAAACTCAACCTCAAGGTAACTTCGCCCCTTATGCCCGCCGAATGGACGCCAAAGCTCGCCGAATGGGATCGCCAGCACGTCTGGCACCCCTACTCCTCATTTGATAATCCGCCGCCGGTGTTTCCGGTGGTCAGCGCCAACGGCGTGCGCCTGACACTGGCGGATGGTCGCGAAATCATCGACGGCATGGCTTCCTGGTGGTCGGCCATTCACGGCTATAACCACCCGGCGCTCAACCAGGCGGCCACAGAGCAGCTGCAGTCCATGTCGCATGTGATGTTTGGCGGTCTGACCCACGCTCCTGCAGTCGCCCTTTGTCAGAAGCTTGTTGAAATGACCCCCGCAGGCTTGAATCGGGTCTTTATCGCCGACTCCGGGTCCGTTGCCATGGAAGTGGCTATCAAAATGGCCCTGCAGTACTGGGCCTCGCGCGGAAAGGCGCAAAAACACAAACTGCTGGCACTGCGCAACGGCTATCACGGCGACACCTTTGGGGCGATGGCCGTGTGCGATCCGGTGACGGGCATGCACCACCTGTTCAGCGATATTCTGCCAAAGCATCATTTCGCCCCTGCGCCGCAGGCAGGCTTTGATGAACAGCCTGCGGACGACGACATTGCCGCCCTTGAAGCGCTGTTTTCCCAGCACCATCATGAGCTTGCGGCGCTGATTGTGGAACCGGTCGTTCAGGGTGCGGGGGGTATGCGCTTTTACTCTCCAGGCTATTTGAAAATCTTCCGGGAGCTCTGTGATCGCTACAATGTGCTGCTGGTATTCGATGAAATCGCCACGGGTTTTGGTCGCAGTGGCGAGCTGTTTGCGGCGAATCATGCCAAGCTCAGCCCGGATATTCTCGCCCTGGGTAAAGCCCTTACCGGAGGCTACCTGTCGCTGGCGGCCACTCTGTGTAGCGATGAGGTGAGCGACGTGATCAGCCGGGGCGAAGCCGGCGCGTTTATGCACGGCCCCACCTTTATGGGCAACCCCCTGGCCTGCGCCATTGCTAACGCCAGTATCGAGCTGCTACTGTCACAGGACTGGCGGGGGGAAATCCAGCGCATAGAAACCGCGCTTAAGAAAGGCCTGGAGCCGGCCCGCGCTCTGGAGTGTGTCAACGATGTACGGGTACTGGGCGCGATTGGCGTGATCGAGCTGAAGTCACCGCTGGATTTGCGCACTCATCAGCAGCGCTTCGTCGACAACGGTGTATGGGTTCGTCCCTTCGGCAAGCTGGTCTACACCATGCCTCCCTATATAATGAGCAATGAGGACCTGGCCACTCTGACGGCCGCTATGATTGCCAGCGTGGAGTAGCGATGCCACTGAAGAAGCGGCTGTACGACATCATTTTCGGCACCGAAAGTCGCGCTGGCCAAATGTTTGATTTGCTGCTGATCGCTGCGATTCTCTGCAGTGTCAGCGTGCTGCTGCTCAATAGCATAGCGCCACTGAACGAACATTATGGTGATCTGTTTTTTGATATAGAGTGGTTTTTCACTGTCTTGTTTACGCTGGAGTTTTTAGCCAGACTTTACTGCTCTCCCAATCGCCGGGCCTATTTGTTCAGTTTCTACGGACTGGTCGACTTGCTGTCTATTCTGCCCACCTACCTGGCCCTGATGTTCCCCGGCGCTCAGCAACTGCTGGTGATTCGTCTGCTGCGGGTACTGCGTATTTTCCGGGTACTGAAGCTGCTGCGCTATCTGGCGGACGCCAACCTGCTGATACGCACACTGGTTGCGGCGCGGCGCAAAATTATCATCTTTGGCTTCAGCGTCATTACCGTGGTCGTGATTTTCGGTTCGCTGATGTATGTGATTGAAGGGCCCGAGTCCGGATATACCAGCCTGCCAAAAAGCATTTACTGGGCGATTGTCACCATCACGACAGTGGGCTATGGGGACATCACGCCACAGACTCCCCTCGGCCAGTTTGTAGCGGCAATAGCCATGTTTACCAGCTACGCTATCATAGCCATACCCACAGGCATCTTCAGCGCAGAACTGATTCAAGAGAGCCAGCGCCGGCGCCGCCCGGTACGCTGCAGCCACTGCGAGCGCGGCGGTCACGAACAGGACGCGCTCTTCTGCCGGTTCTGCAGCGCGGAATTACCGGAGCCATCAGAATGACCCAGCCCGCCCTGTTTCTGGCCCACGGCAGCCCGATGAATGCCTTGCATACTAATACTTACACCG
>PAKT01000043.1 GCA_002710725.1 Spongiibacteraceae bacterium
GGCGCGAGCAGCGCTACCCCCTGGTGATTACCGATATTCATATGCCGCAAATGGATGGCTACGAGATGGCCCGCCATATCCGCGCCGAAGAGGATGCGGCGAGCCCTACCCGCATTATCGCGCTGTCGGCCAATGCCTCACGTGATGAAAAGGCTCGGGCAACGGCGAAGGGTGTGGACGCTTACCTGGTCAAGCCCACCACCGGGCAGCGGCTGCTGGATACTATCGGGCAGCTGGCGCCGGCACTGGTGCCGGAAGCGCGTCCACAGGCGCAACGCCAGCAGGCTGAGAGCGCGGATATAGACAGCGAGATTGATCTGGCCGTTCAGCGCCAGGTGATCGGCGATGATGCTGAATTGCTTCAGGAGCTGGCACTGGACTACCTGGCCTCGTCCCGGGCGCAACTGGCAGAGCTCGGGCGGCTGATCGATCAGGGCGATCTGGCTGCGGCGGCGGAGACTGCGCACAAGCTCAAATCCTCCTCGCGCGCGATTGGCGCCAGCGGTCTCGGCGACCAGCTGGAAAATTTTGAGCAGGCGGTGGCCGCAATGAGCGGCAGTGCCGCCGGCGCTGCCCTTACGACACTGAAGGCGCGCCACCAGCGGGTGGTAAATGCCCTGCAAAGGCAGCTGGGCCTGCCCCAAACCTGAGGTTAATATGAACGAAGTCTGGGTAATCGACGACGACCCCTTTGCCGCCAAACTAACCCAAAGGCAGTTCGCCGCCTGCCTGCCGGATAGCCTTGTTTCGGCCCATACCGACCCGCTGGCCAGTTCGCAGCGTCTTGCCAAAGATGGCGGCCACAATATCGACCTGGTGGTGCTGGACCTGCGCATGCCAGCGATGGACGGCATCACCTTCGTTCGCCACCTCGCCGCGGCCAGCTATCGTGGAAAACTCATCTTCTGCAGTGGCCAGAGCGACCAGATGCTGTCCGCCGCCCAACAGATCGCCGAAAACCAGGGCCTGTACGTGCTCGGTAGCCTGCCCAAGCCCGCCAGCCTGGAGGCGGTAAAGGTCCTGCTAAAGCGCGAACAAAGCATGACGCCGCCGCCGACTTTTACGGTCAGCCGCGACGATATTGTTCGAGCGCTCAATCGCGGCGAGTTCGTCAACCACTACCAGCCCAAGGTGGCGTTGAGCGATCGCCGTTTTCACTCGGTGGAAGTGTTGCTGCGCTGGGTCAAGGGCACTAAAACCATTAGTCCGGAGGCCTTTATCCCGGTGGCTGAACAGGAGGGGCTGATTGAATCGCTCACCCATGGCGTAATCGATCGGGCCTTTGCCGATCTGGCCGGCTGGTCCAGGCAGGGTTTCAGCCCACAGTTGTCGATCAATCTTTCGACGGCGGGACTCAACGATCTGAATCTGCCTGAACAGTTGCTGGGCTACTGCGAACGCGCAGGCATCGACCCGGAAAAGATTACTCTGGAGCTGACCGAGAGCAAGGTTATCGACCCGGCGTCGCGCGGCCTCGATATTCTCAGCCGGCTGCGCCTGCAGGGCTTTAATCTGTCCATCGACGATTTCGGTACCGGCTACTCGTCTCTGGCACAGTTGCGCCAGATCCCCTTCAATGAGCTCAAGATTGACGGTTCTTTCGTTGCCGGCGTGAGCGAGCGCAGTCCCCTGCAGGCCATCGTTAACAGCAGCGTGCGCCTGGCCACCGAGCTCGATATGACGATCGTTGCCGAAGGCGTGGAGAGCAAGGCCGACTGGGACTATGTGGCTGGCGCCGGTTGCCACCTGGCTCAGGGCTTTTATATCGCCAAGCCCATGCCCGGCCAGGCGATTCCGGTATGGGCGGATCTGTGGCGGGAAAAATCCCGGGGCTGAGCGCCGGCTTGCGCGGGCGGCGCTGCCGGCATAGGCTGGCTGCACCGCAATAACAATAAGGTAGCCCACAGTGATAAGCACCCACGACCCGATACTCGGCCCCGTAATCGCCCTCGTACTCTGGACCTGTTTCATGCAGGCCTGGATGGCCCTCACCCGCATCCCCTATATGGCCAAAAACCGCATTCACCCGCAGAAGGGAGAGCGCACGGCCGAGCTCAGCAAATTATTGCCGAAGGAAATTCAGTGGAAGGCGGATAACTACAATCACCTGATGGAACACCCCACGATTTTCTATGCCACCGCCGTGGTCTGGGCTCTGATCGGAACTGCGGGCACATTGATCGTCACCGTCGCCTGGGTTTATGTGGGCCTGCGTGTGGTGCACAGCCTGGTTCAGGCAACGGTCAATCGGGTGCTGCCACGGCTGATGATCTTTACGATCAGCTCACTGGCAGTACTGTGGATGGCGGTCCACGCAGCGCTGGTGGTGCTTTGATAGGAGCGCTTTGGTGAGGAATAAGTTCAGGGCAGGGGGGTAACGCTGAGGCCGTACTGCTTCATGACGCCGTAGGCGGGCAGTTCGGTGTCGAGCACAATGTGCCCTTCGAGGTCCCGGGTTTTGACGTTGAAATCCTCACCGTGGGCATCCGGGAAATTGCACAGCACCGCGTCAAAGGCGGCACTGGCCAGGCAGCTTTCCGGCGTGTCGGTGCGCAGGGCGACGAGGTATTCCCCTTCCGGTGAAGGTTGCGAGGATTGCGCGCCGTGTTTGCGGCAGACTGTCAGACGAAGTTTTATGCTCATGGGAAGGTTCGTATGGTTGATCTCCGACAATAAACTCCGGTCGGAATTGCGCCATGCGTAGTTTCCACGATGGACTTACATTTCTGACAGTTCCAGCCAGCGCTCCATGGCCTCGTCGAGTTCCGCCTGCCGCGCTGACACCTGTTCCCAGTGGGCGGTGATCTGTTCCGGCGACAGGTCGGCAAAGTCGCTCTGCTGAGAGCGCTCGCTCAGCGCTTCAATCTCGGCTTCCAGTTCTGCGATCCGGTCCGGCAGGCTGTCGAGTTCGCGCTGCAGTTTGTAGCTCAGTTTCTTTTTGGCGGGCTTGTTGTCCGGTGCCGTTGCCTGCGATGCGAGCTTGCCGGCGCTGTTGTTTCCGCCAGTGCCGGGAGTAAAGGCCGCTTTGAGGCGGGCCGGCGGGATGTCGCTGTAGCCGCCGACAAAGTTGTCGATCCGGCCATTGCCTTCAAACAGCAGACAGGCGCTGGCCACATTGTCGACAAAGGCCCGGTCGTGACTGACCAGCAGTACGGTGCCGTCAAACTCGGTCAGCAGTTCTTCCAGCAGCTCCAGCGTTTCCATATCCAGGTCGTTGGTCGGTTCATCCAATACCAGAATATTGGCGGGCTGGCTGAACAGCAGGGCGAGAATCACCCGGGCGCGTTCGCCCCCTGACAGCACCCGGATCTGGGAGCGGGCGCGCTCGGCGGTAAACAGGAAGTCGCCCAGGTAACTGATGATGTGTTTCTGCTTGCCGTTAACCGTCAGGCTTTCCCGGCCCTGGCCGACCACGTCCACCACCGATTTGTTGTCGTCCAGCACCGAGCGCATCTGATCGAAATAGGCGATCTGCTGCTTGCTGCCCTGGCGCACGCTGCCGGTGTTGGGCTCCAGTTCGCCGACGATCAGCCGCAGCAGAGTGGTCTTGCCAACCCCGTTGGGGCCGATCAGCGCCAGTTTGTCGCCGCGACTGACGGTCAGGTCGAGCCGGTCGATCAACAGCTTGTCACCGTAGCCGTGACTGACGGATTTGAGTTCTGCCACCAGCTTGCCGCTGCGCTCGCCCTGATCCAGATTGAGCCGGGCATTGCCCTGCACATTACGGCGCTGGGCGTACTCTTCGCGCAACCGTTTAAGCGCTCGAACGCGGCCTTCGTTGCGGGTGCGCCGGGCCTTGATACCGGTGCGAATCCAGCGCTCTTCTTCGGCCAGGCGCTTGTCGAACAGGGCGTTCTGCTCCTGTTCGATGCGCAGATCTTCTTCGAGGCGGCGGCTGTATTCGTCGAAATTGCCCGGGTAACTGCGCAGCTGGCCGCGATCGAGCAGCACAATGCGGGTGGCGAGTTTGTTGATCAAGGCGCGGTCGTGGGTGATGAACAGCACGCAGCCCTCAAAGCCCAGTACCGCCTGTTCCAGCCATTCGATGGCGGCGATATCCAGATGGTTGGTGGGCTCGTCCAGCAGCAGAATGTCGGGTTGGGCGACCAGCGCGCGGGCGAGGGCGACCCGGCGACGCCAGCCGCCGGAGAGCTCGCTCAAGGTCTGCTGACCATCCAGTTGCAGACGGCTCAGGGTGTGCTCGATGCGCTGGTGAAACTCCCAGCCACCTTCGGCTTCAAGTTGCTCCTGAACCTTGGCCAGCTCGTCCATATTGCCTTCTGCCGCCAGCGACTCGTAGCGCGCCAGCAGCTTTCCGGCGTTTTCCAGGCCTTCGGCCACCGCCTGAAACACGGTGGTGCCCGGTGTGGCGTCTATCGGCGCCTGCGGCATGCTGGCCACTTTAACCCCTTGATCCAGCTGAATTTCTCCACCGTCGGGCAGGAGTTCGCTGGCGATAATTGAGAGCAGGGTGGATTTGCCGGAGCCGTTGCGACCGACCAGACAGACCCGCTCGCCGGGGTCGAGTTGCAGGTCGGCTTTGTCCAGCAGTATCTGCTGGCCAATGGCAAATTCGAGGCTTTTGGCGCTGAGTAATGGCATATCAATTCGAGGTGGTGGTCTGGGCAGCGCGCAGTGTGCCTGTAAAGCGCCCGGCAATAAAGCCCGATAGAGGGTAAGTAGATACCGCGATGGTGGTATCGCCGGTATCGCGTAGACTGAAACCCTCCAGAATCTCGAGGTTCGCTGAAATTGATGGTCACTATCGCACGAGCGTTGCTGCTGCTTGCTCTGGCTTCTGCGAGTCTGGCGAATGAGCGAGTTGTTTTGCAGCTTAAATGGGAGCCCCAATTCCAGTTCGCGGGCTATTACGCGGCGCTGTGGCAGGGCTACTATGCAGCCGCAGGACTGGAGGTCGATATTGTTCCGCTGGCGGATGAGGCCGGTCGCTTCCGCAACGTCCAGCAGGAGCTTATCGACGGTCGCGCCGACTTTGCCATTGGTGGCAGCGATATTCTGGTGGGGCGCGATCAGGGGCATCCGCTGGTTGTTCTGGCCCCCATCTTTCAGCGCAGCCCTGGCGCTCTGGTTACACTGGCGGATCTCCAGCTGCGCTCATTGCGCGATCTTTCCGGACTGCGCATCGCGGTCAACCCCAACGACTTCGTCGCCAAGGAACTGCAGGCGCTGATAGCGGCAAGGGTAAACCGGGCAGAGCCCCCCGTGCTGGTTGACGAGCCGCTGACGCTGAAAACCCTGCAGTCGGGGAAGGCCGATGTGCTTCTGACCTACGGGATTTCGGCGGAGTACGAGGCCCGGGAAGCAGGTCTTGATGTCCGTACGCTGGCTATTTCTGATATCGAACCGACTTTTTTTGGCGACACCCTCTATACCCATCAGCGGGTGATCAACCGCTCGCCCGACCGGGTGCGCCGCTTTCTTGAGGCGAGCCTGCAGGGCTGGCACTACGCCATGACCCATAGGGAAGAAATGATTGAGCGCATCGCTGCCTTGCCGCGTCAATTCAACCCCTTTGAGTCGCTGGAGGGATACAACCGCTTTTTCGCCGATAACACCAGCAGCCTGCTGTACTACCCCCATATTCCGGTGGGTTTGAATGAGCCGGAGCGCTGGCGGCAAATGCACCGACTGCTGAGCGATGCGGGCCTGCTGCAAGCTGAATACCCCGGCAGCGAACTGCACTTTCGGATGGATCGACCGGAAGCTGCGCCAAAGACCCCCTGGTTTGCGATGGTTCTGCTTGGTGGTGGCCTTGTGCTGGCGATACTGCTGATTCGCTTGCCAGGCCGTTATTCGCTTCCGCTCGCTGCGGCCGGCATCGTTGTTGCCCTGGCTTACGCGCTCGAGGTGCAGTTAAAGGAGCGTCATCAAGACCAGCAACACAAAGATGTCTGGGCTCAGCTGGCCGGTATCCGGGTGCAGCTTGAGGGCAGGATCAATGGACAGTTCGCCTTGCTGCGGGGGGTGGTGGGTTTGATTGCCTCAGAGCCCGACCTTGATCAGAAACGCTTTTCCGAATTTGTGGGCGGCCTGATTGATCAGGACCCGCTGCTGGTGAATGTTGCGGCAGCGCCGGATCTGGTGGTGCGCCATGTTTATCCACTGGCGGGCAATGAAAAAGCCGTCGGCCTCAACTATCGAACCAATGCCGAGCAGCTGCCGATGGTTGAGCTGGCCCGGGATCTGCGACGCATGATCGTCGCCGGGCCACTGGAGCTGGTGCAGGGCGGGCGAGCAATTATCGGAAGAGCGCCGGTTTACCTCTCCAAGCCTGGAACAGACAGCTTCTGGGGCATTGTCTCGGCGCCGGTGGATTTTGACCGCTTGATCGATGATGTCGGCTTGAACGCGCCCAATCTGGGTTTGGAGATAGCCATACGTCACGGCCGTCTGGCCTGGGCTGTGAATGGTGAGCCACTGATTTACGGTGATATGGATGTATTCGACCGTGAGCCGGTCAGCATGCAAGTCTCGCTGGGTGCGGTGGAGTGGGAAATTGCCGCCCTGCCCAAGGGGGGGTGGCGTGACTTGCCGGCCTCGCTGGCCTGGTACTGGCCGACCGCACTGGGTCTTGCCCTTGCGCTGGGGCTGGCACTCTATCTTGCTCTGCGTCAGTTCAGCGCGCGACTGCAGATAAGCAATGAGTTCAAGCGCAACGAAGGCCTACTGCGCCGGGTGAGTCAAAGCGCCGATGTCGGTGGCTGGGAAATCGATTTGCGCAGCGGCTGCGAATATGTGACCGACGAAGTGTACCTGCTGCACGGTACAACGCCCGACGCAGGCAAAGGCGCCTCGCCAACACGCTGGTTCAACTTTTACGATGATGCCAGCCGCAACCTGATCCGCACCCGAATTCGCGAGGCGATCGATACCGGCGAAATTCAGGATTTTGAGGTTATGGTTGAGCGCGATGACGGCTCACCGGTGTGGCTCCGCCATATTGTTGAACCCGCGCGCAGCGATGGTCGCATTACCCATTTGCACGGCGTGGTTCAGGATATCTCCCCCATCCGTCAGGCGGACAAAACCATTCAATACCATGCAACCACAGATCCGGTCACGGGTTTGCCCAATCGCATCCAGTTCAGCCAGCGCCTTGCGGCGGCGCTGGCATCGCCGCGCGGTTATGCCTACAAGATTGCGGTGCTGTTTATCGACCTCGATCACTTTAAAGACATCAACGATTCGCTGGGTCACGGAGTCGGTGACCAGTTGCTGAAGTCGCTGGGGCATCGCTTCAGCGCCATGCTGCGCGACGAGGATGTCGTTGCTCGTTTGGGCGGTGATGAGTTTACCGTCATGTTGCCCGGTATCACTGATGCAGACTCCTGTACCCGTGTCGCTCAGGAAATTATCGCCCTGACTCAGGAGCCGATAATGATTGACGAGCACGAGGTTCATATTACCGCCAGTATCGGCATCAGCCTGTTCCCGCAGGACGCCAGCGATGTGGAAACTCTGTTGCGACATGCAGACCAGGCGATGTACGCGGCGAAAGCGGCCGGGCGCAACACAGCGCGTTATTTCACGGCCTCCATGCAGGAGGACGTGGACCGACGTCACAGAATGCATATGCAGCTTGCGACGGCTCTGAAGGAGCGCGAGCTATCCGTTTTTTACCAGCCCATTGTCGATGTTCGCAGTGGCGAGATTGTGAAGTGCGAAGCGCTGGCGCGCTGGGGTGACATCCCGCCTCAGGAATTTATATCGCTGGCAGAGGATACCGGCCTGATTGGCGAGCTGGGTGAATTCGTCATGCTGCAGGCCTGTGAGGACGTTGCCGCCATAAATGCGGAAACCGGCCGGACAATCAGCATGGCCTTTAATAAATCCACCCGGGAGTTTGTTGAAGAATCGCGAACCCACAGCTCGGTGCTCGAGCAGCTCAGAGCGCAGGAACTGTTCCCGAATATCACGGTTGAGATAACCGAAAATCTCTTGATGCAGGAAAGCAGCGAAACCATTGAGCACCTGATGGAGTTGCGTAAAGCCGGTCTGAAAATTGCGATAGATGATTTTGGCACCGGTTATTCATCGCTCAGCTACCTGCAGAAATTCCCGGTCGATATTGTCAAGATCGATAAGTCGTTTATCTGTGACATTGAAGGCAACGGTGATGCCCGCTCGCTGGTTAGAGCCATTATCTCAATGGCGCAGAGTCTGCGGCTCAATGTGGTGGCCGAAGGCGTGGAAACCGCCGGTCAGCTCGCGATACTGCGCCAGCTTAACTGTGACTATGTGCAGGGCTATTACTATTCGCCGCCACTGCCCCGGGACAAGTTCATTCAGTATCTCCGCAATTACAATCGCTTTTCTGCCTGAGCTCTTTTCGCCAGAGCTCAGGCCAGATGTGGCAGCGCAGCCTCTATCAATAAGATTAATAAGCGCGAATAAATCTAATCAATTTAAGTAATAGTTCAAAAAGCCGTATGCTGTTGCCTCTATTCTGGGCGAGCGCTTTTTATGGCAGAAATCCTGATGGTGCGGCACGGCCAGGCGGCCTTTGGCACCGATAACTATGACCGGCTCACGGAGCTGGGCTGGGAGCAATCGCGCATTCTCGGCGAGCATTTTGCGGCGACCGAGCCGCAGTTTGACAGGGTGTTTACCGGCACCCTGCGCCGTCACCGGGAAACCCTTGCGGGTATTCAGCAGGCCCTGCCGGCGCTGCCGTCGGCAGTGGAGCTTGCCGGGCTTAACGAGTTTGATTTTCACGCGCTGGTAGTGGCCTATCGCAGTCAGTGTCTTGGCGCAGAAGCTGAGCTGGATATAACTGACGCGCGAACCTTTTACGGTTGTCTGCGCGAGGCTTTGCTGGCCTGGAATCGCAATGAATTGGACGGGCTGGCCGAAGACTGGGGCGGTTTTGAAACGCGGGTGCGCGGCACGCTGGCAGAAATTGCCGCAACGCGCGGGCGGGTGCTGGTGGTCAGTTCCGGTGGTCCGATCAGCGCCGTGGTGCGGGAGGTTATGTCACTGGGCGTGGAGCAGATGGTCAATCTCAATCTGCAGGCCGTCAATACCGGTATCACCCGCTACTTCGGCAATCGCAAACACTGGCGGCTCAATATGTTTAACGCGGTGCCGCACCTGGAGCCCAGTCAGCACCGTCATTTGATTACTTATACCTGAGGAGCCTTTGTTCATTCGTCATTGCGTCGCCGTGTAATGACGTGAATAGTGAATCAATCAGCGCTTCTCCTATTCTGATCGGGAACACGACCATGGATTTCACACCTTCAGCAAAGTCCCAGCAACTCCTGCAAACACTCGAACGGTTTTTTGACGACTACATTTACCCGAACGAGGTGCAGTACGCCCGTCAGCTACACGACGCTGAAAATCGCTTTGCGGCCCTGCCGCTGATGGATGAGTTGAAAGCCAAAGCGAGAGCCGCCGGCCTGTGGAATCTGTTTGTACCGCCATCGCACGCGGAGTACTGCGACCTCGGCGGCCTCAGCTTCAGTGACTACGCGCCGCTGGCTGAACTGATGGGTCGGGTGCAGTGGAGCCCTGAAGTGTTTAACTGTAATGCGCCCGATACCGGCAATATGGAAGTGCTGATGAATTTCGGTACAGAGGCCCAGAAAGACAGGTGGCTGAGACCGCTGCTCAATGGCGAGATTCGGTCGTCCTACGCCATGACCGAGCCACAGGTTGCCTCCAGCGATGCGACCAACATTGAGCTGCGGATTGAGCGCGACGGTGACGAGTGGGTACTGAACGGGCGCAAGTGGTTTATCACCGGCGCCATGTACGAGCGCACAAAAATCTTCATCGTGATGGGTAAGTCTGATCCGGATAATCCCAACCGCCATCAGCAGCAAACCCAGGTGCTGGTACCCAAAGACACGGCCGGCCTTGAGATTATCCGGCCGCTGACCACACTGGGCTATGACGATGCGCCGATTGGTCACGCGGAGCTGGTGTTCAACAATGTACGGGTACCCGCGGAAAATGTACTGCTCGGTGAAGGGCGCGGTTTCGAAATCGCCCAGAGCCGATTGGGGCCGGGCCGGATGCATCACTGCATGCGCTTGATTGGCGCCGCTCAGCGCGCGCTGGAACTGGCCTGTCAGCGTGCGGTAGCGCGCACCACCTTTGGCCGGCCGCTGAGCAAGCATCAATCGGTGCGTGAAGATATTTCGAAAAGTTTTTCGGAAGTGGAGATGGCGCGCTTGCTGGTGCTGAAAACCTGCGACAAGATAGATCGCGAAGGGGTTGCCGAATCCATCGATATGATTGCTGCTACCAAAACCACCGTGCCGCTGCTGGTGCAGAATCTGATCGATCGCTGCATGCAGCTACACGGCGCGGGTGGTCTGACCGAGGATTATTTTATGGCCGAGGCCTTCAACTATGCGCGCTGGTGTCGACAGGCCGATGGCCCGGATCAGGTGCACCAGATGGCCTTGGGCAAAAAAATTATTGATCGCTACAGTGGACAAGAATCACGATGACGACACTGGAACTCGATACCACAAAGCTTGAGCGCTATCTTTCGGCGCATATTCCCGAATTCAAGGGGCCCTTAAGCGCCGAGAAATTTGCCGGTGGTCAGTCCAACCCGACTTATCTGCTTACCAGTGCCAGTGGACGCTATGTGCTGCGCCGCAAGCCGCCGGGTGAGCTGCTGAAATCTGCGCACGCGGTCGACCGGGAATTCAGGGTCATGAGCGCGCTGGCGTCCACGGCCGTTCCCGTGCCAAACATGCGCGTACTCTGCGAGGACGACAGTATTATCGGCTCTATGTTTTACGTGATGGATTTTGTTGAGGGGCGCATCTTCTGGAATGCGGCATTGCCGGAGCAGACTAACAGTGAGCGCGGCGCCATTTACGATGCCATGAACCGGGTGCTCGTAGATCTGCACAATGTAGATGTTGATTCGGTTGGTCTGTCTGACTACGGCAAACCCGGCAATTATTTTGAGCGCCAGATTTCGCGCTGGACCAAGCAGTACCGCGCCAGTGAAACCGAAGCCATTCCCGCCATGGAAACACTGATGCAGTGGCTGGAGCACAACAAGCCGGATGACGACGGCCTTGTGTGTATCAACCACGGCGATTTCCGCCTCGACAACATGATGTTTCACCCCAACGAAAATCGGGTGTTGGCGCTGCTGGATTGGGAGCTGTCTACCCTCGGTCACCCCTATGCCGACCTGGCCTATCAATGCATGCAGTGGCGCATTCCCACCGACGCCGCGATTCCGGGCTTGGGCGGTCTGGATCGGGATGCGCTGGGCCTGCCGAGCGAGGCGGCCTACGTGCGGCGTTACTGCGAGCGTCGCGGCATTAGCGGAATCGATAACTGGACCTTTTATATCGCGTTTGCCTTTTTCCGCCTGAGCGCTATTTTGCAGGGCATTCAAAAACGGGCGCTGGACGGCAATGCCTCCAGCGACAAGGCTCAGGCTTACGGGGCGCTGGCGCGACCGCTGGCCGAGCTGGGCGTAGAGACGATCGAAAATGGCTAGCGCATCCCAGAACCGGCGCGCTTTCGCGCGCCAACATGACCCATGTAGTAGGCTCTGGCTGTCTGACTGAACAGAGGGCGAATGGTGCAGCGCGGTTTTACCCTGATGGAAATGCTGGTGGTGCTGGCGATCATTGCCATACTGGCCACAATGATGGTGCCCAGTCAGGGGCATCGCAATATCCAGACTCAGGTAGTTGAGAGCGTTGAGCTGGTCGATGGCTACAAAGCCGCGATTGAAGCCTACTTTCGCGCAGCGGGTTCCTTTCCCGCAGACAACGAGCAGGCGGGCATGCCGGCGCCGGAACTGCTGATGGGCAATTACCTGCAGCGGGTTGACGTGCTTGACGGTGCCATGCACCTGATGATGGGGAACAAGTTTCCAGCGTCACTGCAGGGCAGCGTCGTCAGCTTGCGGCCCCTGCTTGTTGAGGGTTCACCGTCGAGCCCGATCTCCTGGGTGTGCGGTTACGACGAAGTGCCGGAGGGCATGAAGGCGACGGCCGATAATCGCACCGATCTGGAAATCAAATATCTGCCGCTGCGCTGTCGCTGACAGCAAAAGTTCAGCGCTCTATACGTGCGCAGGCTTAGTCAGTGTTCAGTGTGAAAGCATCAGCATCCAGCATGGCGGGGAATTTCTCGCGAAACGCCATCAGCGCGTCTTTATCCAGTGTCGCCCGCAGCGACTCCGGTTCATGGGGACGGCCGCTGGCCAGGGGCTGACCCTTGAAATCGATAATGGCACTGTCGCCACTGTAGGGTATGCCGTTGCCGTCTTCGCCCACCCGGTTTACACCAATCACAAAACTCAGGTTTTCGATGGCGCGTGCAGTCAGCAGTGACGACCAGGCGTGTCGCCTGGGCTCCGGCCAGTTGGCCACATAAATCAATACGTCGTAGTCGTCGCGATTGCGGCTGAACACCGGAAAGCGCAGGTCGTAGCACACCTGCAAGCAGAAGCGCAGGCCGCGAAATTCGACAATCTTTCTGTTTGTGCCGGGGTGGTAGTGGTTGTGCTCGCCGGCCATGCGAAACAGGTGGCGTTTGTCGTAATAGGTGTGGCCCTCGGGCGTTACCCAGTACATACGGTTTACATACCGCTCACCGTCTTTGACGGCGACAGAGCCGGTGATGGCGCAGTCGTGTTCTGCGGCAAGTGCCTGCATCCAGGGCAAGGTCGGCCCGTCTGCGGCTTCGGCGATGGCCTCGGCCTGCATTGAAAAGCCGGAGGTAAACATTTCGGGCAGGACGATGACATCGGCGTCGCCGTTGTCGGCGATCAGGCCGCTGAAATAATCGCGGTTCTTGTCGGCCTCCTGCCAGTACAGAACCGATTGCAGGGCAGCTACTTTCATAGGGCTTTCAACCTGTTGGCGGCGTCTATCAGGGTTTGTTCGCGCTTGGCAAAGCAGAAACGCACGATGCGGCTCTCCGGCGGAGTTTCGTAAAACACCGACAGCGGGATGGCGGCCACGCCATGCTCGCGGGTCAGGCGCTGGCAGTAGTCCAGATCGTTGTCGTCGCTGAGTTCACTGTAGTCGGCCAGCACAAAATAAGTGCCGGCGCTGGGCAGCAGTTTGAAGCGCGAGCCCTGCATGGCTTCTACAAAGCAGTCGCGTTTATCCTGGTAAAAATTGGCCAGCTCGTGAACGGTGTTGCCTTGCTCGACCAGCATATCAGCCACCGCATACTGGGCCGGTGTAAAGCTGGTAAAAGTGACAAACTGATGCACCTTGCGGAACTCTTCGCTGAGGGCTGCGGGGGCAACGCAGTAGCCCAGCTTCCAGCCGGTGACATGGAAGGTTTTGCCAAATGACGACACCACAAAGCTGCGCGCCGCCAGCGCCGGGTAGCGGTGCGCGCTGTTGCGCTCGCGCTCGAACACGATGTGCTCGTAGACCTCATCGCTGATCACCAGCAGGTTGTGTTTTTCGGCAATGCGTTCCAGTTCGCGCCAGTCCTTGTCGGTAAAAGCAGTGGCGGTAGGATTGTGGGGGCTGTTGACCATGATCAGCCGGGTAGTGGGTTTGATACTGTCTTCAATCTGCTGCCAGTCGGGTTGGTAATGCGGGGGCATCAGTGCAAGCCGGGTGCAGTTTCCGCCGGCAAGAGTAATGGCCGGTTCGTAGCTGTCATAGGCCGGGTCCAGCAGAATCACATTGTCGCCGGGCCGGATCACAGCCTGCACCGCGACAAACAGGGCCTCGGTGGCGCCGGAGGTGAGAGTGACTTCCAGGTCGGGGTTGATCTGGCGGCCGTAGCATGCCCGTACAAGATCGGCGATGGCTTCGCGCAACTCCGGAATGCCGTTCATGGGCGCGTACTGATTACGGCCACTGGTCGCGTGGTGATTGAGTCTTTCCAGCAGATACTCGCTGGCGGCAAAATCGGGGAAGCCCTGTGACAGGTTGATGGCGCCGTGCTCGTTCGCCAGTGCCGACATGACGGAGAAAATGGTGGTGCCGACGTGGGGCAGTTTGCTGTTGATGGTCATGGCCTGTCGCTGAGTCAGAGTCTGGGTGCATTTTGCGTGAGGCGGGATACATCGTCCAGTTCTGCTATAGTGGCTGAATGCCCCTTGACGGTGTCAATACAGCCCCGCGAGCGCGGGAAAATAACAGCTAAAACAAGGAGACGTGCATGCTTGCGCCCATGATGGAAAGTCCGTTACTGATTTCCGGTCTGCTGGAATTTGGTGTAGTCAGCCACCCCGACGCGGAAATTGTCAGCCGCAAGGTTGAAGATGGCAGTATTCACCGAACCACCCAGAAAGAGGCGGCCAAGCGCACCCGCCAGCTCGCCAACGCCTTGCTGAACTGGGGCGTAAAACCGGGTGACCGCATAGCGACGCTGGCCTGGAATACCTGGCGCCACTACGAAGTGTATTACGCCACGGCGGGTATCGGCAGCATTTGCCACACCGTCAACCCCCGACTGTTCCCGGAGCAGCTCGAGTATATTTTCAATCACGCCGAAGACCGTATGCTGTTTATCGACGTGAACCTGATGCCTATTATCGAGCCCTTGATCGACAAGCTGCCTCATCTGCAGGCCATTGTGGTGATGTGCGACAAGGCGCATATGCCAGACAGCAAGATCGACAAGCTGATCTGCTACGAAGACTTCATTGCGGCCCACAGCGATGAGCTCGCCTGGCCCCAGTTTGACGAGAGCACGCCCTGTTCGCTGTGCTACACCTCGGGTACCACCGGCAACCCGAAGGGCGTTCTGTATACCCACCGCTCCACCGTGTTGCACGCCATGGCAAGCCTGCATGCGCAGGTGCTCGATATCAGCTCCGACAGCGTCATACTGCCGGTGGTGCCGATGTTCCACGTCAACGCCTGGGGCCTGCCCTATGCGGTGACCATTACCGGTGCCAAACTCGTGTTCCCCGGCGCCGCTATGGATGGCGCCAGCCTGTGGGAGCTGATCGAGGCGGAATCGCCCACCCTGCTGGCGGGTGTGCCCACCATATGGCTGGGGCTGCTGAACCACCTCGACAGCATCAACAAAACGCTGGACAGCGTCGAGCGAGTGATCGTTGGCGGCTCGGCCGCACCGCTGTCCATGATCAGGGCCTTTGATGAAAAACACGACGCCTTCCTTCTGCACGCCTGGGGTATGACAGAGATGTCGCCCATCGGCACGGTGAATGCGCCTACCAAAAAGCTGCTGAGCCTGCCCAAAGAAGAGCGCTATAAAAAGCAGCTCAAGCAGGGCAAGCCGGTCTACGGCGTTGAAATGAAAATTATCGACGACGAGGGTAATGAGCTGCCGCGCGATGGCAAGGCTTACGGTCGCCTGATGGTGCGCGGCCCCTGGATCGTCAACAGTTACTACAAGAGCGGCAAGCTGGCGACCGAAGACGGCTGGTTTGATACCGGCGACGTGGCGACCCTCGATGCTGACAACATGATGCAGATCGTCGACCGCAGCAAAGATGTGATCAAATCCGGTGGCGAATGGATCAGCTCCATTGATCTGGAAAATGTTGCTGTGGGTCATCCTGCTGTTGCCGAGGCCTGCGTTATCGGCATCGCCCATGAGAAGTGGCAGGAACGGCCGCTGCTGCTGGTGGTGCTAAAAGACGGCGCCAGCGCCACCAAGGATGAGATTATCGATTTTCTCAAACCCCAGCTGGCCAGTTTCTGGGTGCCGGACGATGTGGTGTTCCGCGACGAGCTGCCGCATACCGCCACCGGCAAACTGCTGAAAGTGCCGCTGCGCGAAGAGTATGCGGGCCACTACATAAAATCGTAAGCTTGCGATGAGCGAGCGCAACAACATTACGCTGATTGGTATGCCGGGGGCAGGGAAAAGCACCCTCGGCGTGTTGCTGGCCAAAACGCTTGCCAAAGGCTTTGTCGATACCGATGTACTGATCCAGCAGCGGGAAAACTGCACCCTGCAGGCCTATCAGGAGCGACACGGCCTCGAACGCTTTCAGGCGCTGGAGGCCGAGGTTCTCAGCAATCTGGATGTGAGCAATTGCGTTATCGCCACCGGCGGCAGCGCGGTCTATTCCGGACAGGCCATGCAGGCTCTTGCCGCACACTCCCAAATCGTTTTTATTGATGTGCCGCTCGAGGTATTGAATGAGCGCATCAACAATATGGAGAGCCGCGGTATTGTGCAGAAGCCCGGCCAGGATTTTGCTACCCTTTATCGCGAACGCTGGGCGCTGTACGAGCAGGCGGCAGAGATTCGAATTGAAGCTGATCATCACGCCATGGAAGCCGTGCTCGCACTGATGCTCGACCGGCTCTAACGCGAATAAATTTTACCCGCCCTGACAAGGGCGCCCACCGGATAACACCATGTCTGAAACGCCTTACGTACTCACCTTCAAATGCCCCGACCAGCTAGGCATACTCGCCCGTGTCTCAAACCTGATGTACCAGCGCGGCGCTTTTATTACCGAGGTAGCGCAGTATTCAGATCCCTACACCAGCGCGTTTTTCTCCCGCATGGTATTTGACGACCGCAGCCTGACCTGCGACATGCAGGATTTTGTCGACGAACTCAAGGCGCTGGCCCAAACCCTGAACATGGACTACCGGCTGCGCCCGATATCACAAAAGCCGCGGATACTGCTGGCGGTGTCAAAAGACGATCACTGCCTGAACGTGCTGCTGACCAAGTGGCGTTCAGGCGCACTGCCCGCCGACATTGTCGGGGTGTTTTCCAATCATCAGGACTGCAGCGGTCTGGTCGAATGGTACGGCATTCCCTTCCATCATCTGCCGGTAACGCCCGAGACAAAGCCGGAGCAGGAAGCAAAAATTGTCGAGCTGATGGAAAGAGAAAATGTGGAGCTCTTAGTGCTGGCCCGCTACATGCAAATACTGTCAGACGACTTGTGCGCCAAGCTCGAAGGCCGTGCCATCAATATTCACCACTCCTTTCTGCCCAGCTTCAAAGGTGCCCGTCCTTACCATCAGGCCCACAGCCGGGGCGTGAAAGTGGTGGGCGCCACTGCGCACTACGTTACGGCCAAACTGGATGAAGGGCCCATCATCGTTCAGGAGGTGAAGCCGGTTAACCACACCTTTACCATCGAGCAGCTCGTCCATCTTGGGCACGACATTGAAGCAACCGCGCTGTCGCATGCGGTTCGTTTGCACTGTGAAGAGCGGATTGTTTTGAATGGTGATAAGACGGTTATTCTTCAGTAGCAAAGCATTTGGTAATTGTTCGTTCCTGAATGCTGGGTTGCAAATAGTCGAACTGTGCTGGAGGGTGGGCTTGCGGGTAATTCCATTAAGCAGGCCGCCCGCTAATAATTATCATGAGGCCGAAGGCCTCATCAACAGGCTTTAATAGTCATATGAAAGAACTCATACAAATCATATATATAAGCTCATCAAAAGAACTTTTAGATGAAGATCAACTTTGTGAGCTTTCTTCTTCTTTCAGTAGAAACAATGAAGAACATGGAATTACTGGCTTGCTTTTATATAAAGATGGCAGTTTTATGCAAGTTATTGAAGGTGAAAAGCTAAACATCGAGCAACTGTATTTCAATATTGAAAAAGACACCAGGCATTCGGGCGTGGTGCAGCTTATTAAAGAATCAATTGCTCAGCGTCAATTCCCTGAGTGGTCAATGGCAGTCAAACATATACCACCAGAAAAAAACCCGGAATTCTCTGATTTTTTTGTTTCAAACAATGCTAACGCCACTTTAGGTCATATGGCTAAAACTCTTCTGAAGAGTTTTAAAAACGTATGAAAAGTACCATTAGCCGGGCCGGTCTGCGATAAAACTAATAAAAAAATCGAACCGAAAGTAAATCCCTGAGAATGAGCCGAACGATAAGGAGACTGCTATGAGCATGCAAAACAATAACGAAGTTGTGATTAAAGATATAAAAATGCCTTTTATGTCTATGGTCGTTTTTATGGTCAAGTGGGTGATCGCGTCAATCCCCGCTATGCTAATCCTGTCTGTCATTGCCGGTATTTTTGCTACAGTTTTCGGTACCTTGGTGTCACCCTAGTACGAAGGGAGCAGGAGTCGGAGGAATAACAAATCCACCAAGGTCCCTGTTTGTGAGTTACATCCCCTCCGCCTCGTCCCCTTTCGGCTAAACTCGTTTTCGATTACTTTCAACTGATTGAGTAATGAGGCTGATAATAACCATAAGATCTAAGAGTCGGCGCATTTCACCTGCCGGTCAGTGACCGAAGCCGCTTGCTATGCCTGCCGGCACTTCAGTGCGCTCGTTAATGAATCTGAACCGATAACATAGGAATAATAAGAATGAATAAAATGCATGCGGTCCGCTCGCTCATGGCAGGAGCCCTGTTTTCGCTCTGCAGCCTTTTTCCCAGCACAGCGCTGTCGCAGGATGCTGAGCCAGCGTTTGCCTCGGGTACCTTTCATTTCTTCGATATTATTGTGCCGCAGTCCAAAGAGGTTATTAAGAAACTGCTGCCGCCTGGCTATACATTGGGGGATGCACCCAATGTCCTGACCAAGGGTGAAAATAATCATGTGTTGCTGGTCTCCCTCGGTCAGGTGATCGAAAGCAAAATGTACGACAGCGTGCCTCTTCCCAGCTTTTACGACGTGAAGCTATCCATCCCCTATGTTAAGGCGCCCGGCATTGCGGGCCTCGTGGTATATGACATTGCCTATTTCTTTGAAAACCCGGCCATGTGCTTCGGTGTGTTCGCCGAGTGCCAGCCATCGACGGTCAGTATGTCCTACGGTGACAGCGGCGCTTTCAGTGTCCGGCGACAGCTGCAGGACGCTTTCAGCTCGCCGGTGGTTCAAGGCAGCTACCAGCTTGACTCCGAGAACGCCTCCACGGCGCTGACCAAAGCCGTTGATACCTACGTGAACACCCAGCTGATGCTGGGTTCTTCGCCGCTGTCCTGTAACACCATACCTACCTCGGCTTACCCTTCTTGCCTGGCCCGGGAAGACCGCTTTAGTGAGGCCAGCACGGGGCCGCGTACCTACCGGGTGAACCTTAAGTTGAAATTGGCCGAATTCGGTTGCCAGGCTGAAGGCCTGCCGGAGGTCCTGGAGGTGAACAATGTGATCGCGCTGGAAGGTATCATGCCCTTTCGGGCCGGCACTCCCCAGACTTGCCCCGCAGAATAAATCCGGTCGTCTAAACCGACTTAACTGGGCAGTGCCCCCAGACGAACACAAGCGCGTTAAGGGCGGAATCCACTCAGATTTATGTTGCGCGAGATTGATCCCCCGCCCCCGGCGACTTATGTCATAGCGGGCACCCCGATTCTTTATAGTTGAGAAGGGGCGCCGGATGATCTGCTTGCGCTGATTAATCGTAAAATTAATTTTTTCAATGATGTAGGTCGTGGCTTTATCTTGAGATGCGCGTTGGCAATCAAAGAGCGAGCTTTATAAGCTTTGGCCCTGTGGCTGCCTGGGCCAACACTATCTCGATATTCGCACAAAGGAATTTGAAATATGGGGAATAACAATGACGAGGCTGAACTGATTCAGTGTATATATACTAGTGCTGAATCAATAAATTTCAGTCGAGATCAATTGTTGTCGCTGCTGGAAAGAGCCAGAGTGGTAAATTCTGGTTTAGGTATAACGGGAATGTTGCTGTATGAGGATGGTTCATTCTTTCAGGTTTTGGAGGGGCCTCCGAACGCAGTTCGTTCGCTGTACAAAAAAATAAGCGCCGACAAAAGACATCGCCGCATCACCAAAATCATTGAGGAGCCGGTAGAACGTCGCTTACTGCCGGATTGGTCGATGGGATATTCATCTGTTACAAGAGAAGAGCTGAAGGAAGTTGACGGCCTCAACGACTTCTTTCAAAAGGGAAAGTGCTACGCTGATCTGGATGAGTGTAGGGCAAAGAAGCTTCTTGATGCCTTTAAAGACGGCCGGTGGCGTGCGTCTTTAGGCTAGGAGCTGGTTATTCCCCAATAATGATTCCGAAGTGTAAAAGCCTTAAAGCCGCATTGGCGGACATTTTTGACTAAATATAGGCCGGTGTTTTGTGAAGCTGTAAATGGTAGCCTCAGGTCAGATATTGAAGTAGCGCGTGCTACCATGAGCCATCAGTCACCTGGGCGGAGCAAGCATGAGCGAAGGTATCATCAAGGCGGCGGAAGATTTCTGGAACATCCGCGGCGACTTCAAAATCGGCGGTATTCTCAATATCGGCACCCAATGTTCGCTGGTGCGTTTGCATAACGACCGCTTTGTGCTGCTCGACGCCTATGCCTTGAGCGGTGAGATCAAGGCGGCCGTTGATGAGGCGACGGATAATGGCGCGTTGCTGGACGCGATTATCAATCTCCATCCCTTTCATACGGTGCACGTGGAAGCGGCCCACGCCATGTACCCTCAGGCAAAGCTTTTTGGTACCCGTCGGCATGTGGAGAAGTTTCCCAATCTGCCGTGGCAGAGCATGCTGGTCGAGTCTGCGGAGTTTGCGGCCGCTTACGCCGAAGACTTCTCCTTTACTGTCCCCGGTGGTGTCGATTTCATCTCCAGTAACGAGAACCTGCATTTTTCCTCGGTGCTTGCTTATCACAAGGCATCCAGAACGATACATGTGGATGACACCTTGATGTACCTGCCCTTGCCGGGGCTGATCGGCAAGCTGCGATCGCCTAAGCTGTCATTTCACCCGACACTATTCCTTACCCTTGAGGCGCGCAGCGGGGCGGCGGCTGAGTTTCGGGCCTGGGCGCAGCAGCTGGCGACGAGCTGGGCTGAGGCAGAAAACCTGTGTGCGGCGCACTCTGCGACTATTGTGCAGAGTAACGACCTGTCGCGGCAGATTCTGGATGCGTTGGGCCGCGTTGAAAAGTTTCTCCGTAAACACGAGAAGAAGTTTGGCTGAGTCGTGATTCCGCTGATTTTTGATCCGATCTACAGCCAGCTGGACTTGCCCGCGCGACACCGCTTTCCTATTGATAAATATCGCACCCTGCGGGATCTGCTGCTAAGTCTTGGGGCTGCGCCAACACAGTTTCTGCGGCCCAAGGCTTTGCGGCCTGAAACTCTCGAAGGGACCTTGTGTGCCGATTACATTGGGCGTTTTGTCCGCGGTGAGCTGGATCGGCAGGCCATGCGCCGCATTGGTTTCCCCTGGTCCGAGCAGCTGGTCAAGCGAACGTTTACGGCGGTGGGCGGAACCATCCTCGCGGGTGTGTTGTCGCTGGAGCGCGGGCAGGCGATTAATCTGACCGGCGGTTATCACCACGCCTTTTATGACTACGGTGCCGGTTTCTGTATCGTGAACGACTTGTACCTGTCGGCCCTCAATCTGATTCAGAACCACGGCGTCGAGCGCGTTCTGATTTTTGATTGTGACGTGCATCAGGGAGACGGCACCGCCAGTCTGGCAAGCGCGCGGGACGATGTTTTTACGGTTTCCATACACGGTGAAAAAAATTTCCCCTTTCGCAAGCAGCAGTCGGATCTGGATGTGGCCCTGCCGCAGGGTGCGGGTGATGATGTCTATCTCTGCGCTGTCGAAGCGGCTTTGGAAAAGGCCTTGTCTGCCTTCAGGCCTGATGCCGTGATCTATGACGCCGGGGCCGATGTACATGCAGACGATGACCTCGGCCATTTCGAGCTCAGCACACAGGGCGTTTATCAGCGCGACCAGTTGGTGCTTGAGCGCTGCTCGTCACTGGACCTGCCGGTGTCGGCGGTAATCGGCGGCGGTTACCAGCGCGATATGGCGGCCTTGAGCGATGTGCACCTGCAGCTGTTTCGTGCCGCCGGCGTGGTGGGCTGATCAGCGACGCAGGCTTTGTTGTCGGGCCTGAAACAGCGACTCGAGCCTCGCGTCCCGGCGAGCACCTCGGTATGATCCTCTCCTTTTAGTTATCGACCAACCCATGACTTCTTCCCGCCGTGAACTCAAAGCCCTGCTGGCGCTCGCCCTGCCCATTCTCGGTGGGCAGCTGGCGCAGACCGCCAATGGGTTTGTGGATACGGTGATGGCGGGACGGGTCAGCGCTAATGACCTGGCGGCGGTGGCGGTGGGCGCCAGCGTCTGGGTGCCGCTGTATCTGTTTATGACCGGCGTGTTGATGAGCGTGACACCGATTCTGTCGCGCCATCTGGGCGGTGATCGGCTGGAGCGCATCAACCCGCTGGCACAGCAGGCCCTGTGGTTGTCGCTGGGCCTGGGTATGCTGGGTTTTCTGGTGCTGCGCAGCATGGGGCCGGTGCTGGTGGTGATGGAGGTGGACACCGCTATTCGCCCGCTGGTGGATGACTATCTCAAAGCCCTCAGCTGGGGGATGCCCGGCGCGGCCTTGTGGCTGGCGCTGCGCAGTTACACCGAGGCCATGTCGCACACCCGCCCGGTGCTGTGGATCAGCGTGATCGGGCTGGCCGTGAACATTCCCTGCAATTACGTGCTGATCTACGGCGAGTTCGGTTTTCCTGAAATGGGCGGCGTCGGTTGTGGCTGGGCGACCTCGCTGGTGCTTTGGCTGATGGCTTTGCTGATGGCCGGCTATGTGGCTGTACACCGGGTTTATCAGGGCGCGCGGCTGCAACTGCGCGAGCGCCATCTGGAGTGGCGCAATCTGTTTTATATGCTGCGCCTCGGTTTGCCGGTGGGGCTGTCGATCTTTTTTGAAGTAAGCATCTTTTCAGTGATTGCCCTGCTGATCAGTCGCCTCGGTGCCGAGACGGTGGCGGGGCATCAGATTGCCCTGAACTTTACCGCGCTGATTTTCATGGTGCCTTTGAGTTTTGCACTGGCCACCACCGTGCGCGTGGGAAGGGCCCGGGGGCGGGAGGATCAGGCGGCGCTGCGAGAGGCGATTGGCACTTCAATGCGCGTGAGCATCGGTATCGGGCTGTTTGCGTCGATTGCGCTGTTATTGGGTCGCCATCATATCCCCCTGATCTACACCGATAACAGTGGCGTGCAAAGCCTGGCGGCCTACCTGCTGATTTTTGCGGCGCTGTATCAGGTCTCGGATGCCATTCAGGTTTGGGCCAGTGGCTGCCTGCGCGGTTTTGAAGATACCGCTTGGCCGATGGTGCTGACGCTATTGTCGTATTGGGGGTTGGGTTTGCCGCTGGGTTACCTGCTGGGGCTGACCGATCTGCTGGTGCCTGCCATGGGCCCCGCCGGGTTCTGGATTGGTCTGGTGGCGGGCCTCAGTGGCGCAGCGCTATTACTCGGTGTACGCCTGATCTGGCGTACGCGGCAACCCTTGAGTGTAAGAGCCCTGTGATACGCGAATCAGGTCCCGCAAAAGGTTTGTGACACCGCCTCGTCAGGCTGTGCCGGGCGGGCGTAGTCGAGGTTTTCGATGTTGTCGGCAAAGGGCTTTTGCAGCAGCGCATTCAGGCGGTGAAAGGGCGCAAAGTCGCCCTGATTGGCCGCGCGAATGGCTTCTTCTACCCGGTGGTTGCGAGGAATAAACAGGGGGTTGCTGGCGAGCATGGTATCGGCGCGTTCGGCTTCGCTTTGCTGGCTGTCGTCCGTGCGTTGCTGCCAGCGCTCAAGCCAGTCGGAAAAAGCAGGCGTAAAATCCCACAACGTTTTGACCGTGTCGGTGCCGGCGGCGTGTTCAGCAAGGCGTCGAAAGGCGAGGGTAAAGTCAGCGCGCTCCTGCTTCAGCAGATCGAAAAAGTCAGTTGCGAGGGCATCGTCTTCGTCGAGGTAATCCCCGAGGCCAAACTTGCGAGCCAGAATGTTCTGGTAGGCCTGCACGTGCACATCGGGGTAGCGGTTCACTTCAGCCTGGGCAATCTTCACGGCTTCGTCTTCGTCATCGTGTAACAAGGGCAGCAGCGCCTGCGCCAGGCCGGCAAGATTCCAGTGGCCGATGTGGGGCTGGTTGCCGTAGGCATAGCGGCCGCCGTGATCGATGGAGCTGAACACGGTGGCGGGATCAAAGGCTTCCATAAAAGCGCAGGGACCGTAATCGATGGTCTCACCGCAGAGCAGCATGTTGTCGGTATTCATTACCCCGTGAATAAAGCCGAGCCCCTGCCACTGGGCGATCAGCTTCGCCTGCCGCTCGATAATGCCGCGCAACAGCGCCTGAATCGGGGTGTCAGAATCGCGGCAGTCGGGATAGTGGCGCTCGATAACATGATCGCAAAGGGCGCGCAGGCCGTCGGTATCCTTGCGCGAGGCAAAGAACTGCACGGTGCCGACGCGGATGTGGCTGCTGGCGACACGAGTGAGAATGGCGCCAGGCAAAGCTTCTTCCCGATAAACCGGTTCTCCGGTTGTGACGGCGGCGAGAGCGCGGGTGGTGGGTACGCCGAGAGCGTGCATGGCCTCGCTCAGAATATACTCACGCACTACCGGCCCAAGTGGCGATTTACCGTCGCCGCCGCGCGAATAGGGGGTGCGCCCCGAGCCCTTGAGCTGGATGTCGTAGCGCTGCTGATTCTGCGCAATGACTTCGCCGATGAGCAGGGCGCGACCGTCGCCGAGTTGCGGGTTCCAGGAACCGAACTGAAAGCCGGCGTAGACGGTGGCGATCGGGTCGGCAGAATCAGGGAAAGCGCGACCGCTGAGCATGTCGAGTCCGGCGGGGGATTGCAGCCAGTCGCTGTCCAGATTCAGAAAGCGGGCCAGCTCATTGTTCACCGCAATCAGTTCGGGTTGGGGCACGTGCTCGGCGCCCTGGCGGTGGTAGAAATGCGCGGGGAGTGCAGTGTACGTGTTCTGAAAAACGGGTGCGTTTGACATAAAAATTCATATGGCTGATTGAGGCTATCACTCTACCATCAGACGCGACTCCCTTGCGAAGCCGCAGAGCACACCGCAGAATGGGGCGCGCTTCTTTTCACAAGAAATCACAAAAATTCTAAAAAAACAGGCGATAAATTAATGACCTTGCTTTCTTCCGACCACCATATTGCGATTCTGGCCCTGCTGCTGGTGATTGTTGCGCTGGGCATGGCAATGGAAAAACGCCCCCGCATCGGCCAGTTCGGCGTGTTGTTTATCATCTTGTTTCCGGCGCTGCTCAGTGCGCTGAACGTGATGCCGCGCGCGGCGACGGTTTACAGCATTGTGGTGCAGGAGTTTGTGCCTTTGTCGCTGCCGATGCTCCTGTTTCAGGCGGATCTGCGCCGTATCTGGCGTGAATCCGGGCGGGTGATTATTGCTTTTCTCGGCGCGGCCACAGCGACGGTGGTGGGCGCGTTGATTGCCCTGCCCTTGGTTAATCTGGGCGCGGAGGAAGGTGTGTGGGCCGGCATTCTCACGGCTGGCTTTATTGGCGGCAGCGCCAACGCCGGCTCGGTGGCGGTGGCGATGAACAAAGCCAGCGACCCAATGATGGGCGTGGCTGTCGCCTCGGTGTTTGCGGTGGCGGTGCCCTTTCTGGCCCTCCTGCTGACGCTGCCCAACATGCCGAGGTTGTGGCGCTGGTTCAGCCCGGAGCCGCTGACCCATGTCTCCCTGCCCGGGGCGAGCGGCAGTGTCAGCAGTCGCGGTATCAGCGCGCTGAGTCTGGCAGTCTCGCTGGCCCTCAGTGCGGTGATTGTGGCGGCAAGTGATTACACGGCGCAGTGGCTGAATTACGGCCCGGCCAAGTTCCTGATGATTACCCTGCTGAGCGTGGTGTTTGCCACCCTGCTGCCACGACAGGCGGCGCGGTTGAATGGCCACTACGAACTGGGGCAGATTCTGATTTACTGTTTCTTTGCGGTGATCGGGGTGCAGATTAATTTTGTGCTCGCGCTGACCGAAGGTCTGCAGATCATGCTGTTTACCGCCATTCTGCTGACGGTACATCTGGTGTTGCTGGCGGTGTTTGGGCGCCTGCTGAAGCTGAACGGCGCGGAGCTGGCGGTGGCTTCAAACGCCTGCATTCTCAGCCCGCCGACGGCGGCGGCCATGGCTGTGGCGCGGGGCTGGCATGCGCTGGTCACGCCCGCTCTGCTGTGTGGGGTGTTTGGATATGCCATTGCCAATCTGGTGGGGATTACGCTGGCTGAACTGCTCTGATCGCGCTCCTTCTCCCTTTGGGAGAAGGTTGGGATGAGGGGGAAATGTTTTTACCTCACTCCGGTTTTTGCCCTTTTCTCCTCACTCTTCATCCCTCACCCCCAACCCATTGACTCGCTTTGCTCGGGGCTTTGCCCCGCCGTCGCCAGCTCCGGCGCCCAAATCCTTTGGATTTGTCCCGGAGGGAGAGGGGGTTTTTAGTCGTCGAGATCATCCCCGCCCATACCCAGCTCCTTGATCTTGCGGGTCAGGGTATTGCGGCCCCAGCCCAGCAGGTTTGACGCATCCCGGCGTCGGCCCTGGGTGTAGTTGAGGGCGGCTTCAATCATGATGCGTTCAAACTGCGGCACCGCGCGATCGAGCAGACGGTCGCGGCCGAGCAGCAATTCCTGGTCGGCCCAGTGACGCAGATTGTCCTGCCAGTGCACGCTGGGAACACCGGGTGCGGTTTCGGCATCTTTGGCCGGTTGTTCCAGCATTTCCGGCGGCAGGTCATTGATATGAATATCGCGACCGGAGGCCATCACCGTCAGCCAGCGACAGGTGTTTTCCAGCTGCCTGACGTTACCGGGCCACGGCAGTTTGGTGATGTACTCTTCCGCTTCCGGGCGCAGCCGCTTCGGCTCCACATTCAGTTCGGTGGCGGCCTGTTTGAAGAAATGCTTGGCCAGCATGTGAATATCTTCGCGACGTTCGGCCAGGCGCGGAATGTGAATGCGGATAACGTTCAGGCGGTGAAACAAGTCCTCGCGAAACTTGTGGGCCTGCACCAGTTTTTCCAGATCCTGATGGGTGTCGGCGATGATGCGCACATCCACTTTTACCGATGTGTGGCCGCCCACCCGGTAAAACTCGCCGTCGGCTAACACGCGCAGCAAGCGGGTCTGGGTTTCGGCGGGCATGTCACCGATTTCATCGAGAAACAGGGTGCCGCCATTGGCCTGCTCAAAGCGGCCCCGGCGCTGGGAGCCCGCTCCCGTGAAGGCGCCTTTTTCATGGCCGAACAGTTCCGACTCCATCAGGTCGCGGGGGATGGCGGCCATATTCAGGGCGATAAAGGGTTTGTCGGCGCGAGGGCTGTGGCGGTGCAGGGCGTGTGCCACCAGCTCCTTGCCGGTGCCGGATTCGCCGTTGATCAGCACCGTGATGTTGGAGTGGGCGAGACGACCAATGGCGCGAAACACTTCCTGCATGGCCGGCGCTTCGCCGATGATTTCCGGCGTTTCGTAGTTGTCGGCCGCGGGCGCAGCATTCTTGCGCTTGTTGGTGTGTTCCAGCGCGCGCTGGATGGTGGCGACTACTTCATCCACATCAAAAGGTTTGGGCAGGTACTCAAAAGCGCCGCCCTGATAGGAGGCCACTGCACTGTCCAGATCGGAATGGGCGGTGGTGATGATGACCGGCAGGCCGTGGTAGTTCTCGGTAATTTTGGTGAGCAGCCCCAGCCCGTCGATGCCGGGCATGCGGATGTCGCTGATGATGGCGTCTGGGGTGCCGGTATCCAGTTGGGTCAGCAGTTCATCGCCGCTCTCAAAGGACTGGGTGTCAATATTGGCCTGGTTCAAAGCTTTTTCCAGTACCCAGCGGATGGATCGGTCGTCGTCTGCTATCCAGACGGTATGCGGCTTGCTCATGCGGCTAACTCCAGGGGTATGTTGAGCGTAAACACGGTATTGCCGGGTTCGCTCGAGCATTCAATGAGTCCACGGTGGCGGTTGATGATGGACTGGGAAATGGACAGGCCCAGGCCGGTGCCTTCGGGGCGACCACTGACCATGGGCAGGAAGATGGCCTCGCGCACGCTGTCGGCGATGCCGGGGCCGTTGTCGATGACATCCACGCGGCAGACCAGCTTGTAACGGTGAGAGCCGATGGTGAATTGGCGCATGGTGCGGGTGCGTAATATGATCCGCGGATCTTCAATACTGACGTTCTGCTGTTGCAGGGCCTGAACGGCATTGCGCACGATGTTCAGCGTCGCCTGGATCAGCTGTTCGCGATCGGCGATCAGCTCGGGAATGCTGGGGTCATAGTCGCGGACGATATGAACGCTGCCGCAGCCTTCCGCCTCGACCAGATGGCGCACCCGCTCCAGCACTTCGTGGATGTTGGTGGGTTCCATGTTCAGACTTTGATTGGGGCCGAGCATGTTATCGACCAGATTGCGCAGGCGGTCCGCCTCTTCAATGATGATATTGGTGTAATCGTTAAGGCTGTCGTCGGGCAGCTCCCGCGCCAGCAGCTGGGCGGCACCGCGCAGGCCACCGAGCGGGTTTTTGATTTCGTGGGCCAGGCCGCGAATCAATACCCGGGCGTGCTCCTGGCTGGAGAACAGGCCCTCTTCCCGGCTGATACGCAGCAGCCTGTCCAGCGGCTGCAGTTCGATGATCAGGGATTTGC
Organism: Spongiibacteraceae bacterium; assembly: GCA_002710725.1. Taxonomy (GTDB): domain Bacteria; phylum Pseudomonadota; class Gammaproteobacteria; order Pseudomonadales; family Spongiibacteraceae; genus Litorivivens. Next base: position 28,356 of record PAKT01000043.1, read on the forward strand.
GGCCGGAGGTCTCGTAGACCGGGGTGACCGCAAAATCGACGGTGATTTTCTCGCCGGTCTGCAGTGAGAGCTGGGCCTCGCGTTTGGTATAGGCATTGAAGTTATTGATCGCGTCGAGCAGGTTGATCATCGCGTCTTCGGGTTCAAAGAACAGCTTGGTGACCGAGTGGCCGGTCATACGCAGGCGTGACACCGCCAGCAGGGCTTCTGCCGCCGGGTTGAGGTAACTCACCGTCAGGTTCGGCTCTACCAGAATGATGGCCGTTTTCAGGTTGTCGAGAATGCGGTGGTGAAGATTATCCGGTGCCATGCGGGTGCTTGAACTCCTTTCTACCCCACCGCTGCAAGCAATATCCGGGCCATCGGATTGTGTTGGTGCCCGGCGGGCAGGGCGCGGCAACCCGGGCCGGCAGCTGCGGGTGACGATGGGGGGTCACTAAAACGAGGCGTTGCGCTCTCCAGTATAGCGCAGGCGCACCTAAATGGTGCGCCGGTGGTGGCTTATCTGCTGCCGGGCCATTGGGCTGTAATGCTGGTGATGTCGGATTGCCCCAGAATCTTACCGTCCCGATCCAGCACCCGGGCACTGATCTGGTGCCCGCCGGGGGTGAGGCGGTCTATCCGGGTTTGGTAGCTGGAGCCCGCGCCAAGGCTTTCGCCGTTGTGCAGGAATTCCAGCTGGTGCTTGGGCAGCAGCGGCGGGTTAACGGTGGCGCTGACATTGGTGCCGAGCAGGCCGTTGGCGATAAAGTCGCCGTCGGCAGGGTGGGTTATTGTCACTTCATAGCCGGAGCCATAGGTGTCGGTCTTCTTTTTTTCTGGCCGGTGCGTGGGTTTTACGGCCGGCGCGCGGTTGGGTTCCTTCACCTCTACCTGCTCAGCGCCCTGGCTGGGCTGGTCGCTGAATACCGTCTGGCCCTGCTCGTCGGTGGAGCGATAGATAACGGTGCCGTCACCTTTCTTGTTAGCGTCGGCAAGGGCCGCGCCGGCCACCATCGTCGCCAGCAGAATCAGGGCCGACAGTCGGGTGCGGGTGCGGGTGCGGGTGCGGGTGCGGGTGCGGGGTGGCGTGTGCGTTGCTGTCATTGTTTTATAGTCATCCGACAGCCGGGTGCCGTCAAGCGGTGATAGTGCAATTTGTGAGCGGCAAAAAAAAGCCCGGCACTAGGCCGGGCTTTCGGTGAGCGTTTGCGATTAAACGCTGTAGTACATGTCGAACTCGACCGGGTGAGTGGTCATGTTCAGGCGCTCGACTTCGCCGGCTTTCAGACCGATGTAGGCATCGATCATGTCGTCGTCGAATACGCCACCGGCGGTCAGGAACTCGCGGTCTGCGTCCAGAGCCTGCAGAGCCTGATCCAGTGAAGAGGCAACGGTCGGGATTTCCGCAGCTTCTTCGGCGGGCAGGTCGTACAGATCCTTGTCGGCAGCGTCGCCGGGGTGGATCTTGTTCTGGATGCCGTCCAGGCCAGCCATCAGGAAGGCAGCGAACATCAGGTAAGGGTTGGCTGAAGGATCGCCAAAGCGCACTTCGATGCGGCGTGCTTTCGGGTTGGCAACGTAAGGAATACGGATAGAAGCTGAACGGTTGCGGGCGGAGTAGGCCAGCATAACCGGGGCTTCAAAGCCGGGTACCAGACGCTTGTAGGAGTTGGTGGACGGGTTGGCAAAGGCGTTCAGCGCGCGAGCGTGCTTGATGATACCGCCGATGTAGTACAGAGCCATTTCAGACAGACCGCCGTAAGCGTCGCCGGCAAACAGGTTCTTGCCGTCTTTGCTCAGAGACATGTGGCAGTGCATGCCGCTGCCGTTGTCGCCAACCAGAGGTTTGGGCATGAAGGTGGCAGTTTTGCCGTAGGCGTGAGCGACGTTGTGTACGCAGTACTTCAGAACCTGTACTTCGTCAGCTTTTTTCACGCAAGCGGCGGGGCCAACACCGATTTCACACTGACCGGCTGTGCCGACTTCGTGGTGGTGTACTTCGATATCCAGACCCATGGCTTCCATGGCGTCGCACATGGCGGCGCGCAGGTCGTGCAGGCTGTCGACCGGCGGTACGGGGAAGTAACCACCTTTAACGCCAGGACGGTGACCGAAGTTGCCGTCTTCAAAAACCTTGTTGGAAGACCAGGCGGCTTCGTCAGAGCTGATGGCGTAGCCAGCACCGCTGATGTCGGCGTGCCATTTAACGTCGTCAAACACGAAGAACTCGGGCTCCGGACCAAACAGGGCGCCATCAGCGATACCGGTAGACTTCAGGTACTCTTCAGCGCGGGCAGCGATGGAGCGCGGATCGCGGTTGTAGCCCTGCATGGTGGAAGGCTCAACGATGGTACAGCGAACGATAACAGTGGGGTCATCGGTAAAAGGGTCGATAACAGAGGCTGAGTCGTCCGGCATCAGGATCATGTCGGATTCGTTGATGCCTTTCCAGCCAGAGATGGAGGAGCCGTCGAACATCTTGCCTTCTTCGAAGAAAGAGTCGTCGATTTCCTTAACCGGCAGAGTTACGTGCTGCTCTTTACCCTTGGTGTCGGTAAAGCGCAGGTCGACCCATTTGGCTTCATTGTCTTTGATCAGTTTCAGAGTATGCTCTGACATTCGGGTTGTCCTCCAATAAGAGCTGGTTGTCTCGGCCGGGCCGAAAGTGGGCGATTATATGCCGTTCGTTCAGGGGCGCATAGCATCCCCGATTGTGGGTTCATGTGAAGCAAAAGCTGTGCCAGATGATAATGGCCTGTCGTTGCCGAATTTCGGGAGCTTTTGCCGCTTTGCGCCAGAAAAAGGGGCGCCAGATTGCTAGCTAGCACTATAATGGTGCGGTAAAGCACTAAATTGGTGCGGTTTGCGTTCTTGTTTGGTGCGCCTCTCACTGGCCGATGCTGGTGACTGGCTGGTGTATACTAGCGTCTTTTCCTCCGCATATCCGCCAAGTCTGGGCTGTCATGAAGTTTATCGTCAAGTTTTTCCCCGAAATCACCATCAAGAGCCGTCCGGTTCGCAAGCAGTTCGTCAAACAGCTGCATACCAATCTCAAGCGCCTGCTGCAGCCCCTCGACCCTGAAGTACAGGTACTGCGGGAGTGGGACAAGATGGTGGTGAGCACCGCGAGGCAGGAGCCGGAAACGCTGGCGGCCTTTGTGGAGGTGCTCCGCAACACGCCGGGCATTGCCTATTTTATGGATGTGGTGGAATACCCCCTGGTGGATATCGATGATATCTACCAGAAGACGCTGGCGCTGTGGGGCGACAGGCTGGCGGGCAAGCGCTTCAGTGTGCGCTGCAAACGCGGCGGCAAGCACGAGTTTCAGTCGCTGGATGTGGAGCGCTATGTCGGCGGCGGCTTGAATCAGAACACCGACGCTGCGGGGGTGGATCTCGGCAATCCAGAGCTTGTTGTGCGAATAGAGGTGCGCGACGACAAGGTATTTGTGGTTAATCAGCGCTACCCCGGCCTGGGCGGCTTTCCGCTGGGCAGCCTCGATCCGGTGCTGTCGCTGATCTCCGGGGGGTTTGACTCGCCGGTGGCCAGTTACCTGATGATGAAGCGCGGCCTGCGCACCCATTTCTGTTTTTTCAACCTGGGCGGCCGCGATCACGAGATCGGAGTCAAAGAGGTGGCCCTGTATCTGTGGATGAAATACGGCGCCTCGCATCGGGTTAAGTTTGTCACCGTGCCCTTTGAGGGTGTGGTGGGCGAAATCCTGAAAAATGTCGATAACTCGCAGATGGGTGTGGTACTCAAGCGCATGATGCTGCGCGCTGCGGAAAAGGTCGCCGATGAGCTGAATGTGCAGGCGCTGGTCACGGGTGAGGCCATCGCCCAGGTGTCGAGCCAGACCCTGACCAACCTGTCGGTCATTGACGCGGTAACCGACAAGCTTGTACTGCGCCCCCTTATCGCCGCCGACAAGGGCGACATTATTCGCACGGCGGCTGAAATCGGTACCGAAGAGTTTGCCGCCAATATGCCGGAGTACTGCGGTGTGATTTCAGTCAAGCCAACCACCAAGGCGCGACCGGAGCGCATTGCCGCCC
>PAKT01000044.1 GCA_002710725.1 Spongiibacteraceae bacterium
ATCGCCGAGGAACCGCCAAGTTTTGGCAGCATTTCCAGTACCAGTACCGAGCCGCCTGCGGCGCAGGCCTCAATAGCCGCAGAGGTGCCGGCGACCCCGGAGCCCACCACAATGACGTCGACGCTGGCAAACCAGCTGCGCACGGAACCTGCTGTCAGTGCCGAAGCACTGAGGGGGGCCGCCGCGAGCCCCGCCAAGATCGAACGCCGGGTTAGTTCGTTATTCACCGTAAACCTTCCTGAGCCACCGGGTTTCAGGAGAGCTTACACGAAAAGCCCGCCGACAAAGGGCGGGCTGGGAGAAATGCTACAGCGGGATTAATTCATTAAACCGCTGGTTTGGATTGCCGGGACAATCAGGCCGCAGGGGCGTCCTCAGGGCCTACCGGTAATGCCGGGGCCTCACCTGATTCAGGTGCTGAAGGCGCCTGCGGCGCACCGCCGCCGGAATCTGAAGGGTTCTCAGCTTCCAGAGTGACGGTGACATTCACAATCTCCGACAGGGCAAAGGGCTGCGGCAGTGGCGACTGCTCTTCAGCATCTGAGGGCACACCAAACGCTACCTGAAAACCATCAGCCTCAGGCGCGCCGCCTCCCTCAGGGGGAAAGGCAGGTTGCTGCGGCTGAGAGGGCGCTTCGCCATCATTCCCGCCCTCGGGTGCCGAGGGTGCCGCAGAATCTGAAGGCGCCTCAGGCGACTCTGCACTCGCTACGGTGTCCTCCGCCCCCATCAGCTGGGTTTGGGTGGCAGACGCCCGATTTTCCAGATCGTCCTGCGTGGGTGGCTCGCTATTCGACGCGGCGCTTACAAAGTCCTCAGGGCCCGGTGCCGAATCGCTATCCATATCCCCTCCGCTCATTGCCACGGGGTTATCGGGCGCGGCCGGCTGCTCCGGAGCCGATGGCGCAGAGGGCTCACTTCCGCCATCACCGCCGCCCTGACTCTGGACGAAGTCAGCGGTCTGCTGCCCCAAGCCCGGCAGTGACCGTGAATTGGCGTCAGTAAACACAGAACCCGACAGAAACTCTGAAACACTGAAATTCGCACCGGCGTTACCGTCCGGCGTTGCCGCACTGGTCAGAGGTTCGATTTCAAGCGACGACTGACCAGTCACACTCAGCGGCAGCGTTTCACCAAGCCCACCAGGCAAACTACCAGTCCCCACCGGGCCCTGCGCAATCGCCAGGCCACTACCTGCAAGTAAACTTACAACCAGCGTTTTCTTAACAAACATATGCTCCTCCTTTTGCTTCTGGTAATGCCTGTACTTACGGGTTGGGACGCGGTCCCGTGCTTCAAGTTTCAGTAAATATTTACACTGCTTACTTGATGTGACAGCACGCACAACTGAAGCATTCACTACAAAAAGTGTATTGACGTGACACCGAATACAGCCAGCGCTCACAACAGAAAATTCATAGATTTAAACCAAGGGCGTTAAATCGACGGACAGCTGGCTATCACGTGTTTGTGCGGTGTCAGGACGGCGTGGATTGAGCTACGCTGTCGCACAGCTTGCCCACTACAGAGACAACAACATGGAAAAGATCATTTACTTGCTGTGGAAAGAGGACTCGACTTCAGCCGACGAGTTTCGAGAGCTCTTGCGCAATAAGGCCAGCGCCGAACTCAGAGCTGAAACGCCTCAGCCAATACGCTTGTGCGCATCGGATTCGGACGTCGATGCTGCAGCCGGCTATCGTCTGGAAAGCATGAAACCCGCCGCGGACGCAATTCTCTCGATCTGGCTGGACAGCGCCATTTACCGCAAAGGCGTAGAAAGCATTCTCGGAGATCATTGCAAGCAATTCTGCGCTTATCTGGTAACCGAATCCGAGCCGCTGGTTAACACCACCCATATTCCTGCGCCAGGCGAGCGCACCGCCGGCATGAATCAGGTGGTGTTTCTGCAAAAGCCCGAGCGCCTGAGTTTTAACGAATGGATTGATATCTGGCATGGCAGCCACACGGACATCGCCATTGAGACTCAATCCACCTTTGGCTACCGCCAGAATGTCGTGGCGCGCGCACTAACGGACAACGCACCGCCGATCGACGCCATTGTGGAAGAGAACTTTCCAGAGGCCGCGATACATGGCCGCGAAGCCTTTTACGATGCGCAGGGCAAACCCGAACTCCAGCAGGAACGGGAAAAAATCATGATGGAGAGCTGCGCCCGCTTTATCGACTTCGACAAGATTGACTGTATACCCATGAGTGAATACCTTGTACCGTGATGTGAAACGCCGGTAACCCTCGAGGATACTGGCCTTTCACCGACAACCAACAACTTATTAACGAATAACAACAAGAGTGGCAGTATGCTGATCCTATCCCTGTTTTGGGCCTGGCTTGCCTGGAATTGCTATCACCCCTGGCGCGGCAAACCCGAAATGTTCGGCGTGGTCAGCTTTACCTTTGGACTGCTGGTAGGCGAGCTGCCGCTGCACTTTATCGTTATAGAATTCCTTATCACCATCGGCCTGATTGCGAGCGGCGGCCTATATGGCCTGCTGGACGCCTCCGCCGTGTTAATCGCCGGTGCTTCCTGGCTGGCACTGGCCCAGTTTTATTCCCAGGCCGATGGCGCCCGCAACGAAGTGCTGGGAGCGGCACGGCAGATTCTCGGTGAGGACTTTATCGACGCAATCCCTCCGCAGCGCCGGCGCGACATTCCCGAGCGCCCGGAGCTGTCCGAACTGATCAACCCCTTTGCCTTTAAAGTGCCGGGGGTTCGGCGAGTGCGCAATGTAACCTATCACGAGCAGGATGGGCGCTCGCTGAAGCTCGATATTTTTCACCAGGAAAACCTGCCACCAAATGCGCCGGTATTGCTGCAGATTCACGGCGGTGCCTGGGTTATCGGCAATAAAGATCAACAGGCCCTGCCCTTGATGGGCCAGCTCGCCAGCCGAGGCTGGGTGTGCGTAACGGTGCAATACCGGCTCAGCCCGGGCGCCACCTTCCCGGATCACATTATCGACTGCAAACGGGCACTGGTGTGGGTGAAACATCATATCGCCGACTACGGTGGCGACCCGAATTTCATTGTCGCAACCGGCGGCTCTGCAGGCGGGCATCTTTCTGCCCTACTCGCCCTGTCGGCCAATGAACCGGCCTTCCAGCCCGGTTTCGAAGCCGAAGATACCCGGGTGCAGGGCGCAGTGCCCTTTTACGGCATCTATGATTTCACCAACAGCCTCAGCCAGCGGCGCCACAAAGGGCTGGAAGATCTGGTTGGCAAACGGGTGCTGAAATGTATGCTCAGCGACGAGCCGGAGCGCTGGCAGCAGGCCTCCCCCCTGTTTCACGTCAGTGAACAGGCGCCACCCATGCTGCTGATACACGGCGACGGCGACACCCTGGCCCCGGTAGAGGAATCGCATGCGCTCTACAAAGCGCTACGCGAAACACCCGGCGTTCGCGTGGGCTTTGCGGAACTTCCCTACGCCCAGCACGCCTTCGAGCTCTGGTATTCACGGCGCAGCCTGCAGGTGATTTACGCGCTGGAATATTTCCTTACGGCCCTGCACGAGGAGCACCTTGCCCAACAGTAAGTTACCGGCTTGGTACCCAAGAAGTGCCAGCTACTGGGAATGCTTTGGCGAGTCGGCCTGAGGCTGCATTTGCTGGGCGCGCTTAAGCAGGATCGCGCGCTGATCTTCGGTCAACACCGTCTGAATCCTGGCCTGCAGCAGTGCCGTTTCGGCGGTCAATTCACCGCTCAACTCGCCCAGCTGTTTTGACTGCTGCCGAATCGACTGCTCATTGAAATCCGGGGCAATTTCCTGCCCAAGCCGAATTTTCAGCGCCTGTATTTTCCTGCTCAGCTGTTTGGTTTTACCCTCGGACTCAGCAAGCAGAGTTTCAATTTCCTCTTCCTGGCCTTTATTCAGATTGACGATACTGTCGAGACGCGCCACCGGATCTTCCGCAATCGACGCGGCCTGCCCCGCTATCGGCAGAGTCAAAACCAGCGCTGCACACACCACCTTCCAAGTCTTCATTTCGCTCTCCTTACACTGCCTGTGCAGCGTTAACTTACGACTATTTCCCAACCCTTCCGCTGGGCTAACTGGCGCAATCGGCGATCGGGCCGAATGGCTATTGACTGCTCTACCTCGCCGAACAACAGCGAATCACTCCAGGAATCGCCGTAAGCAGTAGCTTGTGACAGCGGCAAACCACAACGCTCGGCTATCTGCCTTGCGGCGGTTATTTTGCTGCGCCCCAGGGGATGACGCACTGGCGGGCGCGCCAGAAAGCGATTCCCGTCGTCGGCGCAGCGCGCCGCCACCGCAAACTCAGCGCCCAAGTAACGCGCCAGCGGATCCGCAATAAACTGAGGGGTGCCCGATAACAGGACAACACAGTCGCCCGCCTGACGGTGGCTGCGCAAACGCCGAACGCTGTCGCCGATCAGGTGCTGCACCAGCTCCTCGCTGACAAACTGCTCGGCGTGGCTCGCGATCTCCGCCTTATTCATGCCGCTCAGCCAGGCCTTGTTTTTGCGCAGCACATGGTGCCCGTAGCGCGGCAGGCACAGCAGGGTAAACAGACCCGCGGACAGATAGTTTTGCACCCCCAGCAGCCGGCGTTCGCGCAAGTAGTGGAAGAAACGCAGCTCACTGCCCGGTTTTGCTACCAGTGTGCCGTCGATATCAAACAGCACCAGCTTCACGCGAGTCCTCCTGATCTTCATTGTGTTCATTGCGGGCTGCAACAAACTCAATCACAACAGGGGCTCCGCGCAGGATACACAGGGCTGCCGAGCTCACTATCAGGGTTTGAGAAATCACCCCGATCAGGTCGGACCAGCTGGCCCAGAACGGAGGCGACAGCGAGGCCACACCGCTCCAGAAGATTACCCAGGTAAAAGTTGTTGCTTTGACGACCGCGTAAAATGCCCGCATAAAACGCCCGCCGACAATGACCTTGGCCAGCGGGCTGCGCAGCATATCAAAGGCCGCTGTGCCCTGAGCGGCGCCGTGACTGCGGATGGCGTCAACCAGCTCACCGCGGGCAATAAACAACAGGGGCACCCACACCGGAATCAAGCCGACATGGGCCAGCACCACCCACATCACATTTTCCACCATGCGATCGGCAGCTATATCAAAGGTGGCACCAAACACCGACTCTTCACCGCGTTTGCGCGCGATATAGCCATCTAGCCCGTCAAGGCTGATCATCACCACCACCAGCAGCGCGTTGAACAGTTGCATGGCCGGACTGCCAAAGTAGATCAACAGAACAACCACCAGCAGTAACAGGCAGCGCCCACTCGTAATCCAGTTTGCCATTGTTTCTCCTTACAGAATGTTTTCTACAAGCAGATAAAACAAAGCGTACTTTGAAAGCATTTGATTGCCAGACGGTCTGAGCGGTTCCTGTGAATACTGCACAGGCTTGTGACAGAAGATTGGCGACTTTGTGAAAGGGTCGCGCTTTTAGGGCTTTTTTTGGTTTGTACGGATAAATGAAAGGGCTGCCGCCAAAACGCAAAAACGCCGTATAAAACGGCGTTTCTTGCATTTATCGCTGTTGTGAAATAACTACAGAGTGTTCAAGGCATTTTCACTAAAAACAATGCCCTGCCAACCACTGCGCATAAAATTCCGGATATTCGCATGGTCATCGCCAGCAGGATTTTGCAGCACGTCCTGAGTGTAAAAATCACCGAACGCGTTCAGCGTTGCCGCTTCATCGAGGCCGTGCAATTGGGCGAAGGCAAAAATTTTGCATGAGCCATTGTTACTGCCCGCCTCGTTTTGCACGTCGCCATTGCGAAAAGCGGTGGGCGTAAACACGTAATGCTCATCGATCACCTGCATGACCTCACTAAAGGCGACAGGACCGGCACGCAGGGCGTCCAGCAATTGTTCGGGGTTCATGACGAAAATCCTGAAAAAGCAAAAAAGATGGGGCTCGCCTGCGGCGCAGGCGAGCGTTGGCACCGCAAACTTATTTCAGCAAGCTGAGATCGACCTGCTTATCGGCGTGGTATGACGAGCGCACCAGAGGGCCGCTGGCAACGCTTTTGAAACCCAGCTCTCTGGCAATTTCGGCGAATTCATCGAATTCATCCGGGTGCACAAAACGATCGACCGGCAAGTGGTCGCGACTGGGCTGCAGGTACTGACCGAGCGTAATCATATCGATATCGTGTTCACGCATATCGTGCATAACCTGAATCAATTCATCACGGGTCTCACCGAGGCCAAGCATCAGGCCGGATTTTGTGAGCACTTCCGGACGACGTTCTTTGTAGCGTTTGAGCAAATCCAGTGACCACTGATAGTCAGAACCGGGGCGAATCTTGCGGTACAGGCTCGGCACCGATTCCAGATTGTGGTTAAACACATCAGGGGGCTCTGCCGCCAGAATATCCAGCGCGATATCCATACGACCGCGAAAATCGGGCACCAGCACTTCTATACGGATGCCTTCCGAGCGAGCACGGGTTTCGCGAATGCACTGGGCAAAATGCTCGGCGCCGCCGTCTTTCAGATCGTCGCGGTCGACCGAGGTGATCACTACATATTTGAGCTGCATTTCCGCGATCGCTTCCGCCAGTTCGCGTGGCTCATTCTCGTCGAGAGCATTGGGACGACCGTGGGCAACGTCGCAGAAGGGGCAGCGGCGGGTGCAGATTTCACCCATGATCATAAAAGTGGCGGTACCACCGCTGAAGCATTCACCGAGGTTCGGGCACTGGGCCTCTTCACAGACCGAGGCCAGTTTGTGCTTGCGCAGGACATTCTTGATGCGGCCCACTTCCGGGCTGGCGGGAATCCGCACGCGCAGCCAGTCGGGCTTGACGGGCAATTCGGTGGTGGGAATGACCTTGACCGGAATCCGCGCCACTTTCTCCGCACCGCGAAGCTTCTCGCCCTGAACCACCGGGCGCTGCGCAGCCCGACCCCGAGCGCGTTTGGCTGCCGGTGTATTGTCGGTTTGCTCAGTCATGACTTACCTCGAACTACAGGGAAACCCCGCATTGTACACGTGATCACAGGCAGAATAACCCAAGGCCTCCCGAAATATCTCAGCCAGACGCATGCCAACGCGAGCCAGATCAACCGCTTGCTCCAGAGTAGTGGCGAGATCGGTCACTGCCATGCCGGCGTGACCACAGGGATTGATGCGCTGGAACGCGCTCAGGTCCATATCCAGATTGAGACTGAGGCCGTGAAAGCTGCATCCGCGGCGCACTCTCAAGCCCACTTGCGCGATTTTGGCGCCATTTTCAAGGTAGACACCGGGCGCATCGGCGCGGGGTGCCGCACTGACACCGTATTCGCCCAGCACAGCAACAACGCTTTCTTCGATGGCCGTGACCAGCGCCCGCACGCCGATACCGAGCCGTTTCAGATCGAGCAGCACATAGCCGACCAGCTGGCCCGGGCCGTGATAGGTGACCTGGCCACCCCGATCCACCTGCACCACTGGGATATCACCGGGGGCCAGCAGGTGTTCGGCTTTGCCCGCCTGACCCTGGGTAAATACTGCGGGGTGTTCCAGCAGCCACAGCTCGTCGGCGCTGTCGGAGCCTCGGCTTGAGGTATAATCCTGCATCGCGCGCCAGGTCGGTTCGTACTCGCTCTGGCCCAGCCAGCGCACGGTAAGCGTGGCGGGCGTCGCCATCACAGCACCATCTGAACGCGGCCGGTGGCCTTGAGCGCCTCGAAAATGGCCTGCAGCTGGCGCTCGCCGGTCGCCGTAATCGTGACCGACACCGAGGACCATTTTCCGGTTCGACTCAGTTTGACACTGATATCCCGCGGGTCGATGGGCCCACAGAACTCACTCATCACCTTGACTACCAGATCGCTGAAATCCGGCTTGGCATCGCCCATCACCTTGATAGGGTAGGCGCAGGGGAATTCAATTTTCGGGGCTTCGGGCTCAGTCATCAGCGGCCAATCAAATTAAGAACAAACAAGACAATGGCGTCCCACAGGCGTTTCAGGATGCCGCCCTCCTCGACGCTCTGCAATGCCACCAGCGGGGTGCGGACCAGCTCCTCACCGTCCAGCGACACGACCAGCTCACCGTATTCCTGACCTTCGCTAATCGGGGCCGTCAGCACCTCATCGACGCTGAGCGCCGCTTCCAGTTCCTTGTGCTTGCCGCGGGGAATAGTCAGGTGCACCTCATCTTTCACACCCAGGCTGACGGAGTCTGCGGCGCCCTTCCAGACCCGACTCGTGCTCAGCTCGGTACCGGAGGTGTAGAGGTGGTGAGTTTCGAAGAAGCGGAAGCCATAGGCCAGCAGACGCTGCGTTTCTCGCTCTCTCGCAGACTCACTTTTGGTCCCCATCACCACGGAAATCAAGCGCATACCTTCACGCTCTGCAGAGGCTACCAGACAATAGCCGGACGCCTCAGTGTGCCCGGTCTTCAAGCCATCAACACTCGGGTCGCTCCACAGGAGGCGGTTGCGGTTGGTTTGGCGAATCCCGTTGTAAGTAAACTCTTTTTCGCTGTAGAGCGCGTATTCCGCCGGGTATTCCAGTATAGCCTTGGCGAGCAGCGCCATGTCCCTGGCTGACGAGTACTGATCTTCGTGGGGCAGACCGTGGGAATTCGTGAAATGGGTGTTTTCCATGCCCAGCTGGTAGGCATGCTGGTTCATCACCTCGGCAAAGGATTTCTCACTGCCGGCGATATATTCGGCAACGGCCACGGTAGCGTCATTGCCTGACGACACCACAATACCGCGATGCAGCTCACCCAGTGAGACCTGCTTTCCGACTTCAAGCCACATCAGGGACGACCCCTTGAATATGGGATTCTGAGCCCAGGCGTTTTTGCTGATTGTAACGATATCGTCGTTCGTTACCTGACCATTTTCCAGCCAGTAGGACAGCACATAACTGGTCATCAGCTTGGTCAGACTGGCGGGCGGCAGGCGCTCATCAGCCCTATGTTCCGTAATGACCTCGCCGCTGTCGGCATCCATCAGAATCCAGGCTTTAGCTGCGATCTGCGGCGGGGCCGGAATCAGCGAAGGCTGAGCGGCAGCCCAGACGGGAAACAACATAAACAGCAGGGCTAGAAGGCGTTTGGTATAGGACATGGGTTTCCGTTTCAAGTTTTCAGGGTTTGCTGTTGTCGGTGACGATGGACGCGAGCCCGTAGTTGTCTCGCTCTAACATCCGCCGCACCCGCTCGGCTTCCAGATAATCGGTAAACGGGCCGACGCGAACACGGTGGAAAGGCGGGGAGTCATTGCTAGCGCTGATATGCACCGGCAGCTCATGCCGTCCTGCCAATTCCGCCTGCAGGCGCAGGGCACTGCCCTTTACCTGAAACGCCGCGACCTGCAGAAAATAGTTTGCGCCGGGCGCACGTTCGCGGGCCGGATCGTTGGCGAGCTGTTTATTATCCAGATCAATGACGCTGATTTCCACTGGCGCCGTGCCCTGATCGGCGAAGCCCAGCTTAACCGCCGCCGCGTAAGAGAGGTCGATGATCCGATCGCCGTGGAAGGGACCCCGGTCATTGACCCGCACAATCGCCGTGCGGCCGTTATTGAGGTTGGTCACTTTCACATAAACCGGAATGGGCAGGGTTTTGTGGGCGGCCGTCATCTTGTAGAGATCGTAGACCTCGCCGTTAGAGGTCAGGCGTCCGTGAAACTTGGTGCCATACCAGGACGCAATGCCCCGTTCCCGGTAGTCGCGATAATCCGTCATCAACTCATAGCGACGCCCCATAACAACATAGGGGCTGACGTTACCGCGCGAGGTGATCGGTTCCCAGCGCGGCACCGCATCGTTGATCATCGCCGGGTCCAGCACCTGCCTGGGCGCACTGTCTTTAGCCGGCCCCGATGGCGGCACCGGCGGTGAATCCCTCAGCCAGGAGCAGCCCGGCAGCACGAGACAGAGGGCCAGAGCCCAGTACAGCAAGTTCCGCTTCATTGTGTGTAACGCTGGGCCACCAGTTGACTCAATTGATACACCGCCATCGCATACATGGAGCTGTGGTTGTAGCGGGTAATCACATAAAAATTGTGCAGCCCCAGCCAGTGCTCCTCACCCTCGTCGCCGATAAAGCGAATGGCGCTGGCCATGGCATCGCCGTCGAGCTGGGCATAACTGCGCACCCCTTTGTCAGCCAGCTGGGCCACGCTCCACTTTGGTTTCAGACCGGCCTCGAACACCTCGGCATCATGCTGCTTTGCCACATCGGCGGCCAGCACCACGGCTTCGCCCTGACGCCAGTGATGCCGCGCGAAATAGTTGGCGACACTGCCGATGGCATCGACCGGATTGTTGACGATATCCGCAACACCGTCGCCGTCGAAATCGACGGCAAAACTGCGATAGCTACTGGGAATAAACTGACCAAAACCCATGGCACCGGCGTAGGAGCCCTTCAAATCAAGGGGGTCCAGGCTCTGCTCGCGCGTCATCAGCAGGTATTCCTCCAGCTGCTTGCCAAAGAATTTGCTGCGGGGCGGGTAGTCAAAGCCCAGGGTCGCCAGCGCATCGAGCACTCGATAATTGCCCTTGTGGCGCCCGTAACGGGTTTCGACCCCGATAATGGCAACAATGATCTGTGGCGGCACCCCGTATTCCTTATGGGCCCGCTCCAGGGTGTCGCGGTGCTCGCGCCAGAACTCGACGCCCTGCTCTATTCGGGACTCCTGAATGAAAATCCTGCGGTAGTCCTTCCACTCCAGGGTGCGCTCCGCCGGGCGGGCTATAGCATCCAGGATACTTTGCTTGCGCTCAGCCTGCGCCAGCAGTGCTTCGACCCGGCTGCGTTCAAAACCGTGCTCGGAAACCATCCGGTCGGTAAACGGTTTTGCCTGCTCGTGATCCAGATAATTCGCCCACGAGGCTGCCGGCAGCGACAGAAGCAGCGCGAGGGACATCAAGGCTTTACGCATCGTGTTCAGAAACCTTCCGTTTTTATGATTACTGGTGGATAAAGCGCTCGTCGGCGCGAATACTCATTAAAATGCCAAATCCAATCATCAGCGTCACCAGCGACGTGCCGCCCTGACTGACCAGGGGCAAGGGTACACCAACTACCGGCAGCAATCCCGACACCATCCCCATATTCACGAACACATAGACAAAAAAAGTGAGCGTTATACTCCCCGCCAACAGGCGACCAAAGCTATGTTTTGCGTGAACCGCAATCCAGGACCCGCGCAAAATGAGCAACAGGTAGACCAGCACCAGCGCCAGCACGCCGCGCAGACCGAATTCTTCGGCCAGTACTGCGACGATAAAGTCGGTGTGACTTTCCGGCAGAAAATCCAGATGGGACTGGGTTCCCTGCAGCCAGCCCTTACCGTCAACCCCGCCCGAGCCAATGGCCGTCTGCGACTGGATGATATTCCAGCCCGCGCCCAGCTTGTCCCGTTCGGGGTTGAGCATGGTCAATATCCGGCCGCGCTGATAGTCGTGCAGCACAAACTCCCAGAGCGGCCAGGCTGCCGCGGCCAGCAGGGCAAAGCCGGCGGCAATGACATGCCAGCCGATGCCCGCCAGGAACAACACGAAAATCCCGGAGGAGGCAATAATGATGGCAGTGCCCAGATCCGGCTGGCGGGCAATCAGAAAGGCCGGCACCAGCAGGATCACCAGGCCGCTCATCACCGCGCTGAAGCGCGGCGGCAGCGGCCGCATCGCGTAATACCAGGCCAGCGTCATCGGCAGGACCAGTTTCAACACCTCGGAGGGCTGAAAACGGAAACCGCCGATGGAAAGCCAGCGCTGGGCACCCTTGGCACCGTCACCAAAAAAAGCCACGCCCAGCAGCAGGCCAATCCCCGCCACATAGGCGATCGGCGCCAGACGTTTCAGACTTTCAACGTTCACCTGGGCGACCGCAAACATCACAATGTAGCCAATCAGCAGGTAGCGTGCCTGCCGCGCCACCATGGCGGCGCTCTCACCGCTGGCGCTGTAGAGAATCACCAGCCCGAAGCCGGTCAGTGTCAGCAGCAGAACCAGCAGGGTCAGATCCAGCCGCAAACGCTGCAATATATTGCGCTGAATATCGTGGGCGTGGTGGTCGCGCGGTAACTGGCGAATGAAGTCTGAGTGGCTCATACCTCTTCGTTTCCTACGGCGGCTTTGAGCGTGGCGGGATTGAGCTTCGGCAGCTGTTTGAGGGTCTCAGGACGCAGGTAGGCATCGAACACACGGCGCGCAATAGGTGCAGCCACCCGACCGCCCGCCTCGCCATTTTCCACAACCACAGCCAGAACAATACTTGGGTTGTCCGCGGGTGCGAACCCGACAAACAGGGCGTGATCGCGCTGACGCTTGGCCACCTGCTCAGGGTCATAGTCCTCGTGCGATTCGATGCTGACTACCTGGGCAGTACCGGTTTTGCCGGCGATGCGGTAGTCCAGGTTATTCCCAATATTTTTGGCCGTACCGCGAGGACCATGCACAACATCCTCCATTACCTCGTGCATGTAATCCCAGTCACTGTCATTGGCCAGCTCCACCCGCGGTTTGACAGGTGCCGACACGGGCATGCCATTGATGCTGCGTGCAATGCGCGGCACCCGGCGCTCACCCCGG
>PAKT01000045.1 GCA_002710725.1 Spongiibacteraceae bacterium
ACACCTTCGCGGTAAACCGGGTCGCCGCCCATCTTCACAATTTCACGACCTACGTGGCTGCGCGCCATCGGCAGCACTTCAATCGGCAGGGGGAAGGCGCCGAGTTGATCTACCAGTTTGCTTTCGTCGGCGATGCAGATAAAACGCTGGGCCACGGCGGCGACAATTTTCTCGCGGGTGAGCGCGGCGCCACCGCCTTTGATCAGTTCCAGTGCGTGGTTGGATTCGTCCGCGCCATCTACATAAACCGCAATGCTGTCGACCGAGTTTAACTCGAAGACTTCAATGCCGTGTTTTTTCAGGCGCTCGGCGGAGGCTTCGGAGCTGGCGACGGTGCCTTTGATGTCATCGCGAAAGGCGGCCAGCAGGTCGATAAAACAGTTGGCGGTGGAGCCGGTGCCAATGCCGATGATTTCGCCGTCGAGAATGGCCTGCTTTACTTCTTCGATGGCAGCGGCGGCTACCGCTTGCTTGAGTTCGTCCTGGGTCATGGGGGCACCTGCGCGGGTAAAGGATGCAGTATAAAAGCTCAGGCCCCGGGTAGCGAGCCTGTTAGGGTTCACGATAGACTGCGCATTCACACGAACGCACCAGGGAACTACCGTGCCAGAGCGCTATATCAAGAAAATTCTCGAAGCCAAAGTCTACGACGTGGCGATCGAGACACCGATTGACGAGGCCCGGCAGCTGTCCGCGCGTATCGGCAACCGGGTATTGCTGAAGCGCGAAGATCTGCAGCCGGTGTTTTCCTTCAAGTTGCGCGGCGCCTACAACAAGATGGCGAGCCTGTCTGAGGAAGAGCTGGCCCGTGGCGTGGTAGCCGCCTCGGCGGGTAATCACGCGCAGGGCCTGGCGCTGGCCGCCAGCAAGATGGGTGTAAAGGCGACCATCGTCATGCCCCGCACTACGCCCCTGATCAAGGTGAATGCGGTCAAATCACGCGGCGGCAAGGTGATTCTGCACGGTGACGCCTACGATGAAGCCTCTGCCTATGCCAAGAAGCTGACTGCGGAAAAGGGGATGACCTACGTTCACCCCTACGACGACCCGGAAGTGATTGCCGGGCAGGGCACCATCGGCATGGAAATTCTGCGTCAGCACACCGGCCCGCTGGATGCGGTGTTTGTGCCGGTCGGCGGCGGTGGTCTGGCGGCGGGCGTGGCGGCCTACATCAAATATGTGCGCCCGGATGTGAAGGTTATCGCCGTTGAGCCGGAAGATGCCGCCTGTCTGAAGGCGGCGCTGGAAGCCAACCGTCGGGTCACACTGAAAGAAGTCGGCCTGTTTGCCGACGGTGTGGCCGTGGCCCAGATCGGCAAGGAAACCTTCCGGGTGCTGAAAAAAACCATCGATGGCGTGATCACTGCCAGCACCGATGAAATCTGCGCGGCGATCAAGGACATCTTTGACGACACCCGGTCGATCGCCGAGCCGGCCGGTGCACTGGCGCTGGCGGGGCTGAAAAAATACGTCGAACAGAACAACTGCGAAGGTCAGACTCTGTTGGCCATCGATAGTGGTGCCAACACCAATTTTGACCGGCTGCGCTATATCTCCGAGCGCACCGAAATCGGTGAGCGCCGGGAGGCCATTCTCAGCGTGCAGATTCCGGAAAAGCCCGGCAGCTTCAAGCGCTTCTGTTCTGCGCTGGGCAAGCGCAATATCACCGAATTCAACTATCGCTACAGTGACAGCAAAGACGCCCAGATCTTTGTGGGGGTGCAGATTTCGCCGGAAAATAATGACCGGGAAGATTTGGTGCGCGAGCTGAAAGACCTCGGTTACCCGGTGTGGGACATGACCGATAACGAGATGGCCAAGCTGCATATTCGCTATATGGTGGGTGGGCACGCGCCGGGCAGTGTGACCAATGAGCGGCTGTATCGTTTTGAGTTTCCGGAGCGCCCCGGTGCGCTGATGAAGTTTCTCAAGAACCTGCCCCAGGACTGGAATATCTCACTGTTCCACTACCGCAATCACGGTTCGGCCTATGGTCGGGTGCTGGTGGGCATGCAGATCGATGACAAGGATCGGCGCAAGGTGGGTGAGTTTCTCGACCAACTGCACTATCCGTATCAGGAAGAAACTGATAATCCGGCCTATTTGCAGTTTTTGAGCTAGCGCCAAATATTATGTCTAGCCATTCTGCCGGCTAGCAGCAAACCTCCCTTACCCTGACCCTCTCCCAGAGGGAGAGGGAACCTGCCATCCAGCTTTATACGCCCCCTCTCCCTCTGGGACAAACCTGTAAGGTTTGGGCGCCGGAGCTGCCGACGGCGGGGCAACGCCCCGAGCGAAGCGAGTCAATGGGCTGGGGTGAGGGGAAAGAAGCTTGGCTAAGGCTTGGCGGCCACCACCAGATCGCTTTGCTGCAGGCGCGCGCTGATCGAACGATAAATCCCTTCACCATCCAGCCCACAGGTGGCCAGCATGGCGCCGTGATTGCCGTGGTCGGTAAATTCATCGGGCAGGCCGAGGTTCAGCACCGGGTTGCTGCGTGAGACGCTGTGCAGAAATTCGTTGACGGCACTGCCTGCACCGCCGGCGATGGCGTTTTCTTCCAGCGTAACAATCAGATCGTGACTGTCGGCCAGTTGCAGAATCAGCTCTTCATCCAGCGGTTTCACAAAGCGCATATCCGCCACACTGGCGTCCAGCTGCTCGGCGGCGTCCATCGCAGCAGACAGCAGTGTGCCGAAGTTGAGAATGGCAACGCTTCGGCCGTCGCGTTTCATCACGCCTTTGCCAATCGGCAGTTCGCGCATTTCCCGTTCTATCAAAGCGCCGGGGCCGGTGCCGCGTGGATAGCGGATGGCCGCCGGGCCGTTGTGGCAGTAGCCGGTATAGAGCAGTTGCCGGGTTTCGTTTTCGTCCGACGGCGCCATGACCAGCATATTCGGCACGCAGCGCAGAAAGCTGAGATCAAAGGCGCCGGCGTGGGTCGGGCCGTCTTCTCCGACCAGACCGGCGCGGTCAATACCGAAGGTCACGTCGAGATTCTGCAGGGCAATGTCGTGAATCAACTGGTCGTAACCGCGTTGTAAAAACGTCGAGTAGATGGCGACTACCGGCTTGAGGCCTTCACAGGCCATGCCCGCCGCCAGCGTCAGGGCGTGCTGCTCGGCGATGGCGACGTCGTAATAGCGGTCGGCAAAGCGTTCGGAAAATTCCACCATGCCCGAGCCTTCGCACATGGCCGGGGTAATGCCCACCAGACGCTGGTCGATGGTGGCGGTGTCGCACAGCCAGTCACCAAACACCGCTTGATATTTGGGGCCTTTGGGCTTGCTCACTGGTTTGGGCTGGGCGGGCTTGGGCTCGATCTTGGTGATGGCGTGGTAACCGATAGGGTCTTTCTCGGCGGGCTCAAAGCCCTTGCCCTTGCGTGTAATGATATGCAGCAGCTGCGGGCCTTCGAGGTCGCGCATATTGCGAATGGTGGGTACCAGTACATCGAGGTCGTGGCCGTCGATGGGGCCGATATAGTTAAAGCCCAGCTCCTCAAACAGAGTCGCGGGAGCCACCATGCCCTTCATGTATTCTTCCAGCCGGGCCACCAGATCTTTAGGGTTGCCGGGCAGCTTGGCGAGAATTTCCTTGCCGCCATCGCGAATATTGTTGTAAACCTTGGACGCCCAGATTTTCGAGAAGTAGGTGTTCAGCCCGCCCTCGTTTTTGGAAATGGACATCTGGTTGTCGTTCAGCACCACCAGCATATCGGCCCGGCAATGAGCGGCGTGGTTGATGGCCTCAAAGGCCATGCCGGCGGTCATGGCGCCGTCGCCGATCACCGCAACCGTGCGCCGGTCCTCACCCTTCTGGCGCGCGGCCAGTGCCATACCCAGCGCGGCGCTGATGCTGGTGCTGGAGTGGCCCACGCCAAAGGTGTCGTACTCACTTTCAGCGCGTTTGGGAAAGCCCGCGAGGCCATCGGCCATACGCATGGTGTGCATCTGCTCGCGGCGGCCGGTAATAATCTTGTGGGGGTAGCACTGGTGGCCTACATCCCACACCAGTCGGTCTTCGGGGGTGTTATAGACATAGTGCAGGGCCAGTGTCAGCTCGACCACGCCCAGCCCGGCACCGAAATGGCCGCCGGTGCGTCCAACGGTATACAGCAGGTACTCGCGCAGCTCCCGCGCCAGCGAGGTAAGCACTTCCTCGCTCTGTCCGCGGAGATCGGCAGGCGACGTGATGCGATCCAGCAGGGGCGTGTTGGGGCGCTGTAGGGGAATTTCTTTAAACATGAGCACCGTTATGCGGTCTAGAATGGGGTCGTGAACGCGTAGAAAGCTGCGTGGCCGCTATTGTAACTGAAAGTTCATCTTGAGTGTCCCCGGCGGGCGCTCAATGCTCGCGCTGAACAATAAAGCGAGCCAGCTCGCGCAGCCGCAGGGCCTGCTCGTCAAAGCCCTCCAGGGCGGCCATGGCCTCCTCGTAAAGGGTCTGGGCGCGCTGTTTGGCTCCCTCCATCCCCAGCAGGGCCGGGTAGGTGGGCTTGTTGCGGGCCAGATCAGAGCCCTGGGTTTTGCCGAGAGTCTCGGTGCTGGCCTCAATATCCAGAATATCGTCCTGCACCTGAAAGGCGAGGCCAATAGCGCGGCCATACTGGTCCAGCTTGCGCAGCTGCTCGCTGTCGGCGCCAGCATACTCGGCCCCGAGCCGCACGGCGGCGCGCAGCAGGGCGCCGGTTTTGAGCTGGTGCATGGCTTCCAGGGTTTCCAGCGTGGGTGACTGATTCACTGCACCCAGATCAATGGCCTGACCGCCGACCATGCCGCGAGGGCCTGCCGCTGCGACCAGCGTTTTGATCAGGGCCAGGCGCCGCTGGTCGGCCAGATTGGGCACTGAAGCCAGCAATTCCACCGCAATACTCTGCAGTCCATCGCCGGCGAGAATGGCCGTGGCTTCATCAAAGGCAATATGGCAGGTGGGCTTGCCGCGGCGCAGGTCATCGTCATCCATGGCGGGCAAGTCGTCGTGCACCAGCGAGTAGGCGTGAATGCATTCTACGGCGGCGGCCACGTGATCGAGCGCTTCGTCGTTTTCGAAATCGGGCTTGATGGCGCGGGCGGCGGCATACACCAGCACCGGGCGTACCCGTTTGCCACCGTTAAGAGTGCTGTAATGGATGGATTCAAACAGCTTGTGCAGATGCGGTGCGGCGTGCTCGGAATACTCGGAGGCAGCCTGACCAATCAGCCGGGGCAGGGCATCGTCAATGCGCTGCTGGCACTCACGCAGGTAATCGGGAAAGGGGCGGCTCATGTGATGGCGTTACGCGTCGGTATCCATATCGTCCAGGTGCAGTTCACCCTGTTGCTCGGTG
Source organism: Spongiibacteraceae bacterium (assembly GCA_002710725.1). Lineage (GTDB taxonomy): Bacteria > Pseudomonadota > Gammaproteobacteria > Pseudomonadales > Spongiibacteraceae > Litorivivens. The sequence continues at coordinate 5,330 of PAKT01000045.1, forward strand.
AGTTTCTGAACCTTCAGCTCGGCGGCACTCAGTGCGGCTTGCGCGTCGCGGCTGAGTTTCATGCCGTTTTCAAAGGCTTCCAGCGAAGCTTCAAGGCTCAGTTCGCCGGACTCCATGCGTTCGACAATGGCCTCCAGTTCGGCGAGTGACTCTTCAAAACTCTGCTTTTTGGCTTTAGCCATCGGGCGCCTCATCGCGTCATTATTTGCCGCGAGTTTACCATAGCCGGCGGCACTGCCGTGCAGAATCTGGCGAAGGGTGTAAACTGCCGCAATCACTTTACAAGGGGAGATTTCCAGTGGGAGATAAAGCTATTGCTCTGGTTACCGGGGCATCATCAGGGCTGGGCGCCGAGTTTTGCCGTCAACTGGCACCGCGCTGCCGCAAGATGATTCTGGTAGGTCGTCGGGTTGAACAGCTCAGCGAAGTGGCTGAGTCTCTGCAATCGCAAGGTCTTGAGACGGTTGTTATCGCCGAAGACCTCACTACCGAACTGGGGCTGACCGAGGTTGTCGAGAAAATCCGCCAGCAGGGGCCGGTGACTATATTGGTTAACAATGCGGGCTTTGGTACCTATGGCTCCTTTGTCGATACCGACTTTGACCTGCAGCAGAAAATGGTGGATCTGCACATTTCGGCCACTCTGCGGCTGACACGCGCCGTCATCCCCTTTATGAAAGAAGCCGGCGGCGGCTCAATTATCAACCTGTCCTCGCTCGGCGCCTTCTTCCCGATGAAGGACTGCGGTGTATACGCGGCGAGTAAACTTTTCCTGAACAGTTTCTCAGAGTCGCTGCAGCAGGAGCTGGAGCCCGGCAATATTCGCGTTCAGGCCTTGTGCCCCGGTTTTACTCATACCGACTTTCATGCCCGCGATGAATTTGCCGACTTTGACAAGTCGAAGACTCCCGCTGAGATGTGGATGACGCCGGCAGAGGTGGTGGCTGAAAGCCTGGATTCGCTGGATAAAGGTGGCAAGGTGGTTTTTGTAGCCGGCGAGCAGAACCGGGCGCTGGTTCAGTCGAAGTAAGCCGGTCAACTGAAGCGGGTGCTGTCGCGCCCGCTACAAATTGAACTTGTAGTCCGCTTTCACGGCAGTATCGACCGCCTTGGCCACCGCTGCCCGGCTGAGCTTTCCGCTTGCAGCATTTCTGGCAATTTGCTCGCCAAATTTGATTTTCTGTGGCTCCGGCCAGTGTTCCGGTTGCCAGGCCTTGCTGCGTTTGAAGGCTTTGGCGCAGTGAAAGAAGCACTCCTTCACATCGACCTTTATCACCAGTAAGGCAGGCTTGCCGTTTGCAGACAGCTCGCCGCAAATATCTTTGTCTTCATACAAGGCCGCACTGCCATTCACGCGCAGGGTTTCTTCGGTGCCGGGCATAACAAACAGCAAGCCGATACGCCCCGTGTGCAGGATATTGCTGAGCCCGTGCAGCAGCTTGTTGCCGGGGCGCTCCGGAATCAGCAGGGTATTGTCGTCCACAATGCGCACAAAGCCGGGCTGGTCACCCTTGGGTGAGACGGTGACATCGTCATCGCCACCGGTCGCCATAAAGACTAAAGCGCTTTGCTCAATAAAGCCGCGAGCCTCCGGCGTCAGTGCCGGTGAAATCTTTTGCTGCGTCAGAGAGTGGGGCTCTCCCAGCAGGTTGCGCAATTGCTCCAGCGATTCAATACGTTTCATGTTTTTAGCGTTGTCCGGATGTGTATTGAACACCTTACTGCACAATGACTTGCTGCGCTATTCACCCGGCGGGATCAAGCACCGGGCACCACGAACATTTCGAACAAACAGGCTTAATTGAGCTGTTTGCGGATTTCGATGCCATACATACGTGGTTCACCAATCGCCTGAGTGAACGTCCCTATAGAATCGCCGGTGGCTACGGCACCGATGAAATAGCGTTCATCGGTCAGGTTTTTGATATAGGCCGCCACATTCAGATCGCCCTCGTTGTTCTGCCAATTCAGGCGGAAATCGACCAGGGTGCGGCTGGGCGCGTAAACCGCGTCGCGGTTGGTGTCGCGCACTTCCCAGCTGCCATCGTCAAAGCCCAGGTAAATTTCGTCCTTATAGCTGAAGTCCAGTCTTGGTGAGAAAAGCCCCCACGTCGTCGGCAGCGTATACTGAATGCCGAAGGACGCAGAAACCTCCGGAGAGACCGGAAACGTTTCATCCGAACGGTCTATCGAAACCTGCCTCCCCTCAATGGCGAGTGCCGCCAAATCCTGATCCATAAACTCTTCAAACTTGTAGTTATTGTTGCTGTAGCTAAAGTTCAGCATCCAGTTGGGGGAGGGTAGCCAGGTAATTTCCAGCTCCCCGCCTTCGATCATGGATTCGCCTGCGTTATCCGTGGTCACGACCAGCGAGCTGGCCGAATCGACATCCACGGTAATCAGCTGCATATCTTCAAAAATCATGGAATACAAGGCGAGGTTGATTCGCAGCGAACGTTGCAGCGCATCAATTTTGAAACCGACCTCACGATTTTCCAGCAGCTCGGGTTTTACCGCGATCAGCCCGTCCACGCCGCTGGGTTCCAGAAACCCGGATTTAAACCCGTTACTCCAGGTGCCATAAACCAGCATGGAATTGAAAAAGCCATCGCCGAGCAGCTCTGGCGGCACAAACCAGGACAGAGACGCCATCGGCGTGAACGCGCGAAAAGTCTCTTCACGTTCGTCTTCCCGGCCCGGTAGCAGTGGGGTATTAATAAAACCATTGGCAGCGTTGCGAGAGCCGAGTATCCGGTTGGCAATGCCTACAGGGTCCTGCGCCCAAACACCGGAGAACTGCATAATGGCAAGGGAGTTTCTCGCCTGGTCGCCGCCTCCGGGCAATGTGCCCAGTATGGGCAGCGTTGCATTGTCCACCGGGGTAAAGCGTGGGTCGGCCATCTGAATCATGGCAGCGACTTTAGCGTTGTCGGCACTAAAGGTGGTCAGAGTAGAATCCCGTTCTTCCTCTGTGTAGCGGCCGCCGAAGCTGAACTCCAGATTCTCGGTAATATGCCAGGTGGCCTGGGCAAAGATTGCCGCCGTTTGTCCGTCGATATCGAAATCCTGAACCGTGTTCAGTGGCAGAATCGCGCCGAGGATCGGTCGGTTGGCATCCGAGCCCGGTGGTGGCCTGTTAGGTTGCTGCCCTGCCAGAATGGATGTAAGCACCGAAGCATCCAGCCCCACCAGCGCATCGCCGGTCATAAAGCGTTCGGATTTGTACTCGTCCTGCCAGAAAAAACCTGCGGTGTACTCAATAGCCGCGTCAAACAACTCGCCATTGAGCTGGAACTCAAAGGTGTAGGAGTCCTGGTCGGCGCCACCCAGTGTATAGCCCACCTGAAATTCTCCGGGCCCACCTTCGTCACTCTGGGTTTGAGGACCTCGCTTGTAGGCATTGCGCACACCAAGGATGGTCTTCAGGCTGTGGGTGTCGTTTATCTCCCAGTTGAGTGTTGCGCCCATCATCAGGTTGTTGATGTACTTGTTGAACTGCGCGGTACTGCCTTGGTTGGTCGTCAGATCGGGCAAATTGTCTGCGTTATTGGCCTCACAGTTGTCGCGATAAGCGGACAGGTTTTCGATACTGGTGTCACCGGGCCACGCCAGATAAAGACCTTCTATAAACAGTGCTTCCTCGTTAACAATATCGCAGTTATACGAAGGGTAGCGCTCCCGGATCTTCCCGAAAAACGCAAAGGTATCCAGTGTCAGGCTGTCGCTCATCAGCCAGTTGGTTTGCAGAATGCCGGACATGCGATCCACAGACTGGTTGTCATTGCCGGACAAGTCTTCCAGATAGCCGTCGCGTTGATTGCTGTTAAATGCTACCCGGGTGCTGAAGCGATCCGTCACCGGAAAACTGTAACCGGCGCGAATCCGCTGCGCGTTGTAGTTGCCCAGTGCGCCTTCCACATAGCCGCCGCGCTCTTCTCCCGGTTTCTCCAGGGTAAATACCAGTGCACCGCCCGTATTGTTTTTGCCGAACAGCGTGCCCTGGGGGCCGCGCAATACTTGAACGCTCTCGATATCCACCGTATCCAGTAATTGCCCATCAGCGCGTGGGATAAAAATGCCGTCGAGATAAACACTCACCGAAGGATCCTGGCGCGCCAGCCCCGAACGCTGACCAATACCGCGGATAAAAATCTGCGCTGTGGTACCGTTGTTGATCTGCAGGCTGGGTACGGACTTGGCCAGCTCATCCGTATTGACGATGCCTCGATCGCGCAGATCGGCGCCGGTGATCGCGGTGACCGCAACCGGCGTTTCCTGAATGTTCTCTGCTCGCTTGCGAGCCGTCACCACCACTTCCTCCAGCATGCCTGATCCGGATTGGGCGAGGGCCGCAGGCGGCAGCAGGTTCAGCAGCGCGATGACCAGCGTTAGCTTTTTTGTCATGAGGAACTCCAATAGAGCTTATTGTTATAGTAAAAATTGCAGTATTTGATTCCAGGCGCTGCAGCAGAGGCTTGTCGTCAGGCTGGACTGATTCAGCCCTGCGCTTGAGATTTCGCTGGCACTGCAGAAAACGCCGGCCCCACTATTCTGGGGCGAGGTAGAATGCTCTTGTCGAGTGCTTCGCCAGGGCGCTGTTCTGGTGGGCGCCGGGAAGCCTGAGCAGGCTATTCTTTTGGCCTCGAATCCTGTTGTTGGTTATGAGTTATCGTGAAACGAGCCATTATTCGCTCAAACCCTACCAGAAAGAGACCAGCCGGTAAGCCATCCGCTCATTAATTATTATATATGTTCAATTGCCGCCTTCCGGCGAATACCAGATAGGTGAGGTCCAGGCGCGCTCCTGAATCACCGGGCGATGCGTGTCAGCACAGCAGGCTTCCAGCCCTGCGGGAACAGAATTACTGCTGCAATCTACCCGGTTCGCCGCACAAATATACTGGCTCCAGCGACAGCTGGGGTTTTCAACGACGCGTGCGTAGTAGTAAGCCCGCTGGCTGGAGTCGAATTCCGGATCTTTCCAGACCTCGCACAGCTGTTTGTAGCCATCCCCCTCGCGCTTGCATGACTTGAGGTCGACACTCGCCCCATTGTCGGGGCTTCCGGCTACCACATGAACCTTCTGATGCTTGTTGCCGTCCTGATCGATCCAGCCCTTGATAATCTGAATTTGCTGTAGGGGCGTGCCTTGGCTGACAGGCGTGCCGGAGTCCATGGCGGCAGAAACGAGAAAGGCCGGCTCGGTATCATCGCCCAGCGGCGGGAGTACACTGCCCATGGGGACGCCATTTTCATAGGCCTCGGCAACGTAGTTAGCAGAGTCGCAGAGGTTTTGATCGAGATTTTCCGCCGCAAAAAAGCGCACCACCATGCGCGGGCCACTGGTGCCGTAAGTCTCCCGGCGACGCATCGCAGAGAATATGGCATCTCTGGAGTTCTCTTCCGCCCACACCACCGCAAGACCACCTGGGTTGTACTCAATGTCATCCGGCAGGCCGCGCATGGTTGCTTCACTGGCCGGCGCGCCCGCGCCACCGTGGCCGAGGTAGTCGTCCTCGGCTACGCCACCCGCTGCTCCAATATGCGTATCCGTGCTGGCGATAAAACCAAATTGAAAGGGGTTTATGCCGGCATCCTGCTCTACTATCAGGCCATCGTTAAGTACGTCTCTTAAAAATCCATCCGTTGGTTTGGGTGGTCTCTGCAGTAAGCTGAAGAATTTACCGGCAAACCTGCTGTACGGCAGCTGCTCAAAGGCGCACAGCTCGTCTTCGGTTTGTCCTGCGTCAAAAAAGCATTCCGAGCTGCCTTTATGCTGCATAACTTCTACGATCGGCTCGTACTGCTGTCTTTTGCGGAGTGTCTCCGGTGCTACGAGGTTCCCGTCCAAATCAGCGACAGAAAACATCTTTCCCGCGCTGAGATTGGAATTGTGGGGGATGATCAGGGCGTCACAGCCGTCTTGCCGCTCAAGGCATTCTTTGTCGAGCCCCGACCACAGCGCTTCGGCTGAGGGGTAATCGACAAAACTTAAGGGCTGGTCTGGAACAGACGCATTACGGAAAATCACATTGCGGTGAAGATTTGCCATATCGCCGGCCCCGAGCCCCGTCCACTCATAGCCGACAAAAGACGTAAACTCGCAGTTCTCTGAGCGGTCGTAGGCCTCCTCAGCCGCATTTTGCATTGCTTGCCAGGGGCCACTGCCCGCGTCCCGACACAGGCTGCCGTCTTCACCGCAAAAACCCAATCGCCCCGAACGCGAACCGGCCTTGAAGTTAAACATAAAGAAAGCCGCGCGCGGGTAATTGCGGTATAGCTTGCATTGCCAGGCAGAGTACCCCTCCATGTCAGGCGAATTACAGATTGCCGTTTCGCCAAATAATTCAGCGTGGTCAGTGACGACGGCAAAGTCCAGCGGTCGATTGAGCTTCAGATTCCGCAGCGGCTTGCCTGCTTCGTCCCAAGGCTGCACTCCCAGCGTTTTACCTTGGGCAAAGTCGTAGGCCTGTTTGGGGGTGGTGCGGGTATCCTGAGTGCTGGCGTCAAGGGAGTAGCGAGTATGAATATGCGTATCGCCAAATAACGGCATTTTAAGTGGGTTGTGATTCAGGCAGGGCGATCGGCTTTCGGTGTTTTCATACGGCGCATCGCCCAGAGATAGCTGAGGCAAAAACGCCATAGCTAATGACATACAAACCACCGCGAGCTTTATCCGCATACCGTATCACCACAACCAAAGCACATTGACGTTTCTTATTTGGATTAAAGGCCGTAATCAAGCTGGTCGGCCCTGCCAATATTGCCGCTAGTGTCTACCAATTGGGATTAAACGGAGATGACGGATAGTTCACCAAGCTAGGAGAGGTAAAGCCCGGCAGTGCTAAGGCTTTAATCGCTAGGCACCGGAGAAACCACGGGAATCAGGATTTCATTGCGGCGGAGAAACCAGGGCATAAAAGGTGGGTCGTACCTGGCCCAATGTGGCTCTCCGGCAGGCGTCAGCCCCTGCGTAGCGATCCAATTTTGAAGTTGTTTGAGGTGCCTGAGATAGTTCTTCTCGCTCCAGAAGCCTGAATATCGCACCGCTGCCACGTGCCTTGCGGGAACCTCACGAATACTGATACGGGGATCAAGTGGAGCTGGTGTGTTTTCCAAAGTAAATGAGGCAGGGAGCATAAAGCTAACGACCCAGTTGCCGTCCTGTTCCTGCTGTCCTACCGGCGATGTCATAGCGATTTTCTGACCGATAGGTTCCTGTCCAACAGGTGATGTCATCGACACTTCCTGTTCTTGCTTGTTGTTGCCTCTTATATATCTGAAAAGCCGCTGAAACGCTGCATTTCCGGCCTCCTCAAATTGCTCGTCCACAATGGTTTCGGCAAGGATGTGAGGCTCGTACTTTCTCTGCTCGAATTTGCCATCCTCTCGAAGTACCGTGTACTTGGCCTCTTCAACCGCCATGGAATTCCCCGTTGAGAACAGCGCACATAAAGTGAAGTAACTGATTAGCAACCGATGGGATAGCGTGATCTTGCCAGGCTTGAATTGCAACATACCGATACCTTTTGGGGTGATCACCTTACGTTGTATGACACGCAGAACGAAAATGCGACAAAAATCTGCCAGGCGGCACTTTAGCTTGCCTGGAGCGGCGGGTCGATTCAGGATGTATAGCAACAATAACTACAGGTAAACAGTCATGAAAAATACCGGCCAGTGCTTTGCAAAGCGTTTAGGTGTTTTACCGTTAATTTCCGCATTGCTGGTCCTTGCCGCGTGCTCGCCCGCGGGTATCGGAGAAAAGCCGGGGTCGCCCCGGGATGCGCTGCCGGCGCATATAACCGAGCTGACGGAACTGGGCGTCGGGGTGCGTCCGGCCTGGTCTGGCGATGGCAGCCGCTTTCTATACCTGGACGCGCTGGTCGGCGATGTCTACGAATACGATCTGGCGAGCGGCTCATCGCAGCGATTGACGGCGCACTTCAAACATCACGGCTTTGCCCGCGCGCATTACCTGGCCAACGGCGATCTGCTGTTGTGCGGCCCGAGCGAGGTGGATCCGGACGATCCTGAGGAAGGGCGCTGGGATACAGACTTCTGGTATCTGCACCGCAGTCTGGAAAACCCCGCCGTGTCACTTGGCGAACCTTGTTTCGAGGGCCCGGCGGTGGCGAGAGACAGTATGCACTTCGCCTGGACACGCACCGACTATCCGGAAGTTTCTCCACTGACCGCTAAATCTGAACTGTGGCTGGGCGAAATCGAACTCAGTGGCGAGCAGCCGCGTATCGTTAATGAGCGCAAACTGGTCGACCGCAGTGACTTTTACTATTTTGCGATGCTGGAACCGCAGGACTTCCGCGGCCCCGACGAGAGTGAACTGCTGTTTACGGCCTATGCCTATCGCGGTGGCGAGGTAATGGGTATCGATCTTGAAAACGGCAATATCCGCAATTATTCGAATAGCTGGTGGTACGAA
>PAKT01000046.1 GCA_002710725.1 Spongiibacteraceae bacterium
CTCTGCCACGCGATTTGATATGAAGTCTACCCAGATACTGTCGTTGGGCGACGACCGAGTGCAGGCCGTCTTCGCCGGGGCACAGGCGCCGGCGGAACTGGACGACCCGGAAAGCCAGGCAGGGTAGACCGGTGGGCTAAGGTAGGAGAGTGTATGAGCAGGGCCATCGAACTGACCTATCACCCGCTGGCAGTCGGTGGCTATCTGGCGCAGGTAACGCTTAACGCGCCGCAAAAACGCAATGCGCTCTGTGAGCATATGGTCAGTGCGCTGGACGGTGTGTTGAACGAGCTGGCCCAGGATGAAGAAGCCGTCGCGGTGCTCTTGGATGGCCGCGGTGACAAGAGCTTTTGCGCCGGTGCCGATGCCCGAGAACTGCAGACGGTGGCGCTAAGCGGCGCTGAAAACGGCAGTCAGATCGACGACTTTTTTGCCAGCAGTTACCGCCTGCTCTACCGCTTGCATCATTTCCCCAAACCGGTGACCTGCTGGGCCAGTGGCGTGGTGATGAATCTGGGGCTTGGCTTACTGGCGGCGGCCAGCCACCGGATCGCGACTCCCAGCAGCGCGCTGGCGATGCCTGAGATCACTATCGGTTTTTACCCGGATGCGGGAGCCACCTGGTTTATGCAGCAGATGCCGGGGCGCAGCGGCCTGTTCTGTGCGTTGACTGGCGTCAAACTGAATGCCGGTGACGCGCTCTACAGTGGCCTGGCCGATTACTTCCTGCCCGACGCGCGCAAGCAGCCTTTGATTCAACAGTTGACCCGCTTGGAATGGCAGTTCGATGCAGCGCAAGACGCTGAAATGCTGACCGCGGCACTCACCGATTTTGAAGTGGAATCCGATACTCGCTTGCCTCAGTCCCACCTGAAAATCCGCTCGGATCTGATCGAATCCCTGTGTGAAGACTGCTCGCCCGCGGCGGTGGAAAAGGCTTTTGCCGGCCTGCATGGCGACGACCCCTGGCTGAACGCGGCGGGCCGACGTTTTGCCGCAGGGTCTGCCTCTACGGCCTGTCTTGTGCTGGAGCAGTATCAGCGTGGCGCCGGCTTGGCACTTGCCGATGCGTTGAAATTGGAAATGGTGGTCTCCGCCAACCGCGCCCGCGATCTGGAGTTTATTGAGGGCGTTAGAGCGCGACTGTTTGATAAAGACAACAGGCCCCAATGGGCGTTCTCGCAATTGCGCGAGGTACCGCAGTCTCTGGTATTCGATCTCTTCACCCCACCTTGGAAGGTTCATCCTCTGGCAGATCTGGGCGTCTGACAATCTGCCCGGGACTCTTGGCTGCAGATCTGTGGCGTTGCGATTGCCCGGCTATCTGGGTACCTTAGCGCCTCTTTTTTACAGTTCAGGTATTAACGCGTGAAAAGTTTTCCCCTCAAGCCACGTTTCAGCGAAACGGATGCAATCGGCCATATCAATAACACGTCTATTGCAGTGTGGTTTGAAACGGCGCGCCTTGAGTTTCTGACCGATGTGTTTATTGAGAAGGGAGACGAGCAGCCGAACTGGTTTATGGCGTCCCAGACGATTGATTATCTGGGCGAGAATTTTTTCGGCATTGAAGTTCGCATGGATCTGTCCGTCATCCATATCGGCAATACCTCCTTCAAGGTCGGTTGCAAGATGTACCAGAATGACAAGCAGACTGTGCGGGCATCAGCGGTGCTGGTGCACGTGGATAGAGCTTCGAAAAAGCCCACCCCCATTCCGCCTCAGATGCGGGCGGTGTTGGAAGCTGAGCTGGACAGCAACTGGCTCTGACAGCGAGGCGGTGGCGAGTGCCAGCCGCCCGCCGAAAGCCTCAGTCAAAGGCTCGCGGCATTTTCATGTTCAGCGCGTTCAGGCCACCGTTCACACCGATAATGTCACCGGTCAGATAGCTTGCCGCCGGCGAGGCCAGATACACCGCGCAGCTGGCAATGTCCTCGACCTCACCGAGGCGGCCCATCGGGGTCAGATCGACCATCGCCTTTTCAATATCGTCGTTCAGTACAGTCTTCAGCGCCTCGGTGCGGGTTGAGCCGACCGCGATGGCATTGACGCGCACCTTGGGGGCAAATTCCTGAGCCATTTCCCGGGTGAGAAAGGTCAGTGCGCTTTTGGCGGTGCCGTAGGCGGTAAAGAAGGATGAGGTTTCCTGACCGGCGATGGAAGAGATGTTGAGAATGCTGCCGCCCCCGGCGCTCTCCACCATTTTGGGGATAACCAGTTTGGACAGAGCAAAGGCGGTGCTCACGTTGAACTGAAAAGCCGCGTTGAATTCTTCAACCGAGGTTTTCAGCATGGGCTTGGGTGGAAAGCCGCCAGCGTTGTTGACCAGAATGTCGATCCGGCCAAAGGTGCTCATGGCTTTATCCACCAGCGCCTCCAGTTGATCCTGCTTCATCACGTCGGTCACCACAATCAGAGCCTTGCGGCCAAAGCTCTCGACGGCAGCGGCGGTTTCCTGTAATTGTGACTCGGTGCGAGCGGCCAAAACCACGTCGGCGCCGACTTCTGCGTAGGCCTTGGCGATGGCTGCGCCGATGCCGCGACCGGCGCCGGTGATCAGCGCAACTTTGTTATCCAGACGAAATTGATCCAATATGCCCATACGGTTATCTTGCCTCATTGTGTGACGGGTAAATTCAGCTTTCTATTCAACACCTTACGCGCGGTAATTAGGTCATCCGATTGGGTGATACTTGGTGCGCGGGGCCTGTGACAGAATTTTGTACCAAGCTGGTAGAAAGCTACATTACATTCAGTATATGCGTGAATAGCGTAAGGAGATTGCCATGAGTCAGGTATCGCAGGTGCCGCGCAAGCCGCACCGTATTGAGGCGAAGGAGTTACCCGAGCGTTACGCCCGAGGCTGGTACTGTCTGGGATTGGCAGCCGAATACACCGAAAAGCCGGTAAAACTGGATTATTTTGGTACGCGTCTGGTCGCTTACCGCGGTGAAGATGGCCAGATTCACGTGCTCGACGGCTACTGCCCACACATGGGGGCGGATCTCAGCGAAGGCTGTGTCGAAGGCAATTCAATCCGCTGTCCTTTCCACGATTGGCGTTGGGGCGCCGATGGCGTCTGTGACGATATCCCCTATGCCAAGCGCATTCCGCCGAAGGCGGTGATCGGCGCCTACCCGACCTGTGAAGAAAATCACCTGCTGTTTGTCTGGTACGATCCCGAGGGCAACCCGCCCATTGAAGAGCAGGCTATACCCAAAATTGACGATCTGTTCAGCGGTGACTGGACCATCTGGCAAATGGACAAGATGACCATCCAGACCAACTCCCGCGAGCTGGTGGACAATATGGCCGATGTTGCTCACTTTGGTCCGATCCACGGTGCGCCGGTCAAGACCTTCAAGAACATCGTGCACAAGCACACCTATCAGCAGGTGCTGACCGGTGGCAGTGAGCTGCTGGCGGAAGAGGGTGAGCTGACCTCCACCGCGACCTACTACGGCCCGGCTTACATGAATACCTACATGACCGGTCAAATCGACGGTCAACTGGTGGAAAGCCGGCTGCTCGTTACCCACGTGCCCATCGATACCGAAAGCTTCGATTTGCGCTTTGGTGTGTCCGTGCGCAAGATGCCGGGTCTGTCCGACGAGCAGAACAACGAGATTGCCCAGCAGTACACGGAGCAAAACCGCACGGCCTTCTTCCAGGACGTTCATATCTGGCACACCAAGACCCGTGTCGATAACCCGGTATTGTGTGACGGCGATGGCCCGATCCACAAACTGCGCCAGTGGTACGACCAGTTCTACGTGGACCTGAAAGATGTGCCCGAGCAGTTTAACGAGAAGAAAGAATACGTCGTCGATATCCAGTAGGTATTGGCTATAGCGTAGCGATCAAGCCCGGTACTGCATTCTCCTGCTGTACTGGGCTTTTTATTTTTGGTATTACACAGGGCTCTCTAAAGCCTTTAACTCGCCAATTATCAGACCAATAAGGAAATCATCATGGATGTCCGTAGCCTGGGCTATGTTGTTATCGAATCCACCGATCCCGCCAAGTGGCTGGATTATGGCACCAATATTCTCGGCCTGATGGTCGCGCCGAACATGCCGGACGACGGCAACGTTTACCTGAAGATGGATGAGCGCCCCTTCCGCTTTATGATTACCAAAAGCGATCAGGACCGTCTGCAGCTCTGCGGCTGGGAACTGGCCGACCAGGAGACTTTTGAATCGACCAAGGAAAGTCTGCAAAGCGCCGGCGTCGAATTTACCGAAGGCAGCGCCGAGCTGGCGCAGGCTCGGCAGGTGCGCGGCCTGATCAGCCTGAAAGACCCGGCGGGCAACGGCCTGGAGCTGTATTGGGGCGCATCGCTGGACTACGCCAAGTTTGTTTCGCCCAAGGGCATCGCCGAATTCGAAACCGGTTTTAACGGCGATATGGGCTTTGGCCACGCGGTATTGCCGGCGCCGAATCTGCAGGAAACCCACGCCTTTTACCGGGATGTCCTGGGTTTTGGCGATACTGACTATATGCACTTCAAGTTCAGCGAAGACCCCAACGACCCGGGTATGGGGCTGAATTTCATGCACGTGAACAACCCGCGTCACCACAGCCTGGCCCTGTATCAGGATCAGAGCCCGGTGGGCTGTATTCACCTGATGGTGGAAGTGCGCGAGGATGTCGATGAAGTGGGCTATTGTCTGGACCGGGTCAATGAAGCCGGTATTCCCGTTGTTTCCACCCTCGGCCGCCACACCAACGACCGTATGCTATCGTTCTATATGGCCACGCCCACGGGCTTTGCCATGGAGTTTGGCACTGGCGGTTTGCAGATGGATTGGGAAGGTTACACCCCGACGGTCAGCACCCTGCCCAGTTACTGGGGACACAAGTTCCAGGCCCCGGAAGGCTGAGAATTCCAACGACAAACGCCTGCTCAGCGCAGTAAGCAGTAACAAGAGGACTGTTTGATGTCAGATAAAGCTCAACTTCAGCAACAGGTGCGTGCTGCGGCACGTAAACTCGTGCCGGTATTGCGTGAGCGGGCTGATGCCTGCGAGCAGGCGCGGCAGGTACCGGCGGAAACCATCAAGGATTTCGCCGACGCCGGTTTCTTTCGCATTCTGCAACCGAAAAAGTGGGGCGGCTACGAGCTTGATCCGCACGATTTCTACGATGTGCAGATGACGGTGGCCGAGGGCTGTATGTCCAGCGCCTGGTGCCTGGGCGTGATTGCGATTCACAACTGGCAGCTGGCCCTGTTCGACGATCGCGCGGCGCAGGATGTGTGGGGTGAAGACGACAGTGTGCTGATTTCTTCTTCATATATGCCGGTGGGTAAGGTTGAGCACGTCGATGGCGGGCTGAAGCTGAGCGGCCAGTGGGGCTTTTCCTCTGGCAGCGATCACTGCGACTGGGTTTTTCTCGGTGCCATGGTGCCGCCAAAAGACGGTGACAGTGCGGGTGGCCCGCCCGATATGCGAACCTTCCTGTTGCCGCGCAGCGACTACGAGATTGTCGATGACTGGCATGTGATGGGCCTGAAAGGCACGGGTTCCAAAACGATTGTGGTAAAAGATGCCTTTGTGCCGGAGTACCGCACCCACAAAGCTATCGACGGTTTTACCTGCAACAGCCCCGGCAATGCGGTCAACACCGCGCCACTGTTCAAGATTCCCTTTGGCCAGATGTTTGTCCGCGCGGTTTCCACCGCGGCGATCGGTGCCTTGAAAGGCGCTTGTGATAACTTTATCGAGAAGACGGCTAAGCGCGTGGGTAAGAACGATGGCAAGTCTGCCGGTGAAGATCCGCACGCGCGCTACGCTCTGGCTCAGGCTGACTCCATTGTGGATGAGCTTAAACTGGTGCTGTTTCGCAACTTCGATCGCCTGCTGGAAGCAGCGGAGGGCGGTCCTGAGTTGACCATGGAAGAACGTATCAAGTTTCGCTGGGAATCAGCGGCTGTGCCGCAACGCTGCATTGAGGGTATAGACCCGCTGTTTGCCTTCGCCGGCGGCTCGGGTATTTACCAGGGCAACGCCTTGATGCGCACCTTTGTGGACATCCACGCCTCCCGAGCCCACACGGCCAACAACCCGCAGAAGTTTGGTGGAAACTGGGGTGCGGTTCAGCTGGGCGCTGAAAACGGCGACTTTTTCCTCTGACCCATCCCGCACGCCAACTTGCTGATCGATCAGCGAGTTGGCGCAGCGTTTTTCGCGCCTCGCTGTTCGATTCCTTCCCTGGTGGTCCGGGTTGTTGACCCTTGGGCGACAGGACAAGGTTGGGCCGTCTTCCCGACTTGGCGCCAGTTGTGCAGAGCGTCGTCGCTTTAACGGTTATAACCTTATTTCAAAATATTATAACTAACTGTTTTAACTGAGTTTTTTCTTCTAATTGAAAATTCGCTGTGCTAAGGTTCCCACCCTGTTGGAAACCCTTTGAGCGATGACCGTGAAAGACCTCGACCTAGCCAAAATCAGTGCCGAACTGGCGGAACAGTCCCCGCAGGACATTATCCGCTGGGCTTTGTCTCTGGGCGAGCCGGTGATGTCGAGCACAAGCTTTTCACAGAACGCGGCCGTCATGCTGCATCTGGTTACCTCAGTAGACCGCAGTGTGCCGATTGTCTGGGTCGATAGCGGTTACAACGTGCCCGATGCCTACCGGGTTGCCGAGCGGCTGATGAAAGACCTCAAGCCCAATATGCAGATTTATACCCCGGAAATGACCGCCGAGCGTCGCAACGCGATTATGGGCGGTATTCCACACCCGGACGATACGCCGGAGCTGTTCAAGGAATTTACCCGGCAGGTAAAACTGGAGCCCTTTTCCCGCGCGCTGGAAGAGCTCAAGCCGAAGATCTGGATTACCGGCATCCGCAAGGAAGAAACCGACTTTCGCAAGGGCCTGGATATCCTGTCCTGGGATGCGCGCGGGCTGCTCAAGGTGGCGCCCATTTTTCACTGGACGGCGGACGATGTGCAGCGCTATATGGACGAGCATCAGCTGCCGAGCTGCAAGCACTACTTTGACCCCACCAAGGTCGCTGAGAACGCTGAATGCGGTTTGCACACCGCAGCCTGAGCTGCCTGTTTTTCCGTCGGCTCGTTAACTCTTGTTAATCACCCCTGTATAGCTGAAAGGCATCGCGTAAACTAGCGCTCTCCATAAAAGGAATCTGTTAGATGCGATGCTCTGGGGTCTTCAATTTCTCCTCATTTGTACTTCTGGCTGTGGTCTTTCTCAGCGCTTGCGAACAGACCGCGCCGCCGGCCCCGCCTGCGGCAGCGCCCGTCCGTTTGACGGTTACCACGGAACAGCTCGAACCGGTCGACTGGCAGCTGGCTTTCACTGCCTATGGACACTTCGAAACGACCGAAGAAATCACCATTACCGTCGATTTTTCCGGCACTGTGGAAAAGGTTCATTTCCGCGACGGTGAAAACGTTCAGGCCGGACATTTGCTGATAGAGCTGGATGACCACAAGCAGCAGTTGCGGGTGCGTCAGTCCAGGGCAAACCTGGAAAGCGCGCGTGCCGAGCTGGAAAAGTCCCGGCAAACCTACTTTCGCTATCGCGATCTGATGGCCAAGGGCGCCTTGTCCCGAGAGCAGCTGAAAGACAGCGAGGCCAGTTACGAGCGATCCCGCGCTGGGGTCGAAGAAGCTGAAGCGGCACTGGCGCTGGCTGAGCAGGATCTGCGCGAGACGCGCATTATCAGCCCCGTGGACGGTGTGATCGAATCGAAGCGGGTTGAGCCTGGCCAAACCGTATTGGCAGGATCACCGCTGGCGGTGGTGCAGGTCACCGATACCCTGCGGGTGGTCACCTTTGTCAGCGAGCGCGAGGTCAATCAACTGCGGCTCGGTGATGAGGCTAAAGTGCTTACACCGGCGGTGCCGGGGCGGGAATTCGACGCCAGAGTGGAGTTGGTGGGCTCTGAGGCGGACCCCAATACCGGCAATTTTCCTGTGAAACTCACGGTTAACAACCGTGACCGCGCACTGCGGCCCGGCATGTCGGCCCAGGTGAGTATGAAAGGCGTGGTGCGCAGCAACACACTGGTGGTCAACGAAAACTATCTGGTGGATCGCAATCGCCGTCGCGTAGTCTTTATTGTGGAGGATGGCATTGCGCGGGAAGTAGAGCCGAGTTTTGCCGCCAGTGCCGGTGACGAGCTGCCGGTATTGGCCGGGCTCAACCCCGGCGACCGGGTGATTACCAGTCATCTGGAACTGGTGGCCGACGGCAAGGCGGTTGATGTGCTGAGCGAGCAGCCATGAGGGCCGTTGTCGATTTTTTTGCCCGCCGGCCGATGCTGGTCAATCTGCTGTTGATAATGATTTTCCTCAGCGGCTTCATGGTGACGCGCAGCCAGGTCGTCAGCAGTTTTCCGGCCCTTGATACCGGCATTTTCTATCTTTCGACGGCCTGGCCGGGTGCTGCCGCTGGTGATGTCGAACTGGCGGTCACGGTCCCGCTGGAGGAGGAAATCCTCGAGATCGAGGGCCTGGACAAACTGCGTTCGGCCAGTATGGAGGGCCTGTCGAGCCTGTTGATACAGGCAAACCCCGATAATTCCCGCGCCCAGAACCGTGTCTTTCGCGACGACCTGCAGCGAGCCATTGACCGGGCCTATCCGCGGATGCCCGACGATGTGCCTGAGAAACCGCTGCTGGTCGTCGAGGACCCGGATCGCACACCCATTATGGAAATCCTGATTCGCGGCGAGGTGGATGAAGATGTGCTGCGCCGTGCTGCGCGCCGTCTGCAGGTTGAGTTGCGACAGGTGGATGGTGTGGCCGGCTCGGACCGGCTTGGCTATCGCCGCAAGGAGGTCCGCATTCTGCTCAACCCGCAGCGTTTGCAGCAGCTGGGGATAGATGCGGCGGAAATCACCCAGGCAATTGCCGCGCGCAATGTGCGCGATTCCGGTGGCGCGCTGGATTCCACTACCTCCGAGCGCGATGTGGTGACGGTAGGGCAGTTTCAGCACCCCAAGGATGTGGCCGAAGTGATCGTACGGGCTTCCGGGCGCGACAATTTCACCCGGGTGCAGGATATCGCCGATGTGGTCGTCGACTACGAGGATTGGATGACCCAGCCACTGGCCAATGGCGAACCCGGTATCAGTCTGCTGGTCAAGAAGACTACCCAGGCTAACGGTGTCGCCGTGGCGGCCGAGCTGCGAGAATTTCTGAAAGAGCAGCAGGCCCTGATGCCACCCGGGGTTACCCTGGAAGTGTTTAACGATACCACCCGCTATGCGCGCAATATGCTGGAAATGCTCACCAGTAATGCGCTGCTGGGAATGTTGCTGGTGTTTGTGACCTTGCTGGCCTTCTTTCCCTTCCGCTTTACGGTGTGGGTGGTGATTGGTATTCCCACCGCGATGATGCTGACCTTCATGTTCATGCCGTCGTTCAATATCACCGTCAATCAATTGAGTATTTCCGGCGTTATTCTAATGCTGGGTGTGCTGGTGGATGACGCCGTGGTGATTGCGGAGAGTATTTTCCGGGAAGCGGAACGGGGTAAACCACCGCTGCAGGCAGCGGTGGATGGCACGGCGGTGATGGCAGCCCCGGTGCTGACCAGTTCGGCCACGACGGTGCTGGCGTTTATGCCACTGGTTTTCCTGTCCGGCATAGAAGGCAAGTATCTGTGGATGCTGCCGGCGGTGGTGGTGATGGTGCTGATTGCCTCCTTGATCGAGTGCAAGCTTATGCTGCCGGCACATATTGCCCATGCCCTGCACGGCCGCCAGAGAGATGGACGTAAAAGTCTCTCCAGACAGTGGTTTAACCCGCTGGAGCGCGCTTATATCTGGATTATGGGGCATATGTTTCGCCATCGAGTGATCAGTTTTCTGACGATTCTGACGCTGGCCGGCGCTGCCGCGCTGTTCAGCTATCACAAGCTCAGTTTGGAGCTGTATCCGGAGGGTGATACCGATGCCATTACCGTGCAGCTTGAACTGCCACTGGGCACATCGTTTGATACTACGCGCGATCGTCTGCGCCAGCTCGAGCGGGAGTTGCTGGCATCGCTGCCGCAGCGGGATATTCTGGCGAGCAAGATCACGATAGGTCACCACGATCTGCCGAATGAGGCCTCGGTCACAGAAGGCCGTCAACCCTCCTGGGGCTTAATCGATGTTTATCTGGTAAGGCAATCCGAACGCCGACATACCTCAACGGAGATTGCATCGCGCATGCGTGATTTTCTTGTCACCCAGCGCGATTTTCTGCTGGCGCGTGTGGTGCCGCAGGAAAACTCGCCGCCGACCGGTGAAGCCGTCGAACTCGATATTGTGGGTAACAGCGACGACCGCTATCTGGCCGCCGAACAGGTGACCCGATTCCTGCGGGAAACGCCAGGCGTCAGCCGGGTATGGACCTCCTACAAGCGGGGCAAGGACATCATCGACCTTCAGCTAAAGCACGAGCTTCTCGCCAACTACGGTTTGACGGTGCAGGATGTTACCCGCGCTGTGCGGCTTGCCTTTGACGGCCTGCTGGTGGAAGAAATGCAAACGGTTGACGAGCGGATACGCTTTCGCCTGCAGTACCGTCAGCCCGAGCAGGGTCAGCTCGAAACGCTTTACGGCTTGGTATTGATCAATGCGCGGGGTGAACCGGTACTTTTGCGCAGCGTGGCGGATTTTGAAACCAAACCCGCACAGGCGACGGTGTTTCACTACTTCGGTGAGCGCACAATGACCGTCTATGCCGATATTGATAAGAGCCGTCTCTCTGTCGCGGAAATCAACCGCAAGCTGGCGAACTATCTGGAACAGCAGAACTTGCGTGCCCGCTATAGCCAGTTGAACTTCGTTCAGGGCGGCGAGGCTGATCGTCAGCAGGATGCGCTGGGTAATATCGCCAGCGCGGCGCTGCTCAGTCTTGCCGGCATTCTGGTGCTGCTGGTGTTGCTGTTTAATTCCGTGTCGCAACCGCTGTTGGTTTTGCTGGTCATTCCACTGGGGATACTTGGCGTCATGATCGCTTTTGCCTTGCAGGGGCTGGTGTTGAGTATGTCTGCGCTGGCGGGGATTACCGGGCTGGCGGGTATTCTGGTGAACGATTCGCTGATCATGATTGACCAGCTGAACCGGGCGCGTTCCTCAGACGGCACCATCAGCAGTGAGGTGTTGGTGCAAACCGCCAGTACCCGCCTGCGCCCGATATTCATTACCACGCTCACCACCGTCGCCGGACTCTATCCGGTCGCCTACGGTCTGTTCGGCCTGAACATCGTTGTTGCACCGCTGGCCATGGTGATGCTGTGGGGGGTTGTATTCGGTAGTATAATCACGCTCTTCTACCTGCCGAGCATGTATGCACTCGAGCAGGATATTCGCCGGCTGTTTAGACGGCGCTGACACCACTCCATTAACGCAGTAGCCGGGGCAGGGCATATTCTGCTCCGGTTTTTTGCAACGCCGGGTTTTTAACGCAATGTACTCCTTGTTTCAGAAAATCTTGTTCACGCTTCCCACAGAGACCTCTCATCACCTCGGCATGGCCGGTATCTCTCTGGCCGATAAACTCTGTCTCTCGCGCATGGTGGCGCCGAAGGCGATTGCAGCACCGGTGGAGGTGATGGGCATCCGTTTTGCCAATCCGGTGGGCCTGGCCGCGGGGCTGGATAAGGATGCCAGGCACATCGACGGGCTTGGCGCATTGGGCTTTGGATTTCTCGAGGTGGGCACCGTGACCCCGAAGCCCCAGCCCGGTAACCCGCAGCCGCGATTGTTTCGCTTGCCGGAAGCCCAGGCCATTATCAACCGGATGGGTTTTAACAACCTGGGCGTTGACCATCTGGTCGAGCAGGTTAAAAAGTCTCGCTACACGGGCGTGCTCGGTATCAATATCGGCAAGAACAAAGATACGCCAGCCGAGCAGGCGGTAGAGGATTACCTGATCTGCATGCGCAAGGTTTACCCGCACGCGTCCTATATCACCGTTAATCTGTCCTCACCCAATACGCCCGGCTTGCGCGATCTACAGTTTGGTGAGCCGCTGAAACAATTACTTGCACAGCTGAAAGCGGCGCAGGCAGAGTTGGCCGAGGAGCATGGTCGCTATGTGCCACTTGCGGTAAAGATTGCACCGGATATGGCCGACAGCGATATCGCTGATGTTGCCGGCGCCTTTCTGGAGCACGGTATCGATGGCGTGATCGCAACCAACACCACCATTGAGCGCGAGGCGGTGAAACACCTTGAGCACGGTGCGGAAGCCGGTGGCTTAAGCGGTGCTCCGGTGCGTGACAAATCGACTGCCGTGATTCGAAAACTGGCCGAGTATCTGGGCGGAGAGATACCCATTATCGGCGTCGGCGGTATTATGTGCGGTGAAGACGCGGCCGAGAAAATTCAGGCCGGCGCTTCACTGGTGCAGATTTACAGCGGTTTTATTTATGCGGGGCCGCAGCTGATCCGCGATGCGGTCGATGCGATCCGTCGTCGCTGATTACTCAACCTAAGCTACGCTCGAAATGCTGCTGCTTTTTTTGTTTGCACGTTAGCAACATCAAAGCAGCGCTCCGATACTACGTATTCTGAGCATTCCACTGCAGACCAGTCTGCTCACGGCTGGCATCGCTCATCAGGTAGAGATAAAGCGGCATGATTTCTTCGGGCATGGGGTTGGTGTCCGGGCTTTCACCGGGATAGGCGGCGCGGCGCATGGCGGTATTGGTGGCACCGGGATTCAGGCTGTTCACCCGTATATTGCTGGTGTTGGCCAGTTCGTCAGCGAGTACCTGCACCAGACCTTCGGTGGCAAATTTCGATACGGCGTAAGCGCCCCAATAGGCGCGTCCGGTGCGACCGACGCTGGACGACGTAAAAATCACCGAGGCGGTGTCCGGTATATCCATGATCGGCAGCAGCGACCGGGTCAGCATAAACTGGGCGTTGACGTTGACCTGCATCACTTCATTCCAGCTGTCCACCGACGTCTGACCGATCGCCTTGCGCTCACCCAGTACGCTGGCGTTGTGGAGCAGGCCGTGGAGGGCGCCGAATTCCTTTTCCAGTGTGTCGCGCAGATCTTCGTAATCCTTGAATACCGCGCCGTTGAGATGCAGGGGGTAAATGGCTGGCTGGGGGCCGCCCGAAGCTTCGATTTCATCGTAGACGGCCTCGAGCTTCTCGACCGTTTTGCCCAGCAGTACCACGGTAGCGCCGTGTCTGGCGTAGGTCAGTGCGGCGGCGCGGCCGATGCCGTCACCGGCACCGGTGACCAGAATGTTTTTGCCCTGCAGGCAGTCGGGGGCGGCTTCAAAGGTGTCGGGAAGCGTATGAATCACAAAGTCTCCAGTATGGGTACCAGTTCGCTGGCTGTCTCAACAGTATAGTCGGCGCCCCAGCTCGGTGCCGGGTCGCCGGGGTGAATGTAGCCGTAGGTGCAGGCAACCGTCGTGCTGCCGGCGTTTTTGCCCGCTTCAATGTCGCGCCTGTGGTCGCCTACGTAAACGGCGGTAGTGGCGTTCGCATTCATCTGCGCACAGGCTAGCAGGATTGGCTCAGGGTGGGGTTTGCGTTGCTTCACATGATCGGGGCAAACCAGGCTGGCGCAGCGCTGGGCCAGCTTGAGGTCGCGCAGCAGTGGCTCGGCGTAGCGCGAGGGTTTGTTGGTGACAATGCCCCACGGAACGCCGCGGGATTCGGCCCAGCTCAGCACATCTTCCATACCGGGGTAGAGGCGTGATTGTTGCGACAGGTTTTGCAGATAGTCGTCCAGCAGCTCCTGACGCAGGGCTTCGAAGCCCTCGTCGCCCTCGTTCAGGTTGAAGCCAAGCTGCACCAAAGCCCGTGCGCCTTCGGAGACAGTCGCGTGAATTTCCTCAAAGGGAATATCGCTGAGCTGGCGTCGCCGGCGCATGCCATTGAGAACAAGCGCGAAATCGGGCGCGGTGTCGATCAGCGTGCCATCCAGGTCAAACAGCAGGGCTGAAATCATGCGGGTTTGCTGGCGTGAACGATGTAGTTGACGTCAGTGTCGCCGCCGAGCTTGTAACGTTTTGTGAACGGGTTGTAGGTCATGCCGGTCACGTCATTCAGAACCAGCCCGGCCTCGCGAATATAGGTGGCCAGTTCGGAGGGGCGAATGAATTTGGCGTATTCGTGCGTGCCTTTTGGCAGCAGGCGTAACACATACTCGGCGCCGACCACGGCAAAGGCAAAGGCCTTGGGGTTGCGATTGATGGTCGAGAAAAACAGTTCGCCACCGGGTTTGCAAAGATCGGCGCAGGCCTTCACCACGGAGCCGGGTTCCGGCACGTGCTCCAGCATCTCCAGACAGGTGACGCGGTCAAAGGCTTCCGGGTGGGCGGCGGCCATGTCTTCGGCGGTGGTTTGCTGATAGTCGACCTCGACACCGGATTCGAGTTGATGCAGGCGGGCCACATTCAGCGGCGCTTCGCCCATATCGATCCCGGTGACGCTGGCACCGCGCTGGGCCATGGCTTCAGCCAGAATACCGCCGCCGCAGCCGACGTCGATAACCGACTTGCCGGCCAGTGCTGCCCGCTCGTCGATATAATTGACGCGCAAAGGATTGATGTCATGCAGGGGCTTGAACTCGCTTTCCCGGTCCCACCAGCGGTGGGCGAGCTCTTCGAACTTGGCAATTTCAGCGGGATCTACATTTTGCTTTGACATGGTTTCCTCGGGCATCGGGGGCTACCTTGTGTGTTCTGGCCTAATCTACGCAGGTTTTTCGCAGCTAGACCTTGGCGATTTGATTGCGCCAGGACTGGGCTCGCTCGCGAATATCATCGATATTGAGCGTGGTCAGGCGGCGATTGTCCATCACAAGCCGGCCATTGATCCAGCTGTGGGTAACGGCGGAACCCGCCTGGGTGTAGACCAACTGTGATATGGGTTCATAAACCGGCTGCTGTTCAATGGCCGACAGGTCTACCGCAATCAGGTCGGCCAGTTTGCCGGTTTCCAGTGAGCCGAGCTCAGCGTCAAGTCCCATGGCGCGGGCACCGTTAAGGGTGGCCATTTGCAGAGCCAGGCTGTCGGGCAGGGCACTGGCGTCGCCGCTCAGGCCTTTGGCCAGCAGGGCTGCGGTGCGCATCTCACTGAAGAGGTTCAGAGTGTTGTTGCTGGCGGCGCCATCGGTGCCAAGCGCCACATTGATGCCGGCGTCGAGCATTTTGTGGACGGGGGAGAAACCGCTGGCCAATTTCATATTGGATTCGGGGCAGTGCACCGCATGGCAGTTGTGGTCTGCCAGTGTGCGGATATCCTCATCGTTCAGGCTGACCAGATGCACACACTGGGTGCGCGGGCCGAGCAGACCGCGTTCGGCCAGGCGCTGAATGGGGCGCATGCCGTGTTCCTGCACTGACTGCTCCACTTCAAAGTCGGTTTCATGTAAATGAATATGAATATTGATCTCGCCACCGTGCAGTTCTGCTGCCAGCGTGGCAATTTTGTCCATGGTCGGATCGGCGACGGTATAGGGGGCGTGCGGCCCAAAAGCAACGGTAATCAGCGGATTGTGCTTGTTGTCGTCGTGAACCTGCAGGCCTTTGTGGATGTAGTCTTCCGGATTCTGCCCCCAGTTACTTGGGAACTCGAACACCGGGAAGGCAAGCTGGGCGCGCATGCCGGCCTTGCTGATGGTTTTGGCGGCGATATTCGGGAAGAAGTACATATCGGAAAAGGTGGTGGTGCCGCTGCGGATCATTTCCGCCATCGCCAGCTCGACCCCGTCGCGCACAAAATCTTCATTTACCCACTGGCCCTCGGCTGGCCAGATATGCTCGTTCAGCCAGGTGTCCAGCGGCAGATCGTCAGCCAGGCCCCGAAACAGACTCATGGCGGCATGCCCGTGAGTATTGATCAATCCCGGCATCAGGGCGTGATCGGGCAGTTCAATAACCTTTTTAGCTTCCAGCGATCGCGCCTCGCTAGCTGGCAGAATGGCGCTGATTCTGTCGCCCTGAATGGCCAGTGCGTGCTCGCTCAGAACCGGTTGGGAGGGGTCGATGGTAATGATCCATCGTGCAAAAATTAGACAATCTGCGGGCTGTTGCATGGCGGCCGTTGTGCTGTGGATGACAAAGGCCGTGAGTATAACCGCAATGTCGCTCAATGTGCTGCCAAATCTGAGCTAAGAGCCTGTATCTGCCTGCAATTTACTGTGAGAAACGAGGCTGCTTGTGCTATTCTAGGCGACTTGATTTCGGTGTCTGGTGTCGACTGCGGCGCCAGCTCTCGAGGGGATTTCCCCGGTAGTTACCTTGCGCGACTGCGGCGTCCTGTGACGGTCTGCATTCCGGCTTTATTTATCTGGAATTTGCCGTGTCTGGGTGACAACCAATACAGCTATAACAATTCGATAGACTGAGGACGCCGTTGTAGATGGGTGAGTTAGCGAAAGAAATATTGCCGGTCAATATCGAGGACGAACTGAAGAAGTCCTACCTCGATTATGCCATGAGCGTTATTGTCGGGCGCGCCTTGCCGGATGTGCGCGACGGCCTGAAGCCTGTACACCGCCGTGTGCTCTACGCCATGAGCGAACTGAACAACGACTGGAACAAGGCCTACAAGAAGTCGGCGCGTGTGGTGGGCGACGTTATCGGTAAATACCACCCCCACGGCGATTCGGCGGTCTATGACACCATCGTGCGGATGGCCCAGCCCTTTTCACTGCGCTACATGCTGGTGGACGGGCAGGGTAACTTCGGCTCCATCGACGGCGATTCCGCGGCGGCGATGCGTTACACCGAAATCCGCATGCAAAAAATTTCCCATGAAATCCTTGCCGATCTGGACAAGGAAACCGTGGATTGGGTGCCCAACTACGACGGCACCGAGACCATTCCGGCGGTTATGCCCACCAAAGTCCCCAATCTGCTGATTAACGGTTCCTCGGGTATTGCAGTGGGTATGGCGACCAATATCCCGCCGCACAACCTGAATGAGGTGGTCACCGGCTGTCTGGCCCTGCTGGATAACGAAGACATTACTGTGGATGAGCTGATGGAGTTCATTCCCGGGCCCGATTTTCCCACAGCCGGCATTATCAATGGTCGCGCTGGCATTCTGCAGGCCTACCGCACCGGGCGTGGACGCATTTACGTGCGCTCGCGGGCGGAAGTAATTACCAACGAGAAAACCAACAAAGACACCATCATCATTACCGAACTGCCGTATATGGTGAACAAGGCCCGGTTGATTGAAAAAATCGCCGAGCTGGTGAAAGAAAAGAAAATCGAAGGCATCTCCGAGCTGCGCGACGAGTCGGACAAGGACGGCCTGCGGGTGGTCATTGAGATGAAGCGCGGCGAAAGCGGCGAGGTCATTCTCAATAACCTCTACACCCAGACCCAGCTGCAGACCGTTTTCGGTATCAATATTGTGGCGCTGGTCGACGAGCAGCCCAAGCAGATCAACCTGAAGGGCTTGCTGGAATACTTCCTGCGTCACCGTCGGGAAGTGGTCACCCGCCGCACCATTTACCTGCTGCGCAAGGCGCGCGAACGCGGTCATCTGCTGGAAGGTCTGGCGGTTGCGATTGCCAATATCGACGAGGTTATCGCGCTGATTAAAGCCTCGCCCACGGCGCAGGACGCGAAAGACGCGCTGCTGGCCAAAGGCTGGGAGCCGGGCAGTGTGATGGCCATGCTGGAACGTGCGGGCGAAGACGCCTGCCGCCCGGACGAGCTCGAAGCCCAATACGGCATGCACGCTGACAAGTATCATCTGTCACCGGCTCAGGTTCAGGCGATTCTCGAGTTGCGTCTGCAGAAACTGACCGGTCTTGAGCACGAAAAACTGCTCAGCGAATACCAGGAAAAACTGGCTGAAATCGCCGAATACCTGACCATTCTGGGCGATCCGGAAAGACTGAAAACCGTTATTCGCGAAGAGCTGGAAGCGGTAAGAGAAGAGTACGGTGACGAGCGTCGCACTGAGATCATTGAGTCGTTGATGGATCTCACTATGGAAGATCTGATCAACGAAGAAGACCGTGTGGTGACCATCTCTCACGCCGGTTACGCCAAAACTCAGCCCCTGGATGATTATCAGGCGCAGAAGCGCGGCGGCATGGGCAAGAGCGCAACCCAGGTGAAAGATGAAGACTTCATCGAACACCTGATGATTGCCAACACCCATGACACTCTGATGTGCTTCTCCAACCTGGGCAAGGTTTACTGGATCAAGGTGTACCAGATTCCGGTGGCGGGTCGAAACTCCCGTGGGCGGCCGATCGTCAATCTGCTGCCGCTGGATGAAAACGAGAAAATCACCTCTATTCTGAAAATTACCGAATATCTGGAAGATCACTTCCTGTTCTTCGCAACCGCCAACGGCACCGTCAAGAAAACCCCGATGGTCGATTTCTCTCGTCAGCGTAGCGTTGGTCTGCGGGCCATTGAGCTGGAAGAGGGCGATCGCCTTGTGGGCACCGCTGTTACCGGTCTGGACAGTGATGTCATGCTGTTCAGCAGCTCCGGTAAAGCCGTGCGCTTTAAGGGTGGCGACGTGCGCTCGATGGGGCGCACCGCCAAAGGTGTTCGCGGTATTCGCATGCCTGAAGGCCACAGCATGATCTCGTTGATTATCCCGAAAGAGGGTGGTCGCGTGCTGACGGTTTCCGAGAATGGTTACGGTAAACGCTCGGAGTTGAGTGAATTTCCAACCAAAGGCCGCGGCACCCAGGGCGTTATCGCCATGGCAACCAGCGATCGCAACGGTGCGCTGGTGGGTGCAGTGCAAGTGTTCGAGGGCGATGAGCTGATGCTGATCTCCGATCAGGGCACCCTGGTGCGCACCCGTACGGATGAAGTGTCTGTGCTGAGCCGTAACACCCAGGGCGTGCGTTTGATTCGCCTCAAAGCCGGTGAGAATCTGGTGGGCGTTGAGCGTATTGAAGAAAGTGATGAAGAGGTAGAAGGCGAGATTATAGCCGAGCCGGAAGCCTGACCAAAACTTCCCTCACCCTAACCCTCTCCCAGAGGGAGAGGGGATGGATTCTGCCGCTGCCGAATAGTGGGCTCCCTCTCCCTTTGGGAGAGGGCCGGGGTGAGGGATCGCCCTTTCGGATTAATGAGTACTATCTGATATAGAGACCAAAATGACCCGTAAATACAATTTCTGTGCAGGCCCGGCGGCCCTTCCGCTGGACGTTTTGGAAGAAGCCCAGCGCGACCTGGTGAACTGGCAGGGCAGCGGCCTGTCCGTGATGGAAATGAGCCATCGCTCATCGGAAATCGTGGGCATCGCCAATGCGGCGGAAAGTGATCTGCGCGAATTGCTGAGTATCCCTGACGACTACGCCGTGCTGTTTGTGCAGGGCGGGGCCACCGGTCAGTTTTCAGCTATTCCTTTGAACCTGTTGGGCGACAAGAAAACCGCGGATTATGTGAATACCGGGCAGTGGTCGAAAAAGGCGATTAAAGAAGCCAAGCGCTACTGTGAGGTCAATGTCGTTGCCAGCTCCGAAGACGACAACTTTGCCAGCATTCCCGCCTTTGAAAGCTGGGAGCTGAGCAAGGATGCGGCCTACCTGCACTACACGCCGAACGAGACCATTGGCGGCGTTGAATTTTTCTGGACGCCGGATGTGGACGTGCCGCTGGTGGCCGACATGTCGTCGACTATCCTGTCGCGCCCGATCGATGTCAGCAAAT
Source organism: Spongiibacteraceae bacterium (assembly GCA_002710725.1). Taxonomy (GTDB): domain Bacteria; phylum Pseudomonadota; class Gammaproteobacteria; order Pseudomonadales; family Spongiibacteraceae; genus Litorivivens. Next base: position 19,639 of record PAKT01000046.1, read on the forward strand.
TCGGCCTGATCTATGCCGGCGCCCAGAAGAATATCGGCCCGGCGGGCCTGACCATTGTGATTGTACGCAAGGATCTGCTGGGCAAAGCTCACCCGCTGTGTCCGGTGGGCATGGACTATCAGGTCGCCGCCGAGAATGAATCCATGTACAACACACCGCCGACCATGGGCATCTATCTGGCCGGGCTGGTGTTCAAGTGGCTGAAAAAGCAGGGCGGCCTGAAGGCGATGGAAGCGCTGAACCGTCGCAAGGCGGAGAAGCTCTACGGTTACATCGACAACAGCGGTTTTTATGCCAACCCGGTTGAAGTGGCCAGCCGCAGCTTGATGAATGTGCCTTTCACCCTGAAAGATGCCAGTCTGGACAAGGCCTTTCTGGCCGGTGCTGAAGAGGCTGGCTTGCTGAACCTGAAAGGTCATCGCAGCGTAGGTGGTATGCGCGCCAGTATTTACAATGCCGTGCCGGAAGAGGCGGTTGATGCCCTTATTGCGTATATGAAAGCCTTTGCCGAGGCGAATGGGTAACGGTTTATGGATGAGCAGTCCGAGCTGAATAAACTGCGTCAGCAGATTGATACCATCGATTCAGAAATTCACGCATTGCTGAATCGGCGGGCGGGTTGTGCCCAGGAAGTGGCGCGGGTGAAAACCCGGGCCTTTGAACAGGCGCAACAATTTGAATCGGACGCGGATAAAAGCAGTACCCAGCAGCTGTTGTTTTATCGCCCGGAACGCGAAGCCCAGGTGCTGGCGCGCATCCGTGAGGTCAACCAGGGTCCGCTGGCTGATGACGCGGTAGCCTATATCTTCCGCGAGATCATGTCCGCCTGTCTGGCGCTGGAAAAGCCGATGGAAGTGGCTTATCTGGGGCCGGAAGGCACCTTCACCCAGGCTGCGGCCTTAAAGCATTTTGGCCATGCAGTGATCGGTATTTCCCAGCCGACCATCGAGGCGGTGTTTGCGGCAGTGGAGTCCGAACAGTGCAACTATGGCGTGGTGCCGGTGGAAAACTCCACCGAAGGCATGGTTGCCCATACGCTGGACAACTTTATCAATTCGCCGCTGAAAATCTGTGGTGAGGTGGAGCTGCGCATACGCCTGCACCTGCTCGTCGACGAGGGTACCAGCAGCGACAATATTAAAAGTATCTGTGCTCACCAGCAGGCGCTGGCCCAGAGTCGCAACTGGCTTGATCAGAATTTCCCGCACGTAGAGCGTATAGCGGTCAGCAGTAATGCGGAAGCCGCGCGCATGGCGGCGGCTGAGCCCGGCATTGTGGCCGTAGCCGGTGATATGGCAGCGCAGCAGTATTCCCTGTCCAAGCTGGCCTCGAATATTGAGGACCGTGCCGACAATACCACCCGCTTTTTGATTATCGGCCGGGAAAGTGTTCCCGGTAGCGGCAATGACAAGACCTCGATTGTGGTTTCCACTCGCAACAAGCCTGGTGCTTTGTTCGGTTTGCTGGAGCCCTTTCACCGCAACGGGGTGATGCTGACGCGGATTGATACCCGGCCATCGCGCACTGAGACCTGGGCCTATGTCTTCTTTATAGAGTTTGAAGGCCACGCGGATGACCCGGTGATCAGCGCCATTTTGAAAGACATTGAAGAGCATTCCATTCTATTGAAAGTGCTGGGCTCTTACCCGCGCGCGGCACTTTGATCGGTACTGATTATGTCCTGTGATTTTATCGCCTTGGCTAACGCCGGCGTTCAAGCGCTGCAACCCTACCAGCCGGGCAAGCCCATCGAAGAGCTTGAGCGCGAGCTGGGCCTGAAAAATGTGGTGAAGCTGGCCAGCAATGAAAACCCGCTGGGCGCCAGTGAAATGGCCGTCGAAGCCTGCCGCAAGGCGGCTGAGGGTATGTACCTCTATCCGGACAGCAGTGGTTTTGAGCTCAAGAACAAACTGTCTCAAGGCCTTAAGGTGTCGCCCAAGCAGATTACCCTGGGTAACGGTTCCAACGACATTCTCGATCTGATCGCGCGCGTATTTCTGGAGCCGGGCAAGAGTGCGGTGTTTTCCCGGCACGCCTTTGTGGTCTATCCGATAGCGGTGCAGGCCTGCGGTGCGCGGGCTATCGTGACGCCGGCTAAAGACTGGGGCCACGATCTGGACCTGATGGCGGCGGCGATTGAAGACGATACCAAAGTTGTTTTTATTGCCAACCCTAACAACCCGACCGGAACCTGGCTGAAAAAAGCCGAGCTGGAAGCCTTTCTTGCCAAGGTGCCGGAGCATGTCATTGTGGTGCTGGACGAAGCCTACGTGGAATACGTAGACGAGCCGGACTACCCCAATGGTCTGGATTATCTGGCGGGCTACCCCAATGTCATCGTGACGCGCACCTTCTCCAAGGCCTACGGTCTGGCCGGGCTGCGTGTCGGGTACGCGATTTCTTCGCCGGAAATTTGCGACCTGTTGAACCGGGTACGCGCGCCCTTTAATGTCAGTACCCAGGCCTTGGCCGCGGCGGTGGCTGTGCTCGACGATGTTGAGTATCTGCGCAAAAGCCGGGAGGTCAATGCTGCGGGTTTGAAGCAGCTCGCTGAAGGTTTTGACCGGCTGGGTCTTGAATGGATACCCTCGGTGGGGAATTTCATCGCCTTTCGCACTTCGAAGGATGGCGTCGCCGTGAATGCGTCTGAGGTCTATCAGGGGCTACTCCACAAGGGTGTGATTGTCCGCCCGGTGGGTGTTTATGCCATGCCTGACTTTCTGCGGGTATCGGTGGGGCTGGAATCTGAAAACGCACGCTTTCTCGACGTGTTGCCGAACGTACTGGATGCCTTGTGATTGATCGTCTCGTCATAGTCGGTTTGGGTTTAATTGGCGGCTCGCTGGCGCGGGCGCTGAAAGAGCGCAATGCTGTGGGCGAAGTCATCGGAACCGGGCGGCGAGAAGCCTCCCTTATTCGCGGTCAGGAACTGGGCGTTATCGACCGCTGGACGCTGGATTTGGGTGAGGCGGTGAAAGACGCGGATGTGGTGGTGATCGCCGCGCCGACGCTGGCGGCCGAAAAAGTACTGGAATCCCTCAAACCCCATATGCGTCCCGACTTGATCGTGACCGATGTGGCCAGCGTGAAAGGCTCTCTGGTCACGGCAGCCGAGCGCATTTTTGGCGAGGTTCCCGCGCAGTTTGTACCGGGGCATCCTATCGCTGGCTCCGAGCAGAGCGGGGTGGAGGCCTCGACCGGTGATTTGTATGTTGATCACCGGGTTATTCTCACGCCGCTTCCAACTACCCGCACTGATGCTCTGGAAACCATTCGCGCCATGTGGCAGGCCACCGGCGCGGAAGTGGTGGATATGGATGTGGCCGAGCACGATGTGGTGCTGGCTGCGACCAGTCACCTGCCGCATGTGCTGGCTTATGGTCTGGTGGACGCCCTGGCCCAAAGCGGCTCGGCTCAGGCGATTTTCCGTTTCGCGGCGGGTGATTTTCGCGACTTTACCCGTATTGCCTCCGGCGACCCGGTGATGTGGCACGACATTGTGCGCGCCAATCGCGGGGCGGTGCTGGATTCCCTCGACACCTTTACCGAACACCTTGCCGAGATGCGCAGGGCTATTGAATCTGACGACAGTGAGGCTATTCTGGCCACTTTCGAACGGGCGAAGGCGGCGCGCGATAAACATTTTTTAACGCAGTATCAAGTGAAGGGAAAACCTCAAGGCGCCACTGATTAACCCGTCATTGCGAGCGCAGCGAAGCAATCTTCTAGGGTTGGCAGAAGGCTTCACGAGATTGCTTCGCTGCGCTCGCAATGACGGGTGCGTAAAGTTAATCAGAGGTGGTTTGGCTTTTTCTCACCCCAATCCATTGGAAAGGGGTATTACGACTTCGGAGAATTACCTTGGATTTTATTGCCAAGCCGGGCGGTGCTGTTAACGGCAGCATTCGCGTTCCCGGCGACAAATCGATTTCTCACCGCTCCATCATGCTGGGGGCCATTGCCGATGGCGATACCACCGTGGATGGATTTCTCGAAGGTGAAGATGCGCTTGCGACGCTGAATGCGTTCAAAGCCATGGGAGTAAAGATCGACGGCCCGGAGAATGGGCGAGTGACCGTGCACGGCGTTGGCCGCGAAGGTTTGAAGGCGCCCGAAGGTGACTTGTATGTCGGCAATAGCGGCACCACCATCCGGCTGTTGTCGGGTCTGATGGCCGGTCAGAAGTTCTCGGTCACCATGAGTGGGGATGTGTCCCTGAACAAACGCCCGATGGAGCGTGTTGCCAAACCCCTGCGCGAAATGGGCGTGACGGTGGAGACCGCTGAAGGCGGTCGGCCCCCGCTGACTATTACCGGCAGCAATGCGCTCAAGGCCATTCACTATGATATGCCCATGGCCAGCGCCCAGGTGAAATCCTGCGTCCTGCTGGCGGGGCTGTATCCCACGGTCGAACCCTCGGTATCCGAGCCGGCGCCCACCCGCGATCACACCGAGCGCATGTTGCGCGGGTTCGGCTATCCGGTGGTGCGCAAAGGCAATACCGCCAGTGTGATTGGCGGGCAGCGTCTGCAGGGTATGCATATAGATGTACCCGCCGATATTTCCTCGGCAGCTTTCTTTATGGTGGCGGCAAGTATTGCCCCGGATTCCGAGCTTCTGCTGCAGCATGTGGGCATCAACCCCACCCGCATTGGCGTGGTCAATATTCTCAAGGCCATGGGCGGCGATATTACGCTGGAAAATCGTCGTGAAATCGGCGGCGAGCCGGTAGCGGATATCCGCGTTCGCTCGGCCCAGCTCAAGGGCATCGATATACCCGAAGATCAGGTGCCGCTGGCGATTGATGAGTTCCCGGTCTTGTTTGTGGCTGCGGCCTGCGCCGAAGGCAAAACCGTATTGCGCGGCGCCGAAGAGTTGAGGGTCAAAGAGAGTGATCGCATTCAGGTGATGGCGGATGGTCTGCAGGCCCTGGGTATTCAGGCCACGCCGACGGAAGACGGTATTGAAATCGCAGGCGGTCAGATCGGTGGCGGCGAGATCGAGTGTCACCATGACCACCGTATTGCCATGTCATTTTCGGTGGCGGCATTGCGCGCATCAAAGCCCATTCATATTCGCGGCGCTGATAATGTAGCGACCTCCTTCCCCAATTTCCTGGAGCTGGCCGCTCAGGTGGGCATGCGCGTCGAGGCCGCCAAATGAGTGCCCCGGTCATTGCCGTCGACGGCCCCAGTGGTTCCGGTAAGGGGACACTTTGTCAAAAGCTCGCTCAGCATCTCGGCTGGGCCTTGCTCGATAGCGGTGCGCTCTACCGTCTGGTGGGACTGGCCGGAGTAAAACACGGTATCCCCCTCGATCAGGAGGCGCCATTGACGGCGCTGGCCCGGGATCTGGATGTTCGCTTTGAGCCGGGAGCAGAGGGGGAGCCAACGGCGGTTATCCTCGAGGGCGAAGATGTCAGTGATGAGGTGCGCAGTGAATCCACTGGTGAGCTGGCCTCGCAGGTCGCGGTGTTGCCGGGCGTGCGCCAGGCCTTGCTGGGGCGTCAGCGGGCCTTTGCGCAGGCACCGGGACTGGTGGCCGATGGCCGCGATATGGGCACGGTGGTGTTTACCGATGCCGACCTGAAAATCTTCCTCACGGCCAGTGCCGAGGAGCGCGCGGATCGGCGTTATAACCAGTTGATTAATAAAGGTGAAAGTGTTAGCCTTGCCGCCCTTTTGGAGGACATCCGCGCCCGGGACAAGAGAGATTCCGAGCGGGAAGTGGCCCCCCTGAAGCCCGCCGCAGACGCCGTCATTATAGACAGCAGCGGTTTGGGAATAGAGCAAGTGTTTGACCGGGTTCTTGCCAGCGTGCGAGAGCGCGGGTTGATTTAGTTGTAAATCAACACCTTAGTTGTGATGAAGTAACAGTGTCGAAGATTGTGTGACTCCAGCTGGCACCTTTCTTTGGCCGAACCCATTGACCCGCATAAGCTGGATGTGCGGCGAAAAAGTCGGCAGATAATCTGCCCCATAGGTAACCAACACATGAGCGAAAGCTTTGCAGAACTTTTTGAAGAAAGTTTAAAAACCATCGACATGCAGCCCGGATCCATCGTGACCGGTGTTGTTATCGATATCGACAGTGACTGGGTCACTGTACACGCCGGTCTGAAGTCTGAAGGCGTTATCCCCCGTTCACAATTCCTGAGTGATGCTGGCGAGTTCTCGCTGGAAATCGGCGATGAAGTACAGGTCGCTCTGGAAAGCGTAGAAGACGGTTTCGGTGAAACCCGTCTGTCACGCGAAAAAGCCAAGCGTGCTGAAGCCTGGAAAGATCTGGAGTCTGCGTTTGCTCATGAAGAATCCGTTACCGGTGTAATCAACGGTAAGGTAAAAGGCGGTTTCACCGTCGACATCAATTCCATTCGCGCCTTCCTGCCCGGTTCACTGGTAGACGTGCGCCCGGTGCGCGATACCGCCCACCTGGAAGGTAAAGAGCTGGAATTCAAGGTTATCAAGCTGGACCAGAAGCGTAACAACGTGGTGGTTTCTCGCCGCGCGGTTATGGAGAGCGTAAACAGCGAAGAGCGCGAAGCGCTGCTGGCCTCTCTGCAGGAAGGTCTGGTTGTCAAAGGCATCGTCAAGAACCTGACCGACTACGGTGCATTCGTAGACTTGGGCGGCATCGACGGCCTGCTGCACATCACTGATATGGCCTGGAAGCGCATCAAGCACCCCAGCGAAATCATCAATGTCGGCGACGAAATCGAAGTTCGCATCCTGAAGTTCGATCGCGAGCGCAACCGCGTTTCTCTTGGCCTCAAGCAACTGGGTGAAGATCCCTGGGTGGAAATCACTGCCCGTTACCCGGAAGGCACCAAGACCAACGCCCGTGTTACCAACCTCACCGATTACGGCTGCTTTGCTGAAATCGAAGAGGGTGTTGAGGGTCTGGTACACGTATCCGAAATGGATTGGACCAACAAGAACATTCATCCCTCCAAGGTTGTACAGGTAGGTGACGAAGTTCAGGTTATGGTTCTGGATATCGACGAAGAGCGTCGCCGTATCTCTCTGGGTATCAAGCAGTGTCAACAGAACCCCTGGGATGCGTTTGCTGCCACGTACAGCAAAGGCGACAAAATCAGCGGCGCGATCAAGTCGATCACTGATTTCGGTATCTTCATCGGACTGGAAGGCAACATCGACGGTCTGGTTCACCTGTCCGACATCTCCTGGCACGAAACCGGGGAAGAAGCAGTACGCAACTTCAAGAAAGGCGACGAGATCGAGACGGTTATCCTGTCTATCGACCCCGAGCGCGAGCGTATCTCCCTGGGCGTCAAGCAACTGGAAGACGACCCCTTCTCCAATTATGTGAACCTGAACGACAAGGGCACTATTGTTAAGGGTACCGTCAAGGAAGTTGATGCCAAGGCAGCGGTAATCACACTGGCTGAAGAGATCGAAGGTGTACTGAAAGCCTCCGAAATCAGCCGTGACCGTGTTGAAGATGCCCGCAACGCCCTTAAAGAAGGCGATGAGCTGGAGGTCAAAATCATCAATGTTGACCGCAAAAACCGCATCATCAACCTGTCTATTAAGGCCAAGGACATCGCTGAAGAGAAAGAGGCTGTCAAGAACCTGCGCGAGCAGAGCACTGAATCAGCCAGTCCGGGCACTATCGGCGACCTGATCAAGGCGCAGATGGACAAAGACTGAGGCTCAGGCTTGAGTTTTGCTTGAAAAAGGGCGCTACGGCGCCCTTTTTTGTGCCTGAATGTGGGCTACTTTTGCTAAAAACCTTGAGAAATCGGGCAGTTACTACTAATCTTGTAGCGACTTAATGGAATATCGCTATGACCAAATCAGAATTGATTGACCTGATAGCCGGGATGCAGACCCAGCTTTCACACAAGGATATCGAGTTGGCTGTAAAGACAATGCTGGAGCATATGTCTGAAACGCTGGCGACTGGTGAGCGTATCGAGATTCGTGGTTTTGGCAGTTTCTCGCTGCACTACCGGGCGCCGCGTCAGGGGCGCAACCCGAAAACCGGCGAGACGGTTCAACTGCCGGGCAAGCATGTGCCGCATTTCAAACCGGGTAAGGAAATGCGTGAACGCGTGAATTTGGGACTCCAGAAAAACTGAGCTGGTGAAATCTGGGTATAAGCGGTATGGTCGGCTGGCCATGCCGTTTTTTTTAGGTAGATGCGATGGGCCTGCTGAAAAAAATCCTCTTTGTTCTATTTCTGTTGGCGCTGGTAGTCTTCGGCGCGGTGTTCGCGATTGAGAACGATGCCAGAGTCCCGCTTGATCTGTTGATTGTGGAATTGCCGGAGTTGCGCGTGTCCGTTTGGCTGGTGCTGTCGTTTATCGTTGGCGGCATCGCCGGGCTCGTTGTCTGCGGCCTCAAGCTGTTGCAGTTGCAGGCCCAGTATCAGGGGGTGTGCCGCAAGCTGGCGAAATCAGAAAAAGAGCTGACCCAGCTCAAAACCGGTTAATCCAGGCCGACTATGCCCGAATTCAGTCAGGTGCTGCTCCTTGTAGTGGCCATTGCCATCGGCTGGTCCCTGGGCCGCTGGCGGCGTCCCGACGAAGACGCGCATCGGGATGATTCCGCAGCTCCCGCCTACTATCAGGGGCTGAATTTCCTCCTCCATGACCAGCCTGACGTTGCCATCGACAGCTTTGTCAGCTCCCTGGAAGTCAATCGCGATACCCTTGAAACCCATCTGGCGGTTGGCAACCTGCTGCGACGCAAGGGCGAAGTCGACAGAGCGATCCGTATTCACCAGAACCTTCTGGCGCGCCCCAATCTTGGCGGGGATCAGTTGCATCAGGTGCATATGGAGCTGGCGCAGGACTATATCAGTGCCGGCTTGCTGGATCGCGCCGAGCGTATGCTCAAGGATCTGGTGTTGCAGTCACCGGCCTGGCGGCGCACGGCCCTTCGTCATTTGCTGGCGATCTATCAGGATGAAAAAGAGTGGGATAATGCGATTGAGGTCGGCAAGGAGCTGGTGCCCAAGAAAAACTGGCTGCGCTCGGGCGCTCCGGTCGACGATGACACCTACCGCTGCCTCGCCCATTTCTACTGCGAAAAGGCTGAGCTTGCCTATGCCGCAAACGACCTGCATACCGCACGTGCGGATCTGAAGCTCGCGCTGCACTACGACCGGCAATGTGTCCGCGCCACCATGATGCTTGGCCAAATCGAGCTTGAATGCGGCCATCCACAAACGGCAATCAAAACCTTGAAGCGGGTGTTTACCCAGAATCGTCTCTATATCGGAGAGGTGCTGGAGCCGATGCATCAGGCTTACCGCAAGCGCGATGACGAGCAGGAGTTCACAGATTATCTGAAGGCCTGTTACGACGAATATCCCAGCAGCTCTGTGCTGCTTAAGCTGGTAGAATTGATCGACAAACTGCAGTCGAGTGAGCTGGCGGAGCAGTTTCTGGCACAACAACTCAAGCGGCGTCCCACCTTGCGAGGACTGTTGCAGGTTATCAACTATCAGGCGCCGAAAGTCACCGACAGCGGCCGGGAAAACCTGACGGTTCTGCAGGCCATGCTCACCGAGCTATTGCAGGAAAAAGCCACTTATCAATGCGATCACTGCGGGTTTTCCGGTCATCATCTGCATTGGCTGTGCCCAACCTGCAAACACTGGGGGCGCATGGCCCCGATTCGCGGTGCCGAAGGCGATTAACACGCGTAAAAAGTTTCTTATTTCTGGAGTAAGCCTTGTCTGAGATGTCCCCGATTATTGTTGCCCTTGATTTCCCCTCGTCGGCGCCCGCACTCAGTCTTGCCGAGCAGCTCGACCCCACATTGTGCCGCGTTAAAGTGGGCAAGGAACTGTTTACCCGAGAGGGACCAGTGCTGGTCAAGGCTCTGGTGAATTCGGGCTTCGATGTTTTTCTCGATCTGAAATTTCACGACATCCCCAATACAGTGGCTGCGGCGGTGGCGGCGGCGGCGGAGCTGGGTGTCTGGATGGTCAACGTCCACGCCAGTGGTGGTCCGCGGATGATGGAGGCGGCCCGCAAAGCACTGGAGCCCATGAAGGACTCGGCGCCCCTGCTGACGGCCGTGACCGTGTTGACCAGTATGGAGCAAGCGGAACTGATGCAGGTGGGCGTAACGCGCGCTCTTGAAGAGCAGGTGTGTGAGCTGGCGCAGCTGGCTGAACGCAGTGGTATGGACGGGGTGGTTTGCTCTGCACAGGAAACCATCATGCTGCGCAGGCTGGTCGCGAACGACTTTTGTCTGGTGACGCCGGGCATCCGCCCTGAGGACAGCGAGCGAGGGGACCAGCGTCGTGTGGCAACACCGGCGCAAGCCGTCCGTAATGGTAGCGATTACCTGGTCATCGGCCGCCCGATCACGCGTGCAGACTCGCCGCCGGACGCGCTTAAACAGATTGCTGCAGGGCTTGGCCAGCGCTAAACTGGCGTTGGCGCTGCCTCAGAGCAGCGTATCTTTATATCTGAAACACAAAGGAGTGTGTTATGAACCTTTCTATCTGGCTGAAACGCCTTTTCCTTTCGCTTGTTCTGGTCAGTGGCCTGGCGGCTGCTGATGTTCCCGCGACCGTCAATATCAACACCGCCGATGCCGCAACGCTGGCTGAGGTGCTTAATGGTATTGGTGAGGTAAGGGCCCAGGAGATTGTGAAATGGCGAGCCGCCCACGGCAACTTTACCTCAATTGAGCAGTTAGCTGAGGTCAAGGGTGTGGGCGCTCGGGTACTAGAGAAGAATCGCGAGCGGATTGTTCTGCAGTAGTTCGTGTGCAGTCTTCAGTAATACGTGAAAAGCCGTCTTCGGGCGGCTTTTTCCGTTCCGGGGTCACCCATTCGGAGTTGGGGCGACTCTTGCCGCTATGCTATTCTGTGCCGGGTTTTTTATCAGCGACAGGAATAATAATGGCGTTCTGGGATGTATTTAATGGCGATGCCGACGGCATCTGTTCACTGGTTCAGCTGCGCAATGCCGAGCCTCGCGAAAGCACCTTGATTACGGGCGTCAAGCGGGATATCGCGCTGCTTTCGCAAGTGCAGGCCGCTCAGGGCGACCAGATCACCGTACTCGATGTCTCCATGGACAAAAACAAAGAGGCGCTGTTTGCTGTGTTAGAGCAGGGCGCGGAGGTGTTCTACTCGGACCACCATTTTGCCGGCGACATTCCCGAACACGACAGACTCACCGCGCTGATCAATACCGCGTCCGATGTCTGCACCAGTCTGCTGGTAAACGGTCACCTGAAAGGCCAGTTTGCGGAATGGGCGGTCACTGGTGCCTTTGGTGACAATCTCAGAAACAGTGCGCAGGCCGCCGCCAAACCCCTGAATCTCAGCGAAGCGAAAATAGAACAACTCGAAAACCTGGGTATTTACATCAACTACAACGGTTACGGTTCGAATCTGGAAGATCTGCATTTTCACCCGGCGGAGCTTTACCGGCAGGTAGCCGGTTATGCCTCGCCCTTCGATTTTATCTCTGACAACCGCGAGGCCTTTGAAAAACTCGAACACGGTTATCAGGCGGA
>PAKT01000047.1 GCA_002710725.1 Spongiibacteraceae bacterium
CAGTGTCAGCGACAGGCTGAGTAAAAAACTTTTAAATCAATAAGTTGAATAAAAACAATGGCGGCCATGCGAGGTCGCACGACCGCAGTGCTTTTATTTACTCTGACGCAGTCATCAGGTCGGCAATGCGGGCATCCAGTTCAGCGCCCAGCGAGGCGGAAACCTCGTTCAGCGTGCGCTGCATGACCTTGCTGCTTTCCTCGGCCGTTACGGTTGCTTCTTCCTGAGCAACGACCGTTGAGGTTGCGTTGGTGTTGTAGGCCAGTACCAGCGACTCGTCGATACGAGCTTGCGAATCGGCGGCAGTCGCCAGCGTGCTGACAATCATCAGTGAGATTGCACTTGCAAGTCTTTTCATCGCTTGGTTCCTCCGTTAAGGGCCCTATGCCCTTTATCAAATGTCCTGTTACATTTGATGTTACGTAAGGTAACACAGCTTGGATCGTCTGTCCTCGTTAAATCGGTGTAATTTTGCGTTAAAGCGGTGCTAATTTGCATAAAGTGTTACCTTCTAGGCATTAAAGGTAACACATTTGTAATAAATCGCCTCTGCCGGGAGAGTGGTTGGGGCGCAATTTGCCGCCGTGCTACACTTTCGCGCTCCCCGAATAACAGGCTATACGCATCCATGACCTCCTTAGATCCCGCCCTGGTACTGGTAGACGGCTCCTCCTATCTCTACCGCGCGTTTCACGCCCTGCCCATGTTGACCACCTCTACCGGGCGCAATTCCGGTGCGGCCAAGGGGGTTATCAACATGATTCGCCGCCTGAAAAAGGACTACCCGAAAGCGACCATTGCCGTGGTGTTTGACGCCAAGGGCAAAACCTTTCGCGATGAGATCTACCCGGAGTACAAGGCCAATCGCCCGCCCATGCCCGAGGAACTGCGCGAACAGATCGAGCCTATCCACGCCATTATCAAGGCCATGGGTTTGCCGCTGCTGGCGATTGAGGGAGTTGAGGCCGACGATGTTATCGGCACCCTGTCTGCTCAGGCGAGCCGTGCGGGCAAGTCAGTGCTGGTGTCAACCGGCGACAAGGACATGGCTCAGCTGGTGAACGAGCATGTGACGCTGGTGAACACCATGACCGATACGGTGATGGATCCGGCGGGCGTGAACGAGAAATTTGGCCTGCCGCCGGAGCTGATCATCGACTATCTCGCCCTGATGGGCGACAAGGTCGACAACATCCCCGGCGTTCCCGGCGTTGGTGAGAAAACAGCCCTGGCCCTGCTGCAGAGCCTCGGTGGCCTGCAGGACATCTACCAGAAGCTGGACCAGATTCCGGAGCTGCCCATTCGCGGCGCCAGGAAACTACCGGAAAAGCTGGCGGCGGAGCGGGAAAAGGCGGAGCTGTCATACGAGCTGGCCACTATCAAGCTGGATGTCGATTTGCCGCTGGCCTTTGATGAAATTGAGCCGGGTGCGGAAAATGCCGATGAGCTGCTGCACTGGTACCGAGAGCTGGAGTTCAATACCTGGATTGATGAGGTACTGGCCGGCGGTGAAACCGCGCCGGCCGAGCAGTTGCCGGTGGAATACGATGTGGTAATGGACAAGGCCCTGTTTGAGCGCTGGCTTAAGCAGCTTGAAGCGGCGCCGCTGTTTGCCTTTGATACCGAAACCACCAGCCTCGATTATATGGCCGCGCGGGTGGTGGGTGTGTCCTTTGCCGTTGAAGCGGGCAAGGCGGCCTATGTGCCTTTCGGCCACGATTATCTCGGTGCGCCCGAGCAGCTGAGCGAAGAAGAGGTGCTGGGCGCCCTGAAGCCTCTGCTGGAAAACCCGGACAAGCCCAAGGTGGGGCAGAACCTCAAATACGATGCCAACGTGCTGGTCAATCACGGTATTGCCCTGCGCGGTATTGCCGAAGACACCATGCTGCAGTCCTATATCCTGGATGCGGCGGGCAATCGTCACGATATGGATTCGCTGGCCCTGAAATATCTGGGTGCGTCCACCGTTCACTACGAAGATATCGCCGGCAAGGGCAGCAAGCAGCTCACCTTTAATCAGATAAAGGTCGAGGAAGCGGGCTACTACGCCGCCGAAGATGCGGATATCACCCTCAAACTCCACGAAACCCTGCGGCCGCAAGTGGCGGCGGAAAAAGAGCTGGACGATGTCTACCGGGCGATTGAAATGCCGCTGGTGCCGGTGCTGTCGCGTATGGAACGCTTCGGCGCCAAGGTCGATCGCGCCCTTTTGGACAAGCAGAGTCAGGAGCTGGCAGGCAAAATCGAGGCTATTCAGAAGCGGGCCTACGACGAGGCCGGTGGCCCCTTCAACCTCTCTTCGCCCAAGCAGCTCGGCGAAATCCTGTTTGAGAAGCTGGAGCTGCCGGTGGTGAAGAAAACGCCGAAAGGTGCACCCTCCACCGCTGAAGAGGTGCTGGTGGAGCTGGCCCACGACTACAAACTGCCCCAGCTGATTCTGGATTACCGGGGCATGGCCAAGCTTAAATCCACCTACACCGACAAGCTGCCGCAGATGATCAGCCCGGCCACCGGGCGTATCCACACCTCCTATCATCAGGCGGTGGCCGCCACCGGCCGGCTGTCGTCAACGGACCCGAACCTGCAGAATATCCCTATTAAAACCCCCGAAGGCCGGCGAATTCGCCAGGCCTTTGTGGCGGAAAAAGGCTATAAGCTGGTGGCCGCCGACTACTTCCAGATTGAGCTGCGCATCATGGCCCACCTGTCGGGCGACGAGGGCTTGATCAAGGCCTTTGCCGAGGGCAAGGACATTCACCGCGCTACCGCCGCCGAGGTCTTTGGCGTGGCGCTGGAAGACGTGGCCGACGAGCAGCGCCGCAACGCCAAGGCCATCAATTTCGGTCTGATTTACGGCATGTCCGCCTTTGGGCTGGCGCGTCAGCTCCACATTCCTCGCGGCGAGGCTCAGGACTATATCGAGCGCTATTTTGATCGCTATCCCGGCGTGGCCAGGTTTATGGAGGAGATCAAGGCCAGCGCCAAGGAAAAGGGCTACGTGGAAACCCTGTTCGGCCGCCGCCTCTATTTGCCGGATATCAAGGCCAGCAATGGTATGCGCCGTCAGGCGGCCGAGCGTATCGCCATCAACGCGCCGATGCAGGGCACCGCCGCCGATATCATCAAGCGGGCCATGATTGAGGTGGATGGCTGGCTGCAATCCAGCGATGTGGATGCGGCCATGATCATGCAGGTGCACGATGAACTGATACTGGAAGTGGCGGAAGCCGAAGTGGACGCCGTGTCGAAAAAACTCGAGCAGCTGATGGCTGGAGCCGCGGAGCTGGCGGTGCCGCTGGAGGTGGGTCTGGGTGTCGGCGACAACTGGGATGAAGCCCATTAATCCCGGCTGAAATCCCGCGCAAGCTGCTGATAGTGTATGGCTTTTGGGAATATTCCCATTTCTGAAATTTTGGGAACTAAAGGCCGGGGAAAGCTTCTAAGCTTGTACAGCAGCGAAATGCTGTTGGCCGACTTTCTCCATGAGTCGGTTTTTCCCCAGAGAAGCTGATTGCCCGGTGCCCCCCCATGCACCGGGCCTTTTTTTATGGGCGACTATCGTCAAGCGTTTCTCGAACAGCAAGCCCTGCGGAGATTCACTCCGCGCCCTCCTCATCCGACTCGGTCGCATCCAGCCAGATATCCAGTTGTTCCTTCAGGTCGTCCAGCCCGGTGCCTTTGAGGGCGGAAAACAGCTGTGTCTGCACCAGTGCGCCGTAGGTTTGTAGGTCCTTCCTTACCTTAAGGAGCGCTGTTTTGGCCTGGCCATTACTGAATTTATCGGCCTTGGTCAGCAATACACGCACCGGCATATCACAGTTGGCAGCCCACTGGATCATGGTCAGGTCAAAGGTCTGCAGCGGGTGGCGGATATCCATCATCAGCACCAAACCGCGCAGGCAGCGACGCTCCGCCAGATACTGTTCAAGATGGCGCTCCCACTTCTTTTTGACTTCCGGGGGCACTTTGGCAAAACCGTAGCCGGGCAAATCCACCAGTCGCTGGGTTTCGCTGAGGCTGAAAAAGTTGATCAGCTGGGTGCGGCCGGGGGTTTTGGAGGTTCGGCACAGCTTTTTGTTATCGGTGAGCCGGTTGATAGCGCTGGATTTGCCCGCATTGGAGCGGCCGGCAAAGGCCACCTCGGCGCCGATATCGTCGGGGCATTGTTTCAGGCTGGGGGCGCTCTGCAGAAAGCGGGCGCTGCGGTAGCTGATGGCCGGGATATCGTCCATGGGGGTCTCTTGTTGGAACGTGACTGATGAAAGGGGTATAGTGCGGCCGGCGCAGGGATGGTCTCCCCCCGCTGGCTTTGTGTATAATGCCGCAGTTTTTTTTCGCGGTCATCCTGCCCGGGTTTACTCCGCATTACAATCGTGAGTGATGTTATGAAGAAATCAATTTTGGCCCTTTCCCTTTCCTTGGGCCTGATGAGCCTGGTGCAGGCAGATGCGCTGGAAGACCGCTACAATCGAACCTGTGCCGTGTGTCATGCTTCGGGTGCTGCCGGCGCACCGCGCACCGGTGATGTCGCCACGTGGGACAAGCGTCTGCAGGAAAAAGGCATGGATGTACTGGTGGCCAATGCCAAAAACGGTATCAGGGCGATGCCGCCCAAGGGCATGTGTTTTGACTGTTCGGATGAGGATTTCAAGGCCTTGATCGAATACATGGCCAAGCCCAAGTCGTAGAATCCCGAAAGAATCTGGAAATTATTGAGTAGGTACGATGAAAAAATCACTTCTGGTAATGCTGTCCACCCTGCTGCTTGCGGCGCCCTCCTTTGCTGGCGACGCTGCGAAAGGCAAGGCCAAGTCACAGTCCTGTGCTGCCTGTCATGGCGCCGACGGCAACAGCGCCGCGCCGACCTTCCCGAAACTGGCGGGCCAGAATGAGAAATACCTGCTCAAGCAGCTGAAAGACATCAAGTCCGGCGCCCGCCCGGTGCCGACCATGGCCGGCCAGCTGGACGGCATGAGCGAACAGGATATGGCGGACATCGCGGCCTACTATGCCAAGCAGCAAGGCACGGTTGGTCAAGCGAGCGAGAAACTGGCCGCCAAGGGCGAAGCCATTTATCGCGGCGGTATCGTTGAGCGCGGCATTCCGGCCTGCAGCGGCTGTCACAGCCCCTCGGGCAAGGGCAACGCCTCGGCGGGCTTCCCTGCCCTGTCCGGTCAGCACGCGGCCTACACAGAAGCCCAGCTGAAAGCCTTCCGCGCAGCGGCTGATGGCGATGAGAGTGGTCGCATGAACGACGGCGAAGAAACCAAAACCATGCGCACGGTGGCTTTCCTGCTGAGCGACAGTGAAATCAAGGCTTTGGCAAACTTCATTCAGGGTCTCTACTGAGTTAGAGACGCTGCTGAACTGAAAAAGGCGGCTTTTGCCGCCTTTTTTGTCGGTCAGGCCCATTTTGCCGGAACCCTGACCGGATAAAATAATCAGAACAGAACGATTACCCAGGAGACTGAGAATGCTGACACGCCGATGGCTGATCGCCAGCCTGTTGACCCTGCTGCTGCCCGCTGTGGCCTGCGCCGAAGACTCTGCGTCGACCTTTGTTGAGGGCGAGCACTACGTTCGTCTGGATAACGAAGTCCGCACCGTGAACCCGAATAAAATCGAAGTCACTGAAGTGTTCTGGTACGGCTGCAGCCACTGCTTCCACTTCGAGCCGATGGTGCACGCCTGGTCGAAGAAACAAGCCGATGACGTGGTCTTTGTGCAGTCCCCTGCCATGTGGAATCGGGTGATGGAAACTCACGCCCGCGCGTTCTACACCGCCAAGGCGCTGGACGTGCTGGACAAGGTTCACCAGCCAATCTTCAACGCCATCAACATGGAGCGCAATATGCTGCGCGACGCGGATGCCCTGGCAGAGCTTTTCGCTCAGCACGGCGTCGAGCGCGAGAAGTTCATGAAGGTGTTCAATTCATTCTCGATCGATAGCCAGGTGCGCCAGGCCGACGCCCGTGCCCGCGGCTACGGTATTCAGGGCACGCCGGAAATGGTCGTCAACGGCAAATTCCGGGTCAGTACCCGCACTGCCGGCAGTCAGCGCAATATGCTGAAAGTGGTCGATTATCTCGTTGAGCAGGAGCGCAAAGCCGCTCAGTGAATTCCTCTCCCCCAAGCGCACCGGCCTGGATGACCGATGCGCTGCGTTATAGTCCCGAGTCGCGCAGTGTCGATGTTGAAGGCTGCGCCATTCACTACCTTTGCTGGAACCCACAAGCCGTGGACAAGCCGCCCCTGCTGCTGGCACACGGTTTTTGCGCCCACGCCCACTGGTGGGATGTCACGGTCCCGGCCCTGCTTGAGCACTACCGGGTGGTGGCGTTGGACTTCAGTGGCATGGGCGACAGTGGTCACCGCGGGCACTACTCCCACCCATTGTATTGTCGGGAAATCGTTGCGGTGATCGAGGCGGAAAGCCTGGCACCGGTCAATCTGGTGGGGCACAGCTTTGGCGGTCTGGTGAGTATTCAGACCACCGCGCGCTTTCCGGACAAGGTCCAGAGCCTGACCGTTATTGATTCCCGCATCAGCCTGCCGCGAACCGGCGACGAGACGCCCTCGCGCGGTGCCTCGGAGCTGCGCCCGAAACGGGTCTACCCCACGCTTGAGCAGGCGATGGCGCGCTTTCGCCTGATTCCTGAGGAGAACTGCACCGATCCAGCCCTCTTCGCTCATGTGGCCCGTGGCTCGCTGCGCGAACAGGACGGAGGCTGGGTGTGGAAGTTTGACGACCGCATCACTCAGACCCTTGAGCCGGTGGAAGTGCCCGAAGCCGAATTGCTGCCGAAGATTACCTGCCCCACTGCGTTTATTTTTGGCGAGCACAGCATTGTCGCACCGCGTGAAATGGCCGAGAAAACCGTGGCCTATATGGGCAACGGCAGAGCCCCCATCGAAATTGAAGACGCCCACCACCACGTCCTGCTCGATCAGCCGCTGACCATGCGGGAAGCCCTTGTTACGCTGCTGGCTGAGCTGCGAAGAGCGCCCTGATTAACGGTTCAACTCAGGCCGGAAGTGCCTGTCGTGCTGCCGAGGCTTCTGCCAGTTCTATGGCTTTTGCGCAAACCTGATTGTGGTAAAGACGTTCGCGCCAGCCGCGGGCGCTGAAGGCTTGCCAGCTTTCGGCTCGCTGTTGCAGGCGGTCGGCCAGCAGATACAGCACAGCCGGATTGTGAGTCAGGCCCATATGGCTGCCGGGAACCCGGATATTTTCACTTTGCGAATGCTTTTGATCGACACAGTAGTGCCAGTGCACAATGCCGTCGCTCTCGGTGTAGATGCTGGTACAGGGTACCGCCGGGGTTTCCTGCCACAGAGTGGCTTTGGCCACCATCGGGTCTTCAGCGCCGCGATTCAGTAACTGAAAGGCCTGGCTGACCAGACCTTGCACAGCATCAGATCGGCGCTCCGATACCGGAATGCCGAAGGGCGACCCCAGGGTAATCACTTGACGAACGTGGTCACTGTTCTGGGCGGCCAGTGCCCGGGCGTAAATTCCCCCCAGACTCCAGCCAATGATCGTGATTTTCTGCTGACGCTGCAGCACAATCTCTTTCAGATGGCGCCGCAGCAGCACAAGTTTGTTATCGTGCAATCCGGTATTGAGACCCTGTTGCCAGGCGTGGACATCGTAGCCGAGCCGGCTCAGGGATTTGCGCAGGGAAGCGGTAAAGGCATCGCTGGTCAGGAAGGCGGGAATCACCAGTACCGGGTGGCCGTCACCGCGGGGTAACAGACGTTCAAAAGGCTTGCTCGACAGGTGGGCCAGAGCCTCAACAGCAAAACGGCTTTCCAGTATCGTATGGAGAGCCTTGGGCTTTTTCTCGAACATCGGTTTTCTCCCTGACGCAAATGTCAGTGATAAATACACTTTGAAAATATCGAGTTACCGCGAATATTGCAAAAAGATTAACGCACAAAACGGGTGCGAAACTTGGGTTGCGGGCTGTAGGGAGCGCCTTTTTCTTTCTAAGCCATTGTTTTTAAATTGAATAATTCTAAAGTAAGTAGTTTCCGGGGACGCCTCCGAGATGGCGATAGGAGTATGCAATATTGAACCAGCTTGAGGTGGTTGTGCCCTCTGATTGGTCGTCTTGGCTGGAAGACGGCCGATCCACGGTGGTGCTGGTAGATCACGATGGTGAGGCCATCGATCTGCGACGGCGCATTGCTGAGGCTCAGGGGCGAGCCTGGCTGGAAAGCCTGCGGGTACTGCCCAAGGCCCAGTGGTGGGTTGAACTCTGGGACAGCAGCTTTCCCGAGCTGCAGGTGCTCAGGCCGGTGCAGGTGTTGGCCTTGGCCGAAGCCTGCATCGACGGCAGTGACTATCTGGCGGAGTCGGTGATTGGCGTGCAAGGCATTGCCCGCCAGTTTGTCGACGCCTTTGAGCTGGCCGAGCGCTATGGGCTGTCCACCGCGGCCAACGCTTTTGCCACCAATGAGCAGCAGGCGTTCTGCGACTGGCGCGAGCGGCTGCGGCTGCGGCTGGTGGAGCAGGGCGCGCTGACCGGCGGGCAGCTGGTTGCTGCATTGGGTGAGCGCATCGACGAACTGGAGTTGCCGGCGCGGCTGGTGCTAAGCCACCAGCTGGAGTTGACTCCGACGGAGCAGACCTTACTGAACAATCTGCGGGAGGCGGGCGTCGCCAGCTACCAGCTGCCACCCTTTGCCGGTTCCAAAGAGACCCTCAGCTGCCATCAGGCGAGCTTTGCCGGCCTGCAGGAGGAAGTGCAGGCTGCGGCTCAGTGGGTGGCGAGCCGGCCAGCCGAGCAGGCACAGCCCCGGCTGGCGCTGGTCGCCACCGATGTCAGTCGCTACGAAGCGCCCTTGCAACGCGCGCTGGAGCGCTATGTCTATCCGGCCAGCCTGTTTCCGGCCGGCCACGATCAGGCCTTGAGCGAACCCTGGCGGGTGGGCACTGGCCGTCTGTCGGCTTACCCGATTATTGCCAGTGCGCTGGACGCCCTGCAGCTAGCCCACGGCGAGGTACCACTTGAGCAGCTTAGCCGCTTGCTGCGCAGCCCCTTTGTGGCCAAAGCCGCCGAGCAGGCCGGGGCCAGAGCGCAGCTCGACTGGTTCTGGCGTGAATACCTGGTTAATCGCGCCAGCCTGGCGCGGGCACTGAACCTGGCAGCACAGCGCGGCTTCGAGGCCGCCACCGAAGCCTTCCACGGCTTGCAAAAAATGGCAAAGGGTCACACTGGCCGTGCCCAGCCCTCGGTCTGGGTGGCGCGCTTTGACGCGGAGTTGCTGGCCCTCGGCTGGCCCAACCGGGAAGCGGGCGACCCGGTGGTGGATCAGTGCCGACAGGGCTTTTCCCAGGTAATGGATACCCTGCGGGCCCTCGACCGGCAACTGGGTGCCATCAGTCGCAGCGATGCGCTGCGTTGGTTGCAACATGTACTGCAGGGCAAGCGCTTTGAGCTGCGCCGCGACGAGGCACCACCCCTGCAGTTACTGAGTCTGGAAGAGGCGAGCGGGCAGGAGTTTGACGCCATCTGGGTGCTGGGCTTGAGCGATTCGGCGCTGCCGCAGGCGGTGCCGCCGTCACCCTTTCTGTCGCGCGAGCAGCTGGTCGCGGCGGGTGTACCGCGCGCTGATCACAGCGATGCCCTGAAACGCGATATTGCGCTGCTGGAAACGGTGCTGGGCAGTGCACCTGAATGGGTGATTTCTTATCCCCGTCAGAGCGACGATGCGGTGGTGCAGACCCCCTGTACGCTGCTCGACTGGCATTATCCCGTGCTGCCTGAATCCGACCTGGGCGAAGCCTTTACGGTAGCCGCCGAGCTGGAGTGGCCGGCCGAGGAGTGCGTGCGGCCCGTCTCGGCGCGGGAAAGAACCTTGCTGCGCGGCGGCACCGGCCTGTTCAAGGCCTATGCGATCAGTCCCTTTTTTGCCTTCCTGAAATACCGTCTCGGTTTGCAGGCCATGCCCGAGCCGGTGGAAGGGCTTGATCCCAAAACCCAGGGCAACTGGATCCACCGGGCCTTGGAATTATTCTGGCGCGACATCCGCAACAGCTCGGCCTTGCAAACACTGCCTGACGCAGAAATAGAGGCGCGTCTGGGTGACGCAATCGATCGCGCGATGACTGAACACAGCGGTCACGGTGACCAGCTGCGGCGTATCGAAAAACGCCGCCTGCTATCGCTGCTGCAGGAATGGCTGGACTTTGAACAGAGTCGCAGTGAGGCATTTACTGTCACCCATGTGGAGGCAGCGGGGCAGGTGGATGCCTTTGGCTTGCCCCTGCGGATGAAGATAGACCGGGTGGACAGTATTGACGGCAAGACCGTGGTGATGGATTACAAAACCGGTACGCTGAGCGCCAATCAGCTCAATGCGGATAATTTACTGGAGCCGCAACTGCCGCTTTATGCCTTGCTCGGCGAAGATATCGTCGGCGAAAAAATAGAGGGCGTGGTGCTGGCGCAGATTCATCCGAGCAGCGGTATGGCCGTGCATATGCGCTCCAGCTGGAGCGCCAATCTGGTGCCGCGCAATGTGCAAAACCCGGTCGACAGCCCGGAAAAATGGCAGGCTGAGTGCGATGCCTGGCGGCGTGTGCTTAGCGAATACGCCCGCGGTTTTCTGGCGGGCGAAGCGGGGCACAATGCCTTGTGCAAAGACAGCGATTTTGCCTATGACCCCTATGTTCCCGTCCTGGCGCGAGCCGGGGAGGTGAGCGATGACTGAGTTGCGTATAGCCGACCAGACGCACCGCGACCAGGCCATCGCCCCCGACCAGTCTGTCTTGCTGCGAGCGCCGGCGGGTTCCGGCAAAACCGGCGTATTGTTGCTGCGTTTTCTGAATTGTCTGCTGACCGCGGAGCAACCGGAAGCGGTGGTGGCGATTACCTTCACCCGCAAAGCGGCCGCCGAAATTCGCGAGCGCATCGTACACGCGTTGAATCTGAGCGAGAGCGGCGCCGGTGGCTACGAGGGCCAGCTCGCCGCGCTGGCGGCCCGGGTGCGCGAGCGCGACCAGCAGCGCGGCTGGCAGTTATTGCAGAACCCCTCGCGGCTGCGCATCTCCACCTTCGACAGTTTCTGCGCGCGCATCGCGCGCCGATTGCCGCTGCTGTCCGGGCTGGGGCAGATTGCCACCACTGACGATCCGGAGGCCCTCTACCGGGAGGCCATATTCAACCTGTTTGGCCGCCTGGAAGGTGGCGACGCGGAGCTCAGCGAAGCGCTGGGTAATGTGCTCAATTACGCGAATAATCGTCTTGAACAGCTCTTGCCGTTGCTGTCGAACCTGCTGGCGAAGCGCGATCAGTGGGTCGAAGGTATCGTCGCCGGCCGCCTCGAGGCAATGGAAGAGGCCATCGCTGAGGTGGTCATGGGCGAATACCGCCGGCTTGCCAGTGCCCTGTCAGCCTGCAATCTGCAGACTGTGATCGAGGCGGTGCGCGAGCATTCCGCGCTTGAGGAAAGCCTGGCCTGGGCGGCCGACCTGCAGGACCTGACTGAGCCATTGCCCGAGCACCTCGAGCTGCACAGCCAGCTGGCCAGCCTGCTGCTCACCGGCAGTGGCACACTGCGAAAAAAGGTCGACGCCAAACTCGGTTTCCCGCCAAAGCAGGCCGCAACCGAAACCCTGAAAGCGTGGCTGAAAGCGGCTCATGACAGCGGTGATGTCGATGATCTAACAGAAGCTTTATGTCGCCTGGCGGAGCTGCCTGCGCCGGGCCTGCCCGAGGCCTCCAAGGCGCTGATCGGCGATCTGGTACTGGTGCTGAAGAATCTGCTGGCAGAGCTGCACCTGGTATTTAACAGCAAGGGCATGCTGGATTTTCCGGAAGTGGCCTTCCGCGCGATTGGTGCGCTGCGGCCACTGCCGGAAACCGAGGGCGTCTACGGTGACGCCCTGTTACAGGAAGACCGCATTCAGCACATGCTGGTCGATGAGATGCAGGACACCTCGGTCAATCAGATCGTGTTGCTGCAGTACCTGATGCAGGGCTGGGAACCCGGCGATGGACGCAGCCTGTTTCTGTGCGGTGATCTGCAGCAGTCCATCTATCTGTTTCGCGGTGCGTTGGTGGGAGAGTTTGAGCGTCTGCTGGAACTCGGGCACTTTAACGGCCACCCCCTGCGGCAACTCCAGTTGGAGGCCAATTTTCGCTCTGCGCCGACCCTGGTCAATTGGGTGAACGCCGCATTCAGTACCGTGTTTGCTGGCGGCTATACCCCCGCCATTGCCCAGCGCGAGGAAATGGGTGCAGTTGCGGTGCACCCGCACATTGGTGACAGGAACGATGCGCGTCCGGCGGAAGCGGAGCAGGTGGTGGCGCTCGTGCAGCAGGTCCAGGCGGAGCGCCCCGAGGGCTCAATTGCCATCCTGGTGCGCAGCCGCAGCCACCTGCAGGCCATCGTGCCCGCGCTCAAGGCGGCAGGCATTGCCTTTGCCGGTCAGGATATCGACAAACTCGCGAGTCAGCCGGCAGTGGCGGATTATCTGGCGCTGCTCAGAGCCTGGTGGCATCGAGCCGACCGGGCGAGCTGGATGGGGCTGTTGCGGGCTCCCTTTGTCGGTTTGAGCTGGGACGATTGCTGGGTGCTGGCTAACGCCGCGCCGGATCAGCTGCTCAGTGATCTGGTAACGGATTTCGAAGACCATCAAGAGCGGTTTCAGGGTGAGTTTGCACTCAGCGCCGATGCCCGGCAGCGCCTGCAGAGACTGGCTCAGGTTTGGTCTGACATTTCAGGTCAGGCGCGATCGGTGGATTGTCGCTGGGCGGTGCCGGCCCTGTGGCACAGCCTGGGCGGCCCCGCCTGTGTGGATGCCGTCGAGCGCCGCAATATCGATCGGGTGCAGGCCCTGCTGGTGGCGCAGGCCCCGGCCGGGGTGATCAGCGACTGGCAGGAGTTTGCCCGGGCACTGGACAAGCTCTACGCGGAGTCGGCGCCGGCTAGGCTCGAGATCATGACCATCCACAAATCCAAAGGTCTGGAATTCGATACCGTGATATTGCCCGGCCTCGGTGAAACCGGACGCAGCGGTGAAAGTCCGCTGTTTCACTGGCGACGCATGCAGGACGAGCTGGTGATCGCACCGCGAGCGCCACGCGGCGGTGATGCCGGAGCAGAGCGGTTTTACAACTACCTGAAGGCACAGCAGAAGCGCGACAGCGACCGGGAGCTCGATCGCTTGCTCTACGTGGCCCTGACGCGAGCGCGGCATCAGCTGCATCTGCTGGGCCGGGCGAAGGCCGACAGCAAAGGCAAGTTAAGTGTGTCGGACGGTTCACTGTTGGCGCGATTGTGGCCGCAGGTGCAAACCCTGTTTGACGCGGCTGATCCCCTGCCGGAGCAAGTCAGTGAGGTGAGCCTGCAGGTACCACGGGCTCCGCGGCTGCGTGCTGCGCCCCAGCTGAGGGTTCACCGGCAATGGCAGGGCCCGCAGGAATCTGAAACCCCCATCGACCGACTGGCCCGGCAGGAGCGCCAGGCAGTACTGGAAGCCAATATTGAGGAACGCTGTGTCGGTCTGGTCTATCACGAACTGATGCGCCGACTGGCGGTGCGCGGTGAAGCGCCGGAACGCCTGTACCGGGCAATTCCGACCCGCCTGCGCCATTACTGCCATCCCGAGAGCGGCCTGAGTGACAGTGTCGACACGGTGCGCCTGCTGGTCGACAACACCTTGAGCTGTGAACGGGGCCGCTGGATTCTGGCCCACTATGAAACCAGCGGCGCCGAGCAGGCGCTGCGCCGGCAGTTGGGGGAGGGCTGGCAGAAGCTGATCGTGGATCGCTTTTTCGTCGATGGCGAAACCTGCTGGATCATCGACTACAAAACCGCCCGTGGCAGCGGCGAGGCCTTTCTCGAGGCACAGCGTGAGCGTTATGGCGCAAAGATGCAGGTTTATCGCCAAGTGTTGAGCGAGGCTCTGGCTATCGATAGGGTAAAAGCGGGCCTCTATTTCCCGGCCTGCCAGGCGCTGGTGGAATGTTAGTGCCGTCAGTAAAATTTATTAAAGAACTGTAAATCAAGGATTTGCCATTATTTCGCCAGCATCTTTCAGGATGGTTGCGTGGACTTAAAGCAAACCATCAATTATTCTGAAATGACTATCCCGCCCCAGCTCTCTGTCGCAGTCAGAGTCGGCGCGTCAGCGCATTGGGCCGGTCAATAAAGTTTCGTGTCCCGGGGACTCATCATGAAAAGTCGGTTTAACCCACTGGTACCAGCGATGTCGCTGGTGCTGGGGCTCTCCGTTCTCACCGCCTGCGCACCCGCGCCGGTCGTTACCGTCACTGACGAGCAGATCAACGCAGCCCAGGATGCAGGAGAGCTGGAGCGGCTTTACCGCGACACTGCACTGCAGCTAGCGGCCTTTGACCGGCAGTCGCGCCCTGAGGACTTTGCCCGGCTTGATGCGATTGGCAAGCAGCTGGCCAGCGTCAAGGCGGCACAGGTGCGCGCGCGGATGCAGCGCTTTGCGCTGTCGGAGGATTTGATCCCGATGAATATTCTTGCGGAGGCCGCGGCCGACGCAGAACAGATTCGCGGCTGGAACACAGCGATCGGTGATGCCCTCAGCAATGAGATCAGTCTGGCCCGGGAAGCGTCGCAGGCGGCGTTTGACGAGGCCCGGAATCGCCAGGCGGCTTTGCCCGCCGATGCCCACCGCGAACGCCTTGCCGTGCTGGAAGAGATGGCCGCCGTGAGCGGCGATCCCAGCTATGAGAATCAGCGCGCGGCACTGGTGCAGTCGCTTGCCCAGCAGGCCGCTGCCGCTCAGGAAGCAGAAAATCTGGAGCAGGCCAAGGAGCTGCTGGACGCCCTGCCCGATAATGCCGATACCCGCCAACAGCGCGCCGAAGTGGACCGCCGCCTGTTTGAAAAACGCTTCAACAAAGCCTTGGCCGACAACCGCCCCGACGAGGCCTACCAGCATTTTGCGGCCTTGGCTGCGGCGCCCAACTGGAACGATATCAAGCCGGATATGCGGGAAATCGGTCAGGTGATGATCGACTATTTTACCGCCCTCGGCAGTGATGCCACCGGCAAGGGGCAGCTGGCGGATGCCAAACGCTGGCTGCTGCAGGCCAGCCACATGGCAGCTGCGCTGGGGCTGGACGCGCCGCGCGAGGCCTTCAATCCCTTTGTTGACAAGGTCAAGGCCTTGGCCAGCAAGGCTCGCAACAGCGGCAAGCGCCCGGCCCAGGAGTTGGGTCTTTTGTATCTGGTGGACCAGCTGCAGCCCGGGCGGGGCGACGTGACTGGACGTATCAATGAGCTGCAAAATGCGATTGCCGCGATTGCGCCGCGTGAGGTCAGTACCACCGCCTTTCGGGACCCCTCCGGTGATTACAAGTTTGGCGACAAGATTGCCGCCGGCATTACCCAATACCTGTTCAAATCCATTCCCCAGGACGTGCGCATTATCGAGCGCGAGCAGTACGAGGCGATCAAGCGGGAGCAGGATTTGCGCGGTGCCAGCAGCCTGACCTCGGTGGATTACCTGATTACCGGCTCGGTACTCGAAGCGAAAGTGGAAGACACTCAGCAGAAGAACCGGCGCACCATGCGGGTGGTTACCGAAACCGGCACCCGGCCCAACCCGGCCTATCTGGAATGGCTGAAGCTGACCGAATCGCAGCAGGATCGGATCAAGGCACCAGCGGAAACTGAAAGCTATGAAACCCGGGAAGATGTCAGCATCAATGTCACTATTCACCGCAAGGTGGGGATTTTTTCGGTCAGCTATCGCCTTATCGACGCCCACTCGGGCAAGGTGATTTTCCCCGATTCGGTGACCGAGAGCATCGAGTTTTCCGATGAAAGCACCGAGGGTGTGCAGCTGGGTGATTTCACGCTGGATTTCAAGCTGGCGGACCTGCCCTCGGATGTGGAAATCCTCAACGAACTGGCGGCCAAGATCAGCGAAGAAATTGGCGGCAAGCTGACAGAACGCCTCAGTCGGCAGGAGGAGGCCTATGCCTCATCGGCTACCGCGGCCGCCAGCGAGGGCCACTATCTCAAGGCGACCGAACTGATGGCGCGCGCCGAGGCGATTGCTCTGCGCAAGGGCTTGGACGCCAGCGAGCTGCGCGAACATCTGATTAATCACGCGATGGCGGATTCACTGGGGCTGCCGGCACCGCGTGAGCTGGTGGCGCCGACGATTCCGGCCATAGAAAAACCGGTGTTGAACACCGGCCCCGCTCAGTCTCAGTCCGCTGCAGCTGCGGAGTAGTCCTACTCAGCGGCGTCTGGCGATTCGTTTTTCCGGGCCACGGTCTGTGGCTCGCGCTCTAATCTGGCCAGGCCCTCGCGGGCTTCGCGGTTGCCTGCATCAAGGTCCAGGGCCTGACGGTAGAGCCGGATTGCTTCCGAGCGCTTGCCTTCTTCCTCGGCCGTGCGGGCACCTCCCAGCAGGCCGGTCACCCGCAACTGAGTGCCGAGATCCAGCAGTTTCTGCTCGCGCTTCGTGTTGTCGGCCTCAGCCCCGGCCAGTTTCGCCTCGAGCCCAGTAAGGCCAGTGGCGCCTGGCGCCAGTTGCCGGGCGCGCTCAGCATAGAGCCGGGCGGAATCCGTGTCGCGTCGTTTCAACTTTTGCTCGCCCAGCTCAACATAGCGTTCCGCGACGCGGTCGAGTCCGGCCCGGGCGGCCGGGTTATCGGGGCGAAGCTTGAGTACGCGTTGAAACCACAACACCGCATTGTCATTTTCCGGCGTCATCAGCTGGTCGGCGGCCAGCGCTTCGCCGGCGCGCTGCAGCCAGCGGGCGACATCGCTGTCTGGGTCCGCCTGCAGGGCAGGGGGCGCAGCTGCCGTGACTGCGGGTGCCGGGCGGGGCGTGTCGCTCGCCGGTTGCAGGAAGTAAGCGCCAGCGGCCAGCGCCAGAGTGGCGAGAGCGCCGCCGGCCCAGAGGAATGTCTTGCTGCTGCGGCTTGTATCCTGTGTCGGTACAGAGGCGCCCGAAGGTTGAGTCTGGCCCAGATCGGCGGCGGGTGAGCGGGCGGGTCGAGGCGCGCTCACCAGAGTGGCCTCGCTGGGGCTTTGAATCGGGGCGTGGAGCTGGCGGACAATGCGGCTTGCGGGCGGCAGGGTGCGCTCCATTTCGGCAATTTCCCGGGCCAGACTGTCGCCGCTGGTCGGCCGGTCCTGGGGTTCCTTGGCCAGCAGCCTTTCCACCAGAGGCTGGTACTCGGCCAGATCGTCGGGCAGGGCCGGCGGTGGTTCACTGACGTGTTTGATGCCGAGGGCGATGGCATCTTCGGCCTGAAACGGCGGCACCCCGGCCAGCATTTCGTAGAGCACGATGCCCAGGCTGTAGAGGTCGGAGGGGCCTTCCAGGGCCATGCCGCGCGCCTGCTCCGGGCTCATATAGCGCGGGGTGCCGACCATGGTACCGAGCTGGGTAAGCTGGGTTTCCGCGTCATAATTGCGGGCAATGCCGAAGTCGGTGAGGATGGCGCGGCCGTCGCGGGCAAACAGAATATTGCCGGGTTTAATGTCCCGGTGGATGATGCCGCACTCATGGGCGCGGCCCAGCGCGCTGGCCATTTCCCGGGTGATGCGCAGGGCATCGGCCGGTGACAGGCCTTCGCGCAGCCGGTCTTTCAGGTCACCCCCGGTGTGAAATTCCATCGAGAAGTAGTAGTTGCCTTCGTGCACATCCACGTCGTACACGGTGACAATGTTGGGGTGTGAGGTTCTTGCCAGGGTGCGCGCTTCGCGCAGAAAGCGGGTCTGAAAGGATTCATCATCGCCGAGGGCGGCGGACATGACTTTCAGGGCGACTTCGCGGCCGAACTTTTCGTGCTCTGCCAGGTAGACGATGGCCATGCCACCGCGCCCCAGTTCCCTGATGATTTTATAGCCGGGGATATCCACTGCGCACCGCTGTCCTGCTGCCTGAACAGCCTTGAGTATAGCGGCAGAGGCTGGTGAGTCCTAGCAGGCGGCTAGCGGCGGCGGCCAATTGATTCGAGCAGGGCCGAGAAGCGACTGATGTCCCGATCGAAGCGCTTGGCAGTCTGGGACTTTTCGCGCTCGCGAATGGCAATCAGGTCTTCCACATCGGCGATCTGGGATTTGAGGGTGGCGATGGTGTCTTTCTGGGTCTGGCTGACGTCCTGATTGCGTCGCTCCATCTCCGCCGCCCGGGCTTCCTCGCGTTCAACCTGGGTTTTCAGGTAGTTCAGGTTGCCCTTGAGGATGGATATGCGGATCTGGATGTCGCCGAGGGCACGTCTTTTCGCGTCTTCAATATCGGCCACGCTGCTGTAGCGCAGCAGCAGCGACTCATCCCAGCGCTGCTGGGCCGCTTTTTCTTCCTGTCGCAGGCGCTCGGCTTCCATTTCGTCCGCGGGCAGGGCCGGATCAACGGACTTCACCAGACGGCCATCGGGGCGGATGATTTCATAGCCGCGGCTGGCGGCAGAGGGTGGCAGCTTGTCGTTCAATACCACCTGACCCTTGTCATCGAGATAGCGGTAGAGGACTTTATCGGCCTGAACGCTGCCCACCGCCAGAGTAATAAGCAGCAAAAGCGGTGAGACGTGGCGTAAACGGGGGCAAGTCAGCATGGTACTGGGTTAAACACCGTATTGTTGGCGATAGCGCTCGATGGCAGTCAGGTTAGCAGCTCCCACCGGGTTTGTGCGCAGGTAGTCCACAATATCGGAAAGTTTCACAATGCTCAGTACGGGAAAACCGTAGGTCTGCTCCACCTCCTGAATGGCCGAGATCTCACCCTGGCCGCGCTCCTGGCGATCGAGACCGACAATGACGCCGGCTACTTCGGCGTCGGCACCCCGGATGATGTCGACCGATTCCCGAATCGCAGTGCCGGCGGTGATGACATCGTCAATGATCAGGACCTTTCCGCTCAGCGGCGCCCCGACCAGCACACCGCCCTCGCCGTGGTCTTTGGCTTCCTTGCGATTGTAGGCGTAGGGCAGGTCGCGGCCGTGTTGGTCGGCGAGGGCGCAGCTGGTGGCGGCGGCGAGCACGATACCCTTGTAAGCCGGGCCGTAGAGCACCTGAAAGTCCGGGGCCTGGGCAGCGATGGCGGCAGCGTAGCAGCGCGACAGAGTGGCCAGTGCGGCACCCTGGTAAAATTTACCCGCATTGAAGAAATAGGGGCTGGTACGGCCGGATTTGAGGGTAAACTCACCGAAAGTGAGTGCTTTTGCAGCAATTGCCTGCTCAATAAATTGTTGTTGGTAAAGTTCCATAGTAACCTTTTGCCCGAGCTTCATAATCGCGGCTGTGGCGGATTTTCGGACAGACCGGCCAAGCTGCGCTAAACTGCGTATTGTAGCAGCCTCCTGTGCGCAATAATAAATGACTGCTTTTTACTATGCTCCGCCACAGCGCGAGCAATTTTTCTGACCGAGAGCTTTTTGGATTATCAATGAGAATAATCAGCTTTTGTGCCAATGGCATTGAAGACGCCCTTGAACGCGGGTTTTTTGACTGGATAGCGGAACAGGATGCAGACATTGTCTGCATTCAGAATATAGGTATTCAGGAATACAAGCTCCGCGATCCGAAGTTCTTCCCCTCAGAATACAACGCTTATTTCTTCGATGCGGCCGAGCCCAATACCAATGGCGTGGCAATTTATACCCGGCGTCTGCCCAAGGCCATTATGTATGGGCTGGGTTTTACCGACTTTGATATGGAAGGCCGCTATATTCAGGCCGACTTTGAAGAGCTGAGTGTCGGCTGCCTGCTGGCACCCTCGGCCTACCCCAAAGACGCCAAGGAACAGGCGCGCAAGGGCGAATTCTTTGATCTTTTTTACAACCACCTGAACAAGATTCGCAACAAGCGGCGCGAGTTTGTGATCTGCGGTAACTGGAATATGGTGCACCGCAATATTGATGTGAACAATCCCGAGGCGGCGCAGGGCCTGTCCGGTTTTCTCGGCGAAGAGCAGCAGTGGATGGAACGCCTGTTTCACGAGCTGGGTTATATCGACGCCTTCCGCATGGTCAATCGGGATGCCGACGAGTTCACCTGGTGGCCGGACGGTGACCAGAACAGCGATGGCTGGCGGGTGGATTACCAGATCGTATCGAACCGCTTCAAACCCTATATCGAGTACGGGGTGGTCTATAAAAACCAGCAGTTTGGCGATCACGCGCCGCTGGTGATGGACTACGACTACGAATTGCCGGAAGCGGAATTCTAGATTCTGCCAAGTAATAACAAGTAATAAACAGGGCGCCATCAGGCGCCTTTTTTTGTGCTCGTTTGCGGGCTAATCAAAGCGCAAACTGCGCTGTGGCATAGCCCGCCATCAAATCGCCCACCACGGGAAAAATCACTTCCGCCTGGGCCGGGTGTACTGAGTAGGCTTTAAAGGCTTCCTCGTTTTCAAACTCGGCCACAATGCCGAAATGGTAGTTGCCTTCCAGCAGCTGCAGATCCATGCCGCATTTGAAACTTTTAATGCCGGGGATCAGTTCAGGCAGCTTGTTGTAGGCGTCTATTACCTTTTGCTGGGTTGTGGCATCCAGTTCACTTTTGAAGTTGATCAGGCACAGATGTTGAATCATGGTGACTCCTTTTTCGAGTAGTCTTTGTCGTGTTAGCTTTATCGGGCGTAGATGGTGGCCTGGGTAATGCGATTGTCTTTGACGGTATAAAGGCCGCACAGCTTAAGTGTTAGTTTCTCGCCTTTCTTCAATGACGCGCCCATAAAATCGGGAACATCCTCGCGTGCCGTGAAGACATCGGTGATTTCGACAGCCGCGTGATTGCCGTCAATCAGAATGCTCTCCGGCGTCATCCGGTCTTCAAAGGTCTCAATGAGATAGCGATAGGTTTGCAGGATGGCGTCGCGGCCGTGGCTTGTTCCCTGCGCGCTGTTAAATACCACATCGTCGGCGTAGAGCGCTGCAAGTGCTTCCGGGTTTTCGCTGTTGTAGGTGCGGTAGTAGTCTTCAAAAAATGCCTTGGTCAGGGCCATGTTAATCCTCCAGTGCAAATGCGACCAGGGCATCGCCGGGCGCGGAGCCCAGCGGGCCGTGGCCGCCGGCGGCGATCACCAGGTACTGTTTGCTGTCATTGTTCAGGCGATAGGTCATGGGGGTGGCGTGGGCGGCGTAGGGCATTTCCTGTTCCCAAAGCAGCTCGCCGCTATCGCTGTCGAAAGCGCGGAAGTAGTGATCCAGCGTGGCGCCGATAAAGATCAAACCACCCGCCGTTTGAATGGAGCCGCCGGTGTTGGGGGTGCCCCAGGGGAAGAACTTGCCTAAACCCAGGGGCGCCAGCTTGTTCAGGTTGCCGAGTTCCCGCTCCCAGACAATCTCGCCGCTGTTCAGATCGATCGACAGCAGCTTGCCCCAGGGTGGCTCAACGCAAGGCTTCATGTCTGGCCATTCGGTGGCAAATACACTGCGCGTCACTGCATAAGGTGTGCCGCGCTGCGGTGCCAGGCCCACCAGATCGCCGCCAGAGACATCGGAGACTTCGTCCTGCGGCACCACCTTCATGGTAAAAGGCGCAATCTGCAGGTTGACCACCATGCGCTGTTTTACCGGATCCACGGAGACCGAGCCCCAGTTGATGCCACCGCCAAGGCCGGGGTAGGCCAGGGTTCCCTGAAAGGAGGGCGGTGTGAAAATGCCCTCGTAGCGCAGGCTGTTAAAAAACTCGCGGCAGTATTGTTTATCCCAGGGGGTGATGCCCCAGATTTCGTCTTCGCTCAGGCTGGTCGGGTGCAGCGGTTTGGGTTTGACCGGAAAGGGCTGGGTCTTTGATGTGTATTCACCCGGTACGTCGGTTTGCGGAACCGGGCGCTCTTCGACCGGAAACAGCGGCTCGCCGGTTTCGCGGTTCAATAGAAAGATGTGGCCCATTTTCGTGGCGGCGATAACGGCCGGAGTCTGCCCGCGAAAATCAAAGGCCACCGGCTGGGCGGCCATGTCGTAGTCCCAGACGTCGTGATGCACGGTTTGGAAATTCCAGGCGAGCTTGCCGGTATCGGCATGCAAGGCGACTACCGAGCTGCCGTAATAGTCCAGGTCGCCCCGTTCTTCGCCTGCATAGTGGTCCGGCGAGGGGTTGCCGGTGGGTACAAAGACCAGATTGCGCGCTTCATCGCCGGACAGCAGTCCCCAGGCGTTGGGGGTGCCGCGGGTCAGGGTTTTACCCTGCTTGATATCGGCGGCGGTGACGGGAGTCTGCGTCGGAGGGACCGGGTCCCAGGCCCAGAGCAGTTCACCGGAGCGGGCGTCAAAGGCGCGAATCGCGCCGCTGGGGGCATCGACCCTTTGGCCATCCTGCACGTAGGCCCCGGTAATCACCTTGTCACCCATAACCAGCGGCGGCGAGGTCAGGTAGTACTCGGCGGTAGTGAGGTCGCCCAAACCCTGCGTGAGATCGACAGCGCCGGTGTCACCAAAGTCTTCGCAGGGTTTGCCGGTGTCGGCGTCGAGGGCAATCAATCGAGCATCCAGGGTGCCCAGATAAATACGCTTTTGGCACTGTTCTGCTGGCTGCCCCTCCCAGTAGCTGACCCCGCGACAGGCCGGTGCGTAGACTCCGGTCAGATCCACCTCGGGGTCGTGTACCCAGTTTTCCTCGCCACTTTCCGGGTCGAGAGAGATCACCCGATTGAAGGGGCTGCACAGGTACATGGACTGGTTGACCACCAGTGGGGTCACCTGCAGCGCAGTGGCACCGTGAGTGTCACCACCGCTGGAAAAGTCCTTGAGGTGGTAAGTCCAGGCCGGCTTCAAGCGAGACACATTGTCGCGATTAATCTGGGTGAGCGCCGAATAGCGCTGGCCGCTGTTGTTCTGGCCAACAGCGGGCCAGTCGGCGGTGGGGCCGGAAAAATCCACGGTGGGTTTTGAGCAGCCAATCAAAGCGAGCGCGGCGGCGCTCGCGAACACAAGTTTTCGCATTGTTATTCTCGGTTTTTCAGATGCGGCATCACAACCCGGGAAAAGCTTTCCAGTTGCTGCCAGCCGTATGTCGGGTCTTGCCCGGCTATGAGCGGGTGTAGACAGAGCTGAGCGTTGTCGCCGAGCTGGTCGAGATAGTCTGCCACCTCATCGGGTTTGATAATCGGGTAGAGCCCGGTTTCCCGCAGTGGCGCGGCGTCGGTCATTTCCAGATACTGGCCCTGCATCGCCGACGAGGCCTGCCATTTGCCGTAGCTGTTGCACTCGAACAGGATGTGAGGTGCCATGCGCTCCCACTCCGCGTCCGGGTCGTCGCTCACCACAAAAAAGCCGCTGCCGAGCTCCATAAAAGGAATCGCCTCTTTGCCCAGGCGCTCGCGCTCGGCATTGAACTCCTCAAACAAGGCGCGGTTTTCAGTATAGAAATAGTCGACCATGCGCGCGGCGCGGCGCGCCGCCGGTTTGCTGGAGCCGCCCATCCACAGCGGTGGGTGGGGGCGTTGAACAGGGCGCGGTGTCACTTGTGTCGGACGACCTTCATAGGTGAACGGCTCGCCGGTCCAGGCCTGTTTAAGCGCGTTGATCTTGCTCTCCATCAGCGTGCCGCGATCCTTCAGTTCAACGCCGAACATGGCAAATTCTTCCGGCACATAGCCCGCACCCACTACAACTTCAAGCCGGCCTTTGCTGATGATATCCAGTACCGCCAGATCTTCGGCGACGCGGATGGGGTCGTGAAAGGGAAGAATAATCAGCGCCATGCGCAGCCGGATGCGTTTGGTGCGCGCCGCCATAGCGGAAGCTAACACGATAGGTGAGGGGAGATAGCCGTCCTCACAGCCGTGGTGCTCACTAATCTGAATGCAGTCAAAACCCTGCTCGTCGGCCCATTCGGCCATGTCGAGGGCGGCGTCATAAAGTGCGCGCTGATCGGCCCCGAAATCCGGGTTGCGCATATCAAAACGGAGCAGGAGTTGGGGCATGTTATATCCTTGTAATACCTATAGCTTGTTCTTTAGTCCCGGTCATTGCGAGCAACGCGAAGCAACCTCCCAAAGATGGCTGCCATACTGAAAAAGTTTGTTTCGCGTGGCTTAGCATGCCCCGCGAAGCGCTGTGGGTAAGCAATGACGGAGTTATTGTTCAGTTACCGTAATGGCGGCATTGGGGCAGAATTTTTCGGCCTTCAATACCTTTTCGCGCTCTTCATCGCTGATATCGTCCTTGATGACGACCGCCTGCGGATAGGGCGCATCGCTTTCCTGTAGCTCGAATACCTCACCGGCCTCGGCCTGACAGACGCCGTGACCCTGACACAGATCCAGATCGATTTTGATACAAAGTT
The DNA here is from genome assembly GCA_002710725.1 of Spongiibacteraceae bacterium. Classification (GTDB taxonomy): domain Bacteria; phylum Pseudomonadota; class Gammaproteobacteria; order Pseudomonadales; family Spongiibacteraceae; genus Litorivivens. Next base: position 24,250 of record PAKT01000047.1, read on the forward strand.
TGCCCATCGTGCTCTGTCCTTTTGCTTACACGTCTTTCCGTCGCTTGTAGCGCAGTGTACAGGGATCGCTCGGCCGCAGAATCAGCGCCGGCATGATTTCCTGGTACTGTTCAGGTGGCATAGTCAGTTCAAATTCGAAGTGGCGCAGCAGTTCGCAGAAAATCGCCTTGACCTGCAGCAGGGCAAAGGCGTTGCCCACGCACTTGCGGCGACCGCCGCCAAAGGGAATGGCAGCAAAAACATTGTCCGGTGCCGGGCGTTTCGGGTCGAAGCGCTCGGGGTCAGGAAAATGTTCCGGCAGTTTGTGCGCCACCCAGGGGCAGAGCATCACGTTTTTGCCCGGTTCAATGACATAGTCTTTATAGTGGAAGGGTTTCATCACCCGGCGGGAAATGGCATTCAGCGGCGGGTGCAGGCGCAGGGCCTCGCGGATAAAACCTTCCAGCAGGGGTATTTCGCGCAGGGCGTTGAAGCTGAGTTCCTGGCCGCCGTCGAACAGTTTGTCGATTTCGCCCACCAGTTCCGCGTGATACTGCGGGTGGCGAACGATTTCCAGCAGCGTCCACGCGGAGGTGTTCGAGCTGGTGTGGTGGCCGGCAAACATAAACCAGATCACCAGACCGGTGATTTCGTGCTCACTGAGTTTGCGACCGTCTTCGTACTCGGCGGTCATATAAATGTTGAGCATATCGTCCAGCGGCGTCTCGCCCTTGGCTTGGGCATCGCGGCGGCGGTGGATTTCCTCGGTGATCAGTTCCTGCAGTCGCTCGCGAGCCTGATCGCGTTTTTTAAAGGTATCTTTCTGCTGATTCGGATCGAGCAGGGCCGAGGGGTCGATACCATTTTCAAGATCGCGATAGAGATCGGCAAACTCGTCGGTCAAGCGGTAGCGAAACACCGAGCCCAGCAGACAGTGGGTTGAGGTGCGCAGGGTCAGGTCGGTAAAGGCTTCGTAGAAATCCATCTCGCCTTCATCGCCCCAGTCCTTGGTGAAGTCGATCACCTCCTGGGCAACGGTGCCAGCATAGCTCGCCATTTTGTCGTGCTTCAGGCCCTGATACTGAATCTTCAGCTGCTGGCGCTCAATATGCGGTTCGGCACCGTACTGCACGCCTTCGCCGAACACCGGCACCATCATCTGATAGGCTTCCGAGGCGCTGAGCTGATCGTCCGGCGCACGGAAAAAGGCTTCGTGGGCCTCCGGACCAATCATCAGTACGGTGGGCAGGCCGCCCATATCAAACTCGCCCACTTCGCCGCATTCTTCATGGACCCGCTTCATAAAATCCAGCGGTGTGGTGATGAATTCCATGTAGTGGCCGCCTTCGGCGGCAGCACCGCTGGCCTGCGGAATGGCTTTAGCTTCGGCTTGTGCTTGTGTGCTCATGATTCACCTCTTCAGGAGTTGCTGGCAGCTTTCTTTTGTTTGTCTGCCATTTCCTGTTCGTGTTGGGCAATCGCGGTATTGATGCCACCCACGTATTCTTCCATAAAGCGATCGGCATTTTCCGCCGCCCAATTGAGTGAGGCGGGGCGGTTGTCGTTGCTGCGCTGGAAGTGGGGCATGACCTCGCGGGCGAACAATTCGTAGGATTTTTTGGTCGCGTCGAAGTCTGCGGCATTGTGCGCCAGCGCGAGGAAGGTTTCAAAACCGCCGGACTGATCCTGCAGTTTCTTGATGTGCTCGACCAGGGTCTCGGGGGTGCCAACCACGCCGACGCCAAAGGCGCCCAGACCACCGGTGGTCCAGATCTCAATGGCTTCTTTGAAAGACTTGGCTTCCGGGAAGGCGCTGCCACCGAATTTTTTGAAGTAGCGCATCATATCCATCAGGCCGTATTCCAGATCCTTATAGGCCTGCTCTTCAGTTTCCGCGATATGAAAGGGTGTGACGATGCGCCAGTTGCGGCGATCAACCTGCTTGCCGTGCTCGGCGGCTTTTTCTTCACAGATGTCCCAGTGATTGGCCAGCTGTTTGAAGCCTTCCGGACTGGAGGCGGCCACGGAAATCATACCGAGGCCGTGTTCGCCGGCGGTGCGGGCGCCGGTGGGGCTGATAGCCGAGGCGACTGCCATATCCAGCGGCGCCTGATAGGGAAGAATCTGGCAGCGGGCTTCATTCAGGGTGAACCAGTCGGTCTGCATGGTCACGGTTTCACCGTTGAGCAGTTTCACCAGCGCGGTCAGGGATTCATTCATGCGGCGGCGCAGGTCTTTTGGGTTGATGCCCATCATATAGGCATCGGCCACCAGCTGGCCGGGGCCGACACCGAAGGTCAGGCGACCGCGCACCTGATGGTCGAGCTGGCAGATGCGATCGGCCAGTACCAGCGGGTGGTGGTAGGACAGGGAGCTGACGCCGGTGGCCAGGCGAATATTGCGGGTGCGCTCGGCGACGGTGGCGATAAACACTTCCGGCGAGGCGATGCATTCATAGGCGCCGCTGTGGTGTTCGCCAATCCAGGCTTCGTCGTAGGCGAGTTTGTCGAGCCACTGGATCAGTTCCATATCGCGTTCGATAGCGAGCGTCGGGTTGACGATGTCCTTGTGGAAGGGTGCGAAAAAGGCACCAAATTTCATGCGCTTGGGTTTGTAAGTCATAACCTGTCCTCTGCTTTTCGATATGGGACGAGCCCTAGTATTGAGATCACTATAAAAACAAAACATTTCTATAGCAATGTTTTTGTGGGAAATAATTTCCCTCCCGCAAAAGGGCTTGACGAGGACTCGGATCGCCGCTAGCCTGAAAAAACATTTCTAGTGAAATGTAATGAGGTCAAATAAAAGCGCCGCACAACAATACAAAGGCTTTATCAAAAGGCGCTATTGGAAGGGACAAGGCAGGTGCTCACGCGGTCAGCGCGGGGCCGGCCAATCACCACGGCGGATAAAACAATGGCTTATAAAAATAAGGCCTTGGGTTTTGCAGGGGGGCTGTGTCTGCTTCCCGTTGCTGTCTCCTTGCACGCGCAGAGCGGGGAATCCGAGACAGCGGCTCAGTCGGCAACATCCAAGGTTTCTCTGGAAGAAGTCTACGTTACCGCGCGGCGGCGCGAAGAGAGTCTGCAGGAGACGCCGGTGGCAGTCAGCGCCTTCGGCGCCGATGCTCTCGCTGAGGCCGGGGTATCATCCATTACCGACCTGCAGCAGCTTGTGCCCGGCCTGCAGTTTGGTGAGAGCGGCTCCAAAACCCCGGCGATTTTTATTCGCGGCATTGGTCAGCGCGAGGGTTCGGCCGTGCTCGACCCCGGCGTTGGGGTCTATCTGAACGGCATCTTTCTGGCGCGTCAGGATACCCAGTTGCTCGATACCGTCGATACCCAGTCGATACAGGTATTGCGCGGCCCCCAGGGCACCCTGTTCGGTAAGAACAATACCGGCGGCGCGATGTTGGTCAGCACCCGCGCGGCCAACCTGTTTGAGCCTGAGTTCGGGGCGACCGTCAAGGCGGGCAATTACGGCCGGCAGGACGTAAAGCTCTACGGCAATATTCCGCTGATCGAAGACAAGATGGCGACCCGCTTTGGTATCAGCAGCAAGCGTTTTGATGGCGATATTGAAAATTTTGACGGCGAAACTTACGGCGACGAAGACCGTCTGGCGCTGTCGCTGCGCACCCAGTGGCAGGTGTCGGAGCAGTTCGGAATGGATCTGTTTGCCTACTGGAGCAAGCAGAGTGAGCGCAGTACCGCGCTCACCTGCATTCTGCAGAACCCGGAAGCCAACATCGTTCAGCTGATCTATCCCGCGCGGCCGGCCTTCAGCGATTCCTGCGCCGCGAGTGAGCGCGCCGCCGATGATCACGAGGTCACCATCAACAGCGGCGACAGTATTGTGGCGATGCAGAGCACCATGCTGGCCCTGACCCTGACTTGGGACTTTTTTGACTACGAAATCAAAAGCATCAGCGCCTGGAGTCATCAGGACGACATTGAGCGCAACGACGATCAGGACGGAACCTCGACCCAGATTATCAATAACGGCACCCGGGCATTGAACAGTGTGCTGCTTGCCGACGGCAAAGAGACTCGCGACGAAAGCCGCGACCAGTTCAGTCAGGAGCTGCAGATCGTCGGCTCGGCCTTTGAGGATCGGGTGAGCTATACCGTGGGCATGTTTGCTTCTCTTGAGCGAATTGACGACAACCCCTTCGCCCAGGTGATCGGGCCCAAGGGTCTGGCGGGTATTGATCCGTCGACCGTTACCGACGCGCTGATTCCCGGCTTGCCCTCGCTGGGTGACGGCTTCGTATTTCCTCTCACGACTCTGTTCGGTGGCTTCAGTACGCTGGAAAACAAAAGCTGGGCGCTGTTTTCCCAGTTTACCTGGAGCATAACGGATACGGTGCAGCTCACTATGGGTGGGCGCTACACCTTTGAAGAGCGCGAGCGCGCCCTGACGTTGGTGGATATCGACGAGCAGACCTACGGTCAGCGCATCGGTGCCGCCTATATTGATCAGGCCGGTTTCTACAGCCCGATTACCCGCGCCCAATTCGATATGATCGGCCAGAACCTGCCGGATCTGCCGGTCGATGTGCGCGAAGACGCCGATGTGCGCAGTGAGGAGTGGACCAACTTTACTCCCGCCGTCACGCTCTCGGTGCAGGCCAGCGAAGACTGGCTGGAGGCGATGAACCTCGACAGCGCGCTGTGGTATGCCACCTACAGTGAAGGCTTCAAGGCCGGTGGGTTTGAACCGCGTGGTCCGGAGCTGGTGGCCTTTGACCCGGAGGAAGTGGTGAACTACGAGCTTGGGGTCAAGTTGGATAGTCTGGATTCCACCCTGCGTTTTAACGCCGCGGTGTATGCCATGGACTACACCGACATTCACGTGCGCGTGGCGGAGCAGGGCGAGCGCATCAGCGATATCTTCCTGTTTTTGACCAACGCCGGTGAGGCCACCATTCAGGGGGTGGAAATGGAAACCACCTTCCTGCTGGGCAACTGGGTGTTCAATGCCAGCGCCAACTATACGGACGCCAGCTACGATGAATACACCGCGACCATCGTGACCCCCGGTCAGGGCGAGTCGGTGGTGGATCGCAGTGCCGAGCCCTTTGCGCTGGTGCCGGAAACTTCCTACTCGTTCACCGCGCAATACAACTGGATGTCGCCGGTCGGTCTGATCGTGCCGCGGCTGTCGCTTTACCACCGCGACGAACTGTTTACCGGGATCGATTTTCTGGCGGTGGAGTACGGATCCTCGACCGTGGACAAGTTGACGCTGGTGAATGCGCGCCTGAACTACTTTCCGAGTGAAAAGCTGCGTGTGTCGGCCTATGTCGACAACCTGACCGACGAGGACTACTTCAAAAGCGGTTTTGCGGTCAGCGCCTTGCTCGGTGCGGCGACCCTAGTGCAGGGTACGGCCCGTACCTTTGGGATGGAGTTTTCCTACGACTTTTGAGCTTGAAAAGACTTCTGGATGCTGACGCTGTGTCAGCGTGGTAGAGGTCCGGCGTTACGCACCTTCCAGCACGTGACGTCGGATAGCGGTTCCCCGCGTGCGGGCGGGGAACCGTTTTTTTTGGCTGTCGGTTCCAGTTAACCGCGCTTGGGGCCGCCGTTGCTGCCTGGCCAGCGCGAACCGGATATGGTGTCGGCAAAGGGCATAAAGCCTTCCGGATCGAGCTTGCCCGCCAGCTTGATTTCCCGGTCGAGGAAAATGGGCCACCACAAGTGGGCAGAAATCTGCTCACGCATGGGCAGACGGCTCGCCAGCGGATCCCAGGGGCTGTCCCGCAGTACCAGTTCACCCTCGACTTCTTCCTGCCAGGCGGTGCCGTATTTGCTGCGCACGTGCACCACGTGAGGCGGGAAGTCGTAACCGGCGTCCGGATTGGCGGAAACGCCAGTGGCGCGTGAAACCTTGATCCACCATTCGTGCTGCTCGTATTCATCCTTGGGGATGTTCTCGCCCTTCGATACGCCTTTGAACTCAACAAAGGTATAACCCTGGTGGATGCAGCGTGCGCTAACACTTGGGCCGAGGCGAAAGTATTCGGTGGTGCAGGGGTATTTCGGCTGGCCATTGGTTTCCTGGCTGATGAAAATCGCCGACTCCTGATCGATGCCGTAGCCCAGCGTGTATTCGCCGGCAACGCCATTGTAGTTGGCATTTACCGAGGTCACGATGCCGTACTCGGGCTCATCGGGGACCGGGAAGTTGTAAATGGTCAGGTTGACGTGCGGGTCGGCGCCGGGCTCGATGCCGGGTGGCAGCAGTGCGGCGATCTTGTCGGGGTCGGTGCGGTAGACAATTTTCAGCATCGGCCAGTTGATGATATCGCCCGGATTGCCCTGGGGTTGGTTGCTCATCGGTGCTTCTCCACTGTTATGGTTGGAATGTCGGTTTGAAAGGTTACGCCTCTGCGGCGTCGGGATAAAACTGGCGAACCCACTTGCGGTAGGTCACCAGCGTGTGATCTTCCTTGCAGAAGATGGGTCGGCGGCGGTGAACCTTGTTGGCCCAGATCGGGTAATCCTGTTTGATGCCGTCGATAATGCCGCGAATCACCTGGTCGCCGGCAAGATCTTCAATTTCGCGCCGCACCGACAGCGACCAGCGCAGCAGGGTGGTGTGTGCGTCAATCGGCTGGGCGCTGTTGTAGACGATCATTTCCGCTTCCGGTGCGTAGCTGGTGCGCACCAGTGCCAGCCCCGGTTGATGCAGGGTGACATTAAGCATGTGCGGGCGAGCGGTGTGACGGGCGTCGGCGCGCAGGTAGAGACGGCGGCCATCGTCATCGATGGTTACCTCCGACTCGGGCGTTTCCAACTGATTGTGAACATACTGAAAATGCACCGGGTCGCAGGTGTTCTCTGCAATGTCCTGAATGTGGGCCGGAACCTCAAACTCGGCCATGCGCGCGGGCGTCCACTGGCTGTCGTCGAGCTCGCTGATGCGCGGCAGCTCGTATTGGGGCGCGGTATTCTCCGGGTGATACCACATATAGATTTCGCCGTTGGCTTCGTCGGTCGGCCACATGCGAACCCGGGCCCGGTCCGGTATCTCGTCGCAGTAGGGAATTTCCACACACTTGCCGCTGTTGTCGAAGCGCCAGCCGTGGAAGGGGCAGGCCAGGGTCTCGCCGACTACGCGGCCTTCCACGCCGAGGTGGGCGCCCAGGTGAGGGCAGAAGGCGTCCTGCACTACGGCGACACCGGAGCGGCTGCGGTACAGGGCCAGCTCGCGCTCAAAGGCGTAAACCCGCTTGACCTCGCCCACTTGCAGTTCGTGGCTGCGCGCCACCGAGTACCAGCCCATGGGAAAGTCGTCCGGGGTTGTGGCGGTTTTGGATTCACAGACGGGAATGCGCTCTGCCATGCGGTAACCTCTTGGTGGCGAGTAATTAGCGTTATTGAACTTACACACGTGTGTACAAATTAGTAAAGCGAATCCGCGACCGCAAGACCGTTACGCAAATTTAACGAAGCGCTGGCAGGCTCATGCGACCGATCGGGATAGTTTGCTGCGGCGGGCTATCTCCGGGCGCCAGTTGTGGAATAATGGTCGACCAACAAAAACGACAATAGAGGTTGTGTGATGGCCGTATCCCAAGAATTTTCTGCTGATGTCGATGCCCTCTATGGGCTGCTCACGGATCCCGACTTTCTGGTTGAGCGCAGTGTTGCGCTGGGCGAAGACTGCGAAGCCGAGGTTGAGGAGTATGAGGACGAGACCGTAATCACCCTGAAGCGGAAAGTGACCCGGGAACTGCCCGCCTTTCTCGCCAAGATGTTCAACCCGGTGCAGACCATCAGCATGACCGAAACCTGGCGCCCGGACGGCGATGCCTGGGAAGGGGATTTTGTGATGACGGTGGAAGGTCAGCCGGTCACTATTCGCGGTGAATTCTCCCTCAAGCCCTCGAAAAAGGGCTCGGTTTACACGGTCAGCCACAGCTGCAAGGCCAAGATCCCGCTGGTAGGCGGCAAGGTGGAGAAGTTTGTGCTGTCGCAAACCTCGGATGGGGCAAAGGATGAATTGAACTTTGCCGCTGTCCGCCTCGGCTGATCGGGGAAAATAAACCAAACCATCGGCGACTCCGTAAGGGCTGGTATTGACCTGTGGGTATTGCGGTCTATACTGGTTATGCATACAGCTAGGGAGTCGCCGTGCTGCTCAATCTACCTCTCGCTCTATTGGATCTGGAAACCACCGGCGGAAATCCGGTGCGCGACCGGATCACCGAGGTCGGCTTGTGCCTGTGGCACGACGATGGCAGCGAGTGGTACTGGGAGTCGCTGGTAAACCCCTACACGGCAATCCCCGAATTTATCCGCCAGATCACCGGCATCTCCCAGGGTATGGTGGAGGATGCGCCCGGCTTTGAGGAGCTTTCCGCCGAGCTGTTTCGCTACCTGGAGGACAGCGTGCTGGTGGCGCATAACGCCCGCTTCGACAGCGCCTTTTTGCGACGCGCCTTTGAGGGCTGCGGCTTCCGCTACCGGCCGCGGGTACTGTGCACGCTGCGCCTGGCGCGCCGGCTTTATCCCGATTGGCCCAGTCACAGCCTCGACAATATCTGCCATCAGATTGGTTACCGCCGCGATGTGAGTCACCGCGCCATGGCCGATGTGGTGGCGATGAAAGCCTTTCTTGAATACGCCATTGAGGATTGCGGCAAGGCGGCAGTCGAGGCCGCCGCTCGCCAGCAGTGGCAACTGCCCTCCCTGCCGGTTCATCTGTCGCGAGCGGATATTGACCGTATTCCCGATGAGCCGGGGGTCTACCGCTTTTACGGTGAGAACGACGGCCTGCTCTATGTTGGCAAGAGCACCAAACTGCGCTCGCGGGTACTGTCGCACTTTAACGGCGATCACAGCAGCGCCAAGGAAATGAAACTGGCCCAGCTGGTGCGCAGTATCGACTGGGAAACCACCGCCGGTGAGCTGGGCGCTCTGTTGCGGGAGAACGAACAGATCAAACAGCTGGGGCCGGTGTTCAATCGGCGCCAGCGGCGGCAGCGCTCGTTGTGGTATTTCCGACTGGAGGCGGTTGAAGGCTATCTGCAGCCGGTCCTGTCGGAGCAGGCGCTGGAGGGCGGCTGGCGCGTCAGCGAAACCGTGTACGGCTTGTACAAAACCCGCAAACAGGCTCGCGATGCCCTGCTCAAGCTGGCGTCCGAACACCGTCTGTGCCAACGCCGGCTGGGTCTGGAAAAAGGCCGCGGTTCCTGCTTCGGCTATCAGTTGCAGCGCTGTGCCGGCGCCTGTGTTGGTGAGGAGTCACATACCACCCACAACCTGCGGTTGCAGGAAGCGCTTGCCAGCAAACGCCTGTTGCCCTGGCCCTATGGGGAGCCGGTTGTCGCCATTGAGGAGCGCGGCGAGCAGCGGGATTTTCACCTGATCGATTATTGGGCCTACCTCGGCACTGTGAATTGTGCCGAGCAGGTTTTGCCAATTTTTACGGAGAAATCCAGGCGCTTTGATTGGGACAGTTATAAACTGTTAATTCGCCACCTGCCTGCAACGCGGGTATTACCGCTATCCAGCTTTGGGAGACTGAGTGATGGGCTTGCGTGAAAAAATGCTGTCGGATTCGGGTATTCCGGGCTTGCTGCCCCGAGTCGATGAAATCACAAACACCCTGTGTGAATGGACGGGTTCGGAAGACCAAGCTTATCAGTGGTATGTCGAGCACCCGATTGCGTCCCTCTGTAATAAAACGGCGGAACAGCTGGTGCAGGAAAAAGACCTGACCCTGGTGCTCGACTTTTTGCGCCGCTCGGAGCAGACGACGCACTGACGCTATTCTCAGCCGTCCTTCAGAAAACGCAGCAAAGCATTCCAGCTGGCCTTGTCGGCCGCAGCATCATAGGCCACCGGCAGACCGGTTTCCTTGCCCTTGGCGGTAGCGCCGGGATTGGTGAAGCTGTGCAGCACGCCGGGGAAACTCAGTAATTCCAGTCGCGCGCCAGCCTGGCCCATCTCGGTGACAAAATCGCCCACCTGCTTCGGTGGAACCATCGGATCCGCGCCGCCGGTTGCCACCAGTACCTTCGCTTTTATCGCGCCCTTTTCGGCGGGCTGTTCAGTGCCCAATGAGCCGTGAAAGCTGGCGACCCCGGCCAGATCATTGCCCATACGCGCCTGATTCAGGACCACCGCACCGCCAAAGCAGTAGCCGATGGCGAACACTTGCTCAACCTTTTTCAATTTCAGCAATTCCGCCTTGGCGGCATTAAAGCGGGCGTTCATTTTTTCCGGCTCGGCCAGTGCGGCCTGCATGAAGGCGGTGGCGTCTTCGGGGTGGCTGGCCACCTTGCCGTGACCGTACATATCCACGGCGATTGCGGCGTAGCCCTCTTCCGCCAGCTGCCGCGCGCGGCCGCGGGCGTAGTCATTCAGCCCCCACCACTCGTGTATCACGATAACGCCGCTGCGAGCCTTGCTGCCTCGCGGGGTATAGAGCACGGCGCTGCCGAGACCGTTGGCAAATTCAATCGCCTGTTCTTTGGGCGCGGCATTCAGCGCGCTGGTGCAGGCGGCGGCGAGGAGGACAAAGACAAAGCGCAAACGTTTCATGGTGGGAAGCTCCTGAAAAAACGGAAGCCCCATTCTAACCAGTGAGCTGATTAGTGCCAGTCCTGGATGGCGCGTGTCTACTGGGCCTGTTCCAGTTCTTCCTGGGCCAGTAGCCAGGACTCTTCGCAACGTTCAAGGGATTGTCGCAGGTCGCCCTGCTGCTTGAGCAGTTCCTGCAGGCGGCTCTTGTTGGCGGCTTCATAGAGACTGCTGTCGGCGAGGGTTTCTTCCAGTGTCGACAGTTGCCGCTGGGCTTTTTCCATGTCCGCTTCCAGGGTTTTGATCTGCTTGCGCAGGGGCGCCTGCCGGGCGCGGGCGGCAGCGGCGTCCTGCCGGGCCTGCTTTTTGTCCTGAGTTTTGGCGGCCGGGGCTGCCTCCTGGGTTTCGGCATTGGCGTCAGCGGCGCGACTCAGCAGCCAGTGGCGGTAGTCGTCCAGATCGCCTTCGTAAGGTGTGGCGCGGCCGGCGTGGACCAGCAACAGGTCGTCCACCGTATTGCGCAGCAGGTGGCGGTCGTGTGACACCACGATCAGCGCGCCCTCAAAGCCCTGCAGGGCGACCGTCAGCGCCTGGCACATCTCCAGATCGAGGTGGTTGGTGGGCTCGTCGAGCAGTAAGAGGTTGGGTTTCTGCCAGACGATGATGGCCAGTGCCAGGCGCGCCTTTTCGCCGCCGGAAAAGTGCCGACAGCTGCCGCTGGCCATGTCGCCGCGAATATTGAAACTGCCGAGAAAGTTGAGAATCTCCTGCTCCCGGGCCTTCGGTGCCAGCCGCTGCAGCTGGGTTGCCGGACTGGCATCCAGATCCAGGCTTTCCAGCTGGTGCTGGCTGAAATAACCCAGTGCCAGATGTTCGCCGCAGGTGCGCTCGCCCGCCAGCAGGGGCTGCACTCCGCCGAGGGTTTTGAGCAGGGTCGATTTCCCCGCACCGTTGGCGCCCAGCAGGCCAATGCGGCTGCCCGGGTGAACACTCAGTTTGATGTCCCGCAGTATGGCTGCGTCGCCATAGCCCAGCGTCGCCTGGGTCAGGGTCAGCAGCGGGTCGGACATCTTGTCAGGCAGGGGAAACGTAAAACTGAAGGGCGAGTCCACATGGGCCGGGGCGATCTGGGTCATGCGCTCCAGCGCCTTGATCCGGCTCTGGGCCTGGCGCGCCTTGGTGGCCTTGGCCTTGAAGCGGCGGATGAAATTTTCCATATGGGCGATTTCGGCCTGCTGCTTCTCATAGGCCGACTGCTGCTGGGCCAGTTTTTCTGCGCGCTGGCGCTCGAAGGCCGAGTAGTTGCCGCGATAGTGAGTAAGCGAGTGCTCGCTCAGGTGCGCGACCTGGTTGCAGGTGGCATCGATAAAATCCCGATCGTGGGAGATCAACAGCAGAGTGCCGCCGTAGGCCTGCAGCCACTGTTCCAGCCATAGGGTGGCGTCCATATCCAGGTGGTTGGTCGGCTCATCCAGCAGCAGCAGATCGGAGGGACGCATCAGCGCCTGAGCAAGATTCAGGCGAATCCGCCAGCCGCCGGAGAATTCGTGCACCGGGCTTTGCAGCTGTTCTGGCTTGAAACCCAAGCCCAGCAGCAATTGCTCGGCCTGGCTGGGAATGGCATAGGCGTTCAGGGCGTCGAGCTGACCGTGCAGCTCCGCCAGCCGCATATCGTCCCGGCAGTTTGCCAGCTCGGCTTCGACCTTGCGAAAGGCGTCGTGACCGTCAATCACATAGTCGGCGGCGGCGCGGCTGCTGGCAGAGACTTCCTGCGCCATATGGGCGATGCGCCAGTTCGCGGGAATTCGTACACTGCCGTGATCCGGCTCAAGCTCGCCGCGCAGCAGGGCAAACAGACTCGACTTGCCGCTGCCATTGGCGCCGATCAGCGCGACGCGATCACCGTCATGCAGGCGTAAGTCGGCGTTTTCTAGTAAAGTTTTACCGCCGCGTAGTAAGCTTAACTGTTCGAATTCAATCATGGGCGGCGATTATAACGGAGGTGGTGTGACCGACAATGCCCTTTGGCAATTTAGCTTGCTGGTTTATTCCCAACCGCGAGTGCACAGGCTCTGTCAGCTTCTGCAGGACGAATACGGCGCGGATGTGAATCTGCTGCTGTCCGCCTGCTGGCTGGCCAAGCGAGGTATTGTCTGGACGCCGCAGCAAGTCGCCGACATGGTCGCGAAAAGCCGCGAATTCCGTGAAAACTACCTGTTTGAAGCGCGTGCTCTGCGCCGCAAGCTCAAACACTCTGCACCGCCCAGCGTCTATCAGGAGGCGCAGCGCTTCGAAATGGCGGTGGAGCGCTGGCAGCAGGATGAAATCTACGATTATTGGCTGAAGGCCTCTGCAGCGCCGAAGAAGCAGTCCTTTTCCCTCTGCGCACAAACCAATCTGCATCGCTACTTCGACCAGCTGGAGCTCGCCTGGAACGGGCAAATGAGTGAGCTGGTCGAGGCGGTGGCGGCGACGCCGCCCGCCGAGGGCGATTGATAAGGGCCTGCGCCCTCTTACTCCACGTCGAAGATCGACGCCACCTTATCTGACTTGGCCTTGGGCTGGCTGATGGTATCCGGCAGCACGGTCGCCTTGCGCCGGGGTGGCGGTGGTGGCGGCTCCGGCTCCCGGCGAACAGGCGCGGGTGCGGCTTTTTTGGTCTCGGCAGGCTTGGCTTTGGCCACTTTCTTCTCCGCCACTTTTTTCTTGGCGGCAGTTTTTGGCGCGGGCGCTTCGGTTTTAGCCGCAGGAGCCGCTTTTTCGGCCTCCGTGGGCGCCGACTTTTTGCCTGTAGGCGCAGGGCTTTTCGTTTTGGCAGGCGCTTTTTTGGCCGCCGGGGCTTTTTTGGGCGCTGGCGCACTCTTGGCCGCTGGCGCCTTTTTAGCCGCAGGCGCTTTCTTCGCAGCGGCTTTCCCGCTTGCCTTGGCGGGTGCTTTTTTGGCGGCTTTCGGTTTTGGCAGGTTTTTGAGTGCTGCCTGTTCCGCCGCTTTCTCCGCGTTTTCGGCGGCAATGTCGGCTTTTACCTGCTCGACGGCGGCTTTTGCCGCTTCCAGCGTGCTCTCGGCTTCAGCCAGCGACTTTTCTGCCCGCTTCACAGCTGCGCCGGCGCTTTTTTCCTGGGCGGGAGTTTTCGCGGCACGGAGCTTCTGATTGGCCGCTTTCAACGCCTCTTTCTGCTTTTTAACGGCAGTTGTCGCCTTTTCGGCGGCATCATTCGTTTTTTTGAGCTGCTGCTCCTGTGTGTTGAGCAGTTTGTCGCGCAATGCAGCCAGCTTGTTTTCCAGAGCTTCCACGCTGCCCGCCTTCTTATTATTGCCTGGCATGCTTCTTAACCTTTCGAAAATGTTCAAAAAAACACCAGTTCCATTATACAAACTTGAGACACTATATCTATTGTCGGTTGCCTAAAGTGTGGCAGACTGTCGTTTTTGCAGCGCCCACTGCGGGTGCAAAATTCTGTTAAGAGTAGACGAGAAGGTACTGGAATGAAAAGAAAAGTCTTCGCCGTTATGTCAATGGCTGCAATTGTGGCCGCCTGTGACGGCGCCAAGAACCCCTCAGAAGCAAAGCTGGATTCAGAAATGGAGAAGGTCAGCTACAGTTTTGGGGTTGATCTCGGCAAGCGTATCGGTGAGAACATGGAGCTGGATGTGGCAGCCTTCAGCGCCGGCGTCAGTGACGGCATCGAGGGCGGTGAGCTGCAGATGTCCGAAGAGGACATGATGGCGACGCTGCAGGGTTATCAGCAGAAGAAAATGGCTGAGATGCAGGCAGAAGCTGAGCAGGAGGCCACCCTGAATCAGCAGGCATCTGAGGCCTTTCTGGCGGCGAATGCCGAGAAGGACGGTGTTGTCGTTCTGGACAGCGGGCTGCAGTACAAAGTGCTTGAAGCCGGTGAGGGCGCCAAGCCTGCAGCCGATGATACGGTTGAAGTTCACTATCGCGGCACCCTGATCGACGGTACCGAGTTTGACAGCTCTTACGCCCGTGGCGAGAGCATCACCTTCCCGGTGGGCGGCGTTATCGCTGGCTGGACCGAAGCCCTGCAACTGATGCCGGTAGGCAGCAAATGGGAGCTCTACATTCCCTCTGATCTGGCTTATGGCCCCGGCGGCACTCAGGGCGTGATTGGTCCCAATCAGGCTCTGGTGTTTGAAGTCGAGCTGCTCGGCATTGAAGAAGACGGCGGCGAAGAAGGCTGATCAATTGCGTCAGACGTCTGCAATCGGGCGTCTGACGCAAGTTCTCAATTCGCAGTTCTGCGAATACTGAAGTTATACAGACTGAAGCTTCCATCATTCACTGCCAGTGTGGCGGTGACTGATGCCTCGCCGCTGTCAAAGCGCGCCGGGAAGCTGTAGCTCAGGCGCTGTTCCTCCCCAAATACCGACAGGGCCGCGGTCAGCGTGGAAAACTGTGGTGTATCCATCGACTTGAAGCGGCCGAGCGCCTTGTATTCATCGACCACCTGGTACAGCTGCTCGTTGCTGACGGCTGCCTGTGCGGCGGGCGTCAGGTGGCTGCGCAGGGCCTCGGGCTGCCAGCTGGATATGTCGGTGAGGGCATCTTCCAGATAAAGCCGCGCCGCAGTGGAGTGTTTTTCATCCTGCTCGCTGGCGTAGAAGTAGAGCGCGGCAAATATAACCAGGCACAGGCCAACAAAGGCGTGAAGGGGTCTCAGCATGCTCAGATAACACCAATGCTGTGCAGGAAGACGATCAGGATGCCCAGCGGAGCAATGTAGCGCAGGGCAAAGTGCCAGAGGGCGAAGTTGCGGTCGTTGTCAAAGGCCACCTCTGCCTTCACCCGGTCGCGGGACAGCACAAAGCCCACAAAAATCGCAATCAGCAGGCCGCCCAGGGGCAGTATGTAATTGGCGGTGACGTGGTCGAGGGCATTGAAAAAATCGCTGGAGTAGATGCAGGCGATACCGCCCAGCCAGCCGATGCCCGCCGCCAACAGGGTGCCGAGTTTGCGCGGCACGCCGTGGCCTTCCAGCCAGGCAACACCGGGCTCGATCAGGGAAATGGAGGAGCTGAGTGCGGCAATGCTGACCAATATGAAAAAGACACTGCCAAAAATGATGCCGCCCGGCATCTGGCCAAAGGCGATGGGCAGGGAGACAAACATCAGACCGGGCCCGGAGCTGGGTTCCAGGCCGTTGGCGAAGACCAGCGGAAAAATCGCCATCCCCGCCACCAGCGCGATGCCGGTATCCAGCGCACCAATCAGCATGACGGTTTTGCCGATGGAGTGCTCTCCCGGCATATAGGCGCCGTAGGCCATGATGGCGCCCATGCCCAGGCTCAGGGTAAAAAAGGCATGCCCCAGGGCTACCAGCACCGCCTCGGTGGAGAGTTTCGAGAAGTCCGGCGTGAACATAAAGGACAGGCTGGCGTCGACCTTGCCCACCGACCAGCTGTAAATCAGCAGGCCGAGCAGAAACAGCATCAGCAGCGGCATCAGGATTTCAACGGCGCGGCCGATACCGCTGGTAACCCCCGCCGCAATGACACCGCCGGTAAACACCACAAAAAGACTCTGCCACAGCCACTGGCGGTTGAAACTGCCGGTAAGCGCACCGAAATTGGATTCAATGGTCTCTGCGCTCTGCCCCTGATAGACCCCGGACAGGCTCTGCCAGCTGTAATCCAGCGCCCAGCCGGCCACGACGCTGTAAAACATCAGAATCATCAGGCCGCCAATCACGCCGCCGAGGCCGACAATGCCCCACAGCTTTGACGCCCCCGCCTGCGCACTCAGGTCCAGCATGGCGTCCACCGGGTTGGCGCGGCCCGCGCGGCCGGCCATGATTTCGGCGATCATCACCGGAATGCCGACCCCCAGAATGCAGGCGAGGTAAACAATAACAAACGCGCCGCCGCCGTATTCACCGGTGATATAGGGAAACTTCCAGATATTGCCGAGGCCGACCGCAGAGCCGGTCGCGGCGAGAATAAAGGTCCAGCGTTTGGTCCAGTTGGCGGTGATGTTATGCGTCATAAAGGCGGCTTATTGTTAGATTCAGGGGATTGTAGCGGCATTGATGTGTTAAACCCAAGGCAGTTGAACGTTTTATAGGCTATAATGCGCGCCGCTCAAAACGGGCGGGCCGGTGACAACCCTCCGACGACCCCAATTTTTTAGCGAGGCCAAGACGGTCTCGTGCACTCCCAGAGAATCCCAATGATCGAAAAGTTACGCAATATCGCGATTATCGCCCACGTTGACCACGGCAAAACCACCCTGGTTGATAAACTCCTCAGCCAGTCCGGAACCCTGGATCGCCGCAGCGAAGGTGCCGAGCGCATCATGGACTCCAACGACCAGGAGCGCGAGCGCGGTATTACCATTCTCGCCAAAAACACCGCCATCAACTGGAACGGTTACCGCATCAATATCGTGGACACCCCCGGGCACGCCGATTTCGGCGGTGAGGTAGAGCGCGTACTGTCGATGGTCGACAGCGTACTGCTGCTGGTCGATGCGGTGGACGGCCCCATGCCGCAAACCCGCTTTGTCACCCAGAAGGCCTTCGAACGCGGTCTGAAGCCGATCGTCGTGGTCAACAAGATCGACCGCCCCGGCGCCCGCCCGCACTGGGTTATCGATCAGGTCTTTGATCTGTTTGATCGTCTCGGCGCTACTGACGAGCAGCTGGACTTCCCCATTGTCTACGCCTCCGCCCTGAACGGCTACGCCGGCCCTGAAGCCGACGAGCTGGCCGACGACATGACGCCCCTGTTCAAAATGATTGTCGACAAGGTGAGCCCCCCGGAAGTAGACGCCGACGCGCCGCTGCAAATGCAGATCTCGGCCCTGGATTACTCCAGCTATGTGGGCGTTATCGGGGTCGGCCGGATTACCCGCGGTACCCTCAAGCCGAGCCAGCCGCTGGTGGTCGTGGACAAGGACGGCAAAACCCGCAAGGGCCGCGTACTTACCGTGATGGGCTATCTCGGTCTGGAGCGGGTGGAAGTGCAGGAAGCCAAGGCCGGCGAAATCGTTTGTATTACCGGTATTGAAGGCCTGAGTATTTCCGACACCCTGTGCTCGCCCGAGGCTGTTGAGCCCCTGCCGGCACTGACCGTCGATGAGCCGACCGTGAGCATGACCTTCCAGGTCAACGACTCACCCTTTGCGGGCAAGGAAGGCAAGTACGTCACCTCGCGCAATATTGCCGAACGTCTGCAGCAGGAGCTGATCCACAACGTGGCCCTGCGCGTGCGTCAGGGTGACAGCCCGGACAAGTTTATTGTCTCCGGTCGCGGTGAGTTGCACCTGTCAGTGCTGATTGAAAACATGCGCCGCGAAGGCTTTGAGCTGGGCGTATCCCGTCCGGAAGTGGTGCAGCGCGAAGTGAATGGCGAAATTCAGGAGCCCTTCGAGCAGGTCGTGATTGATGTTGAAGATCAGCATCAGGGTTCGGTGATGGAAGAGCTCGGCCTGCGCAAGGCCGAACTGACCAATATGGAGCCGGACGGCAAGGGCCGGGTCAAACTCGAGTTTATTGCGCCTTCGCGCGGCCTGATCGGTTTCCGCTCCCACTTCCTGACCCTGACCTCCGGCTCGGGCATTATGACCAGCATTTTTGACCACTACGGTCCGGTGAAAATGGGCGATGTTGGCCGCCGCGTCAACGGCGTACTGGTGTCCATGGTGCAGGGCAAAACCCTGAGCTACGGTCTGTTTAACCTGCAGGATCGCGGCCGCCTGTTCAAGGGCCACGGCGAAGAGGTCTATGAAGGGCAGATTATCGGTCTGCACTCGCGCGGCAACGATCTGGTGGTCAACCCCACCAAGGCCAAGCAGCTGACTAACGTCCGTGCCTCCGGTACCGACGACGCGCTGACCCTGTCACCGCCGGTGCGCCACACCCTGGAGCAGGCGCTGGAATTTATCGAAGACGATGAGCTGGTGGAAGTGACTCCGCTCAGCATTCGCCTGCGCAAGAAGCTTTTGAAAGAGCACGAGCGCAAGCGCGCCGGTAATGCCAAAGGCTAAGGCCGCCCAGGACAGCAAAGCGCGGCCAGGCCGCGCTTTGCTGCTCTTCCTACCTCCAAAAAAAAGCAAGGTGTTTCGCGCGCGCAAAGCCCGCCTGCTTGAGCTAAGCTGTAAGCTGTGCCTGCTGTGAGGTTGCCGTGCTCCCCCTATTTCCCGAAATCAAACCCTACAAAACCTCGCGCTTTGCGGTGACGCCACCGCACGAGCTGCATGTCGAAGAGTGCGGCAACCCGGACGGTGTGCCGGTGCTGTTTCTGCACGGCGGTCCGGGCGCAGGCTGTGGTCACAACAGTCGTCGGTTTTACGATCCCAAGGCCTACCGGATCATCCTGTTTGATCAGCGCGGCGCGGGTCAGTCCGAGCCCCATGCCTGCACCGACAACAATACGCTGGCCGATCTGATCAGCGATATCGAGGCCCTGCTGAATAAGCTGGCGGTTGAGCGCTGCATTCTGTTCGGTGGTTCCTGGGGCGCGACGCTGGCGCTGGCCTTTGCTCAGGCCAGGCCCGAGCGGGTTCGCGGGCTGATACTGCGCGGTGTATTTCTCTGTCGCCAGCGCGATATTGACTGGTTCTATCGCGAAGGAGCCAGCCGGGTTTTTCCCGATGCCTGGCAGTCGCTGCTGCGAGCGGCGCCCGATCCGGATGACATCATCGGCGGTTTTCACCGGGCGCTGCAGTCCAGCAACGATATCCAGCGGATGGGGGCGGCGCGCGCCTGGGCGGCCTGGGAGACCCACTGCTCGACCTTTCGGGTACATAAGCACGATAGCAGTACGGATGTGGAAGAGCGCAATGCCCTGGCCATGGCGCGCCTCGAAACTCACTACTTTATGCATCAGGGTTTTCTAGAAGAGAACCAGTTGCTTGAACAGGCTGACAGGCTGCAAGGCATCCCCGGTATTATCGTCCACGGTCGCTACGATATGGTGTGCCCGCTGGATAACGCCACCGCCCTGCACGAGCGCTGGCCGGAAAGTGAATTGCGGATTATCCGTGAGGGTGGCCACTCACCCTTTGAGCCGGCCATGGCCGATGCGCTTGTTCACGCCACCAACGATATGCTGGAATGGCTGACTAACAAATCCGCCTGAGACATAGCCCCCAGTGAAAGTTCTGATCCAGCGCGTGCAAAGCGCCAGTGTCACCGTGAATGACGACATCGTCGGCAGTATTGATCAGGGCATGCTGGTGTTCGTCGGTATTGAGCGCGACGACACCCCCGCCCTGCTCGAAAGAGTTGCCGAACGCCTGCTCAATTACCGCCTGTTTGCCGATGCCGAAGGCCGTATGAACGCCTCCCTGCGCGATATCGACGGCGGCCTGCTGCTGGTGTCCCAGTTCACCCTAGCTGCGGATACCCGCAAGGGGCTGCGCCCGGGATTTTCCAGTGCGGCCGCGCCGGCCGATGCACAGCTGCTCTACAACGCGCTGTTTGATACCCTCGGTGGCAAACATCACACCGTGGCCGCTGGTCGTTTTGGGGCTGATATGCAAGTGGCGCTGGTCAATGACGGCCCGGTCACCTTTCTGCTGGAATTCCAGTGAATGGCTTGCGGCATCTCTCCGCGCTTGTGCTAGTCTAGTTTCAGGCGATGCCCAGATGAGCGCTTCGGGTTTTGCCGATCAATTTTTCACTGGTGGAGACGAAAGATGAAAAAAATTCTAATGGCATCCGTACTGGCAACAGCGTCTGCAAGCAGCTTTGCGGTTGTGCCCGGCGGCGACAGCTGCGGCTGGGGCAATATGTTGTTTGAAGGGCAATCCGGGTTGCCGATTCATGTTGTGGCTTCAATCACCAATGGCACTTCCGGCAACAACACCCTGGGTATGACTTCCGGCACCAATGGCTGTTCGGCCGACGGTACGCTGACCTACGGCGGTAAGTCGATGATCAACCTCGGCGCGATTCTTGACGAATTCAGCGAAGACGTGGCGCGCGGTGACGGTGAAGCATTGACCGCCGTTGCGGTGTCGATGGGTGTAGAAGGCGACGACCGCAGTCACTTCAAAACGCTGATGCACAATAACTTTGAAACCCTGTTTCCGAGCGATGCGGTAAACGCCGAACAGGTCATGGCCTCCATGCTTGAACTGATGCGCACCGACGCGCAGCTTGCCAAGTACGTCGCCTGATCCTACCGGGTGCAGCGCTGCTGCACCCCGCTTTCCCGATGAAGAACGAATCACACCGGAGTGCACTCAGCGGTGACGGGTCTCCCTTGTGCCTGTTGCTTGCTTTGCTGTTGTGTCTGACCGCTGGGCAGGTTCTTGCGAAGCCAGATTTGAATGTGCTGGCAGCTGACCCCCAGTGGTTGGCCCTGTTGCATTTCGGCCGCTCAGGCGAAGACTACAATCGCAGCAGTTACGTCGACGATCCGGCTTTTTTTCTCGCCGCAGACGGCGCCCGCAACCCCGCCGCTGAACTGGCCGCCAGCCTGTCGGCACTGGAGGAACAACCTGCGCTGCGCTGCCGTTTTATTGCGCGCTTTCAGTGGCTGCGCACACGGGGTTTGCTGGGCGCTGCGAGCGCACAACACTGCACAGAATACTGGCAGTGGCGCGAGCAGATTAATGCCGGACAGGCGGCGCTGGTATTTGCCTCAAGCTACCTGAACAGCCCCTCGTCCATGTACGGGCATACCTTCCTGCGGCTCGACCCGAAAGGCTATCGCGCGGATTCGGCGCTGCTGTCCTACGCCGTCAACTACGCGGCACTGGTGCCCGAGCACGACGGCAGTCTGCTGTTTGCCTGGCGCGGCATGAGCGGCGGCTATCCGGGGCATTTCAGCCTGCAGCCCTATGTGGAAAAGCTGCAGGAATACTCGCGGCTGGAAAACCGGGATGTGTGGGAGTACGAGCTGAATCTTAACGACGTCGAGCTGGATCGCCTGCTGGCGCATCTCTGGGAATTGCAGGACATCAATTTTGATTATTACTTCATGGATGAAAACTGCTCGTTTCGCCTGCTGGAATTGCTGGAAGTTGCCCGACCGGGCCTGAATCTGACCGGTGACTTCCCCCTGCACGCGATCCCGGTGGATACGGTGCGCAGCGTGCGCGACGCCGGTCTGGTCGGCGATATCACCTACCGCCCCTCGCGCCAGCGCGAACTCGACAGTTTGCTGCAAGTCCTCAGCCCTGAGCAACGCACCGCTGTGCTGCGGCTTGCGGATAGGGCTGACGCTGAGGATTCGGCCGCGTTTCAGCAGCGCCCTGAAGCCGAACAATACCGTCTGTTGCTGGCGGCCTATCGGCTGCTGCGTTACCGCCATGACCGTGAGGCGCGGGACAGTGCAGTCGCGCGCCGCAGTTTTGCCCTGCTGCGGGCAATCAACGCGCTGCCGCGAACGGCAAAGCCGGATACCGACACCCCGCGTCCGCCACAGCCGGATAAGGGGCACCGCACCGCGTTGGCGGCATTGGCCTTCGGGCAGTGGGATAGCCGGCATTATGGCGAGCTGAATCTGAAGCTGACCTATCACGATCTGCTCGACCCGATTGCCGGCTATCCGCCGGACGCTTCGCTGAACATGCTCAGCGCAACGCTGCGTCGGGCTGAGGGTGAATCGCTGCAGCTGCGGCGTCTGGCGCTGGTTGATATCCGCTCGCTGGCACCCCGCAATCGGTTTTTCCGACCGGTTAGCTGGCAGGCGCGAGGGGGGCTTGAGCGCAGCGAGTGGTCGGAGGCCTATCTGGCGCCCTTTGCCGAGGGCGGTGCCGGTGGCACCTGGCATCTGCTGGGGGGGCGTGCCTCGGTGTTGGCGAGTCTGCGCGCCGAGTACAATGAAGACTTCGATAACAACTGGCAGCTGGCGCCGGGCCTGGGTTTGCGCTGGGGGCTTCAGCAGCGGCGCTTTGCGCTTGAAGTGGATGCCGGTCACTATCGTTTTACGGATGGCATAGAGCGCAACCGTGTCAGTATTGGTGCGCAGCTTCACGTCGGTAAACAGCAGGGTTTGCGGCTGGTGGCCGCGCGACTCGGTGAAGAAGGAGAGTGGGGTGAACAGTTCAGCCTGCAATGGCGTCGCTATTTCTAAGGGTTTACATTCAGGGTTGGCTAAATCCCTGGTCCTGCTGGGGCTCTGCCTGTGGCTGAGCGGCTGTGCGGCCCTGTTGTTTCACCCCATGAAAAAACTGGTGGCCACGCCCGCCGACGCGGGGGTGGCCTATGAAGATGTATGGCTTGCGGACGGTGATCCCCGTCTGCACGGTTGGTGGCTGCCCGCGCAAGGTGAGGCGCGGGCGACAGTCTATTTCCTGCACGGCAATGCCGAAAATATCAGTACCCATATGCACAGCGTGCTGTGGCTGCCCGAGCAGGGCTACAACGTTTTCCTGCTGGACTACCGCGGCTACGGCCGCTCGGAGGGGGCGCCGGAACTGCCCGGTGTGATTGAGGATGTCAGGCGCGGCTATCACTGGTTGCGCGCCCGGGGCGAGCTGCCGGTGGTCGTGCTCGGACAGAGTATTGGCGGCGCCGTCGCCGGCTATGCCATGGCGACCGAGGCTGACAAACCCGATGCGCTGGTGCTCGATGCGGCCGTGGCTTCATTCCCGCGCATCGCCCGTGAAGTCGCTCAGCGTCAGTGGTTGACCTGGCCCTTTGCCGGACTGGCGGCGGCGTTGATGCCGGCGGATTACGACCTCGACGCGGTCATCGGCCAGCTGGCGGGGGTGCCGCAGCTGTATCTGCACAGCCCCGACGATGGGGTGATCCCGCCGGGCCATACGCAAACCCTCTATGCGCTCGCGGCTGAGCCCAAACAGCGGCACAGCACCCACGGCCCGCACATTGCCACCTTCGCCTTTCCCGCCTACCGCGGTGTGTTGCTCGATTTTTTGGAAACGCTGGCGCTGCCGGTGAAATAGTTTTTTCCTTTAATACACAGCGGGGTGTGACCTGTCGCCGGTTTTAGACAGGCCGCCTGTCAAAGTGTGAAAATGTCACAGCGCTGTTGGGCGCTGCGCGCCTATGCTCCGCTCGTTGTAATGCGGGTGTGACTAATGACAATGCGAACACTTCTGAGAGATAAGCAGGCCTGCCTGGCCTGTGTTGAAGGCTCACCGGCTGCGGTTGCAGTTCACAATAAACCCGAATGGCTTTCGCTGTTTGCCGACTGTGCAGTGGTGGAAGATCCGGTCGGTTCCAGACCGCAGATCAACCTGCCCGACGACAGCGGTCAGAGCCCCTTGAGCCAGTTCTACGAAACCTTTATTGCCGCCAACGATATCCGCTTTGATGTCGATTACGACGTGGTTTGCGCCGGCGCCGTGGTGCGCGATCTCGATATCGAGATTCGCATGTCCGACAAGGTGAAGGTGCGAGTGCCCATGCATCTGCTCTACGAGCTGACCACCGAGAACGGCGAAGTGCGCATCAAGCGGCTGGCTGCCCACTGGGAACTGAAACCCATGCTGCGCCAGCAGATGCAGTACGGGCTCGCCAGCGCGGTGGCCGGGGTGTCATCCTTCTGGCGCATGCTCCGTCACATGGGGCTGTCGGGCTTGTCGGGCTTTCTGCAGGCGCGGGAAACTGTCGGCGAGGCCGGCAAGGCAAAGGTCGAGGCCTTTGTCAGCGCCTTTAACCAGAAGCAGAATCGCGCATTGGAGCGGCTTTTTACCGAAGATGGTTTGCTGGCCTGGCCCTATGGTCACGATGCGCGGGTCGCATTCTGGGCGATGCCGCCGGGGACTCTGCGGGTTGAGAAGCTGCTGTCGGCGGGTCGTGTGACTACAGCGACGGTTTACTACAAAGAGGGAGAGGTGGAAAAGCGCGGCGTCGCCATTTTCCACTTTGACCGCCGCAATCTGCTGATCCGCAATGCCCAGCTCTATATGGAACTGGGCGACTGAGCCGCCGGTCAGTGCTGGTGACCACCGGGGCCGTGGGCGTGGCCGTGAGACACTTCCTCGGCGCTGGCTTCGCGCACATCGACAATCTCGATATCAAAATGCAGGTTCTTGCCCGCCAAGGGATGATTGGTGTCGACGTCGACTGAAAACTTGCCCACCTTGATAACCCTTGCCTGACGCACGCCCTGATCATCGCGAAAGCGGACAATCTGTCCCGGCTTCATTTTGCCCTCGTGCTTCAGGTATTTCGCCGGGATGCGCTGCACTTGACCTTCCTGTCGCTCGCCGTAGGCCTGGGCGGCGCTCAGATCCACCGCTACGGTGTCGCCGACACTGTGACCGGCCAGCGCTTTTTCCAGTGCGGGCAGTATATTGCGGGCGCCGTGCAGGTAGAGAGAGGGCTCGCCCTGATAGCTGTTTTCCAGCTCAGCGCCGCCTTGCTCCGCGAGACGATAGTGGAACGAGACAACGCGGTGTTTTTCAATTTTCATGGTGCTTTCCTCAGCGCGGCCGTGCCCATTGCGGGCGGAGTGGCGAACAGGCGCGTATACTAATCGCGGCCCACGCAAATTCCAATTTTTGATTGCCGGGGCCGCTGGCAGAGGATAACGGTATGGGAGAGGTGCTTGCGTTTCGTCCGGGCGGGAAAAAGCCGGGAGCGGGGAAGTCAACGCTGTGTCGTGAGGGCCATCACCGCTGGAAAGTAGAAACCAAGAGTCGGTTTGATGTGAAGCAGGGCAAGCTGGTTACGGTCTACCGGTGTGAGCGCTGCGGTCGGATGAAAACGACAGCGCATTGAATGCTTGAGTGCTGACTCGAGCGACTCAGTCGCCCTTGATCTGCCGTGTGATGCTGTCGAGTACTTCGACCAGGGTTTCCGGCCCGTCTACGCTGTTTATGACCACGGCGATATCGCGCATGTGTTCAATCAGCACCTGCTTGATTGGCAGGCCGTGACTGCGGGCCGATTCTCTCAACAGCATAAAGGCTTCGCTGCTGATATCGTCAATGATTTCCTGGCGTGACACCTGACGGAACTCATGTAGCTGCACGACATTGCTGGGCGTTGGCATGGCTGAAGCCCTCTGACTGGTTTGCTGAAATATTCTGACCGGCTATCGAGTCTAAAGTGCTGATCGGACTTTGGAACTAAGGGGAAGTGCCTACCCGTGCACAGGGGTCGCAGTGTGGCGCTGGTCTGACCAGCGCGGCAGGGTCGGATAGGGCGGCTAGGTAGTCGGGTCGCCGTTGATTTGCTGAGCGATCTCTCGCAGCACCCGCGCGGACTCATCCTGTCCTTCGACAGCCTTGATCACCAGCGCGATGCCCAGCAGATGTTCCAGCAAAACATCGCGCATGGGCAGCTTGTTTTCCTGCGCCTGCTCGCGTAGAAACATAAAGGCCTGAGCGCTGATATCATCAAGCGCAGCCTGCCGGGATGCGCTCTGAAAGTTTTTAAGGCTGACAACATTTCCATTTTTCTGCATCATCTGCACCCTCCGGGGGGTGAGTTCATCAGTGTTAACCTGCAGGCTCAGTATAGGGGTGGGGCAAGTGGTGGAAACTAGGTAAATACCCGTAACTTAAGGGGAATTACTTATAAACAGGCGCATAAGTACGCCGGGCAAAAACCGATAATCTGGAAGTCATTAATTAATGGAAAATCAAACAACTATCGCCGATGACGGCGTGGAACAGCTGCCGTTGAAGGCCTATACCGAGAAGGCCTACCTGGACTATTCCATGTACGTCATTCTCGATCGGGCCCTGCCCAATATTGCCGACGGCCTGAAACCGGTGCAGCGTCGCATCGTTTACGCCATGAGCGAGCTGGGCCTGAAAGCAACCGCCAAGTTCAAGAAATCGGCGCGTACCGTGGGTGATGTGATTGGTAAGTTTCATCCCCACGGCGATTCCGCCGCTTACGAAGCCATGGTGCTCATGGCCCAGAACTTTTCCTACCGCTATCCGCTGGTGGACGGTCAGGGCAACTGGGGTTCGCCGGACGACCCGAAGTCCTTTGCGGCGATGCGCTATACCGAATCGCGCCTGACCGCTTACGCCGATGTGCTGCTCTCGGAGCTGGGGCAGGGCACCGTCGACTGGACGCCCAATTTTGACGGCACCATGGATGAACCTGCAGTGCTGCCGGCGCGGGTCCCCAATGTGCTGCTCAACGGTACCACGGGCATTGCGGTTGGCATGGCGACCGACATTCCGCCGCACAATCTTCTGGAGGTGGTGAACGCTACCATTGCCCTGCTCGACAACAGCAAGGCCAGTGTTGCGGATCTGTGCGAACACATCCAGGGGCCGGATTTCCCCACCGGCGCCGAGCTGATTACCCCCCGCGACGACATCGTGAAAATGTATGAGACCGGGCGCGGCAGTCTGCGGATGCGCGCCACCTGGCAGCGCGAAGACGGTGATGTCATTGTTACCGCCCTGCCCTATCAGGCCTCGGGGTCGAAGGTGCTGGAGCAGATAGCCCAGCAGATGCAGGCGAAAAAACTGCCGATGGTGGCCGATCTGCGCGATGAGTCCGACCACGAGAACCCGACCCGGCTGGTGATTATTCCGCGCTCCAACCGGGTGGATGTGGAGGCGATGATGAACCACCTGTTCGCCACCACCGATCTGGAAAAGACCTACCGGGTAAACCTCAACGTGATCGGGATCGACGGCCGGCCGCAGGTCAAGTCGCTGACCAAACTGCTGGGCGAATGGCTGGAGTTTCGCACCGAAACCACTCGTCGCCGACTGCAGTACCGCCTCGACAAGGTACTGGCCCGGCTGCATATTCTGGACGGCTTGCTGACCGCCTACCTCAATATCGATGAGGTAATTGCGATTATCCGCGCAGAGGACAAACCCAAGCCGGTGCTGATGGAGCGTTTCGGGCTGAGCGATACCCAGGCCGAAGCCATCCTTGAATTGAAGTTGCGCCACCTGGCCAAGCTCGAGGAAATGAAAATCCGCGGCGAGCAGGACGAGCTGGCGGCGGAGCGTGACAACCTCGAGGCCACCCTCGGTTCGCCGCGCAAACTGAAAAACCTGATCCGCAAGGAGCTGAAAGCCGTTGCCGAGCAATACGGTGACGAGCGCCGCTCACCGCTGGTGTCCCGCGAGGAAGCGCGGGCCTTCTCGGAAGAGGAGCTGATGACGGTTGATCCAGTCACGGTGGTACTGTCAGAAAAAGGCTGGATTCGCGCGGCCAAGGGTCACGATGTCGACCCCGACGGGCTGAGTTACAAATCCGGCGACAAGTTCAAGCTGGCCGCCAAGGGGCGCAGCAATCAGCCGGTGGTCATCTTTGACAACAGTGGCCGCGCCTACACCGTGGCTGCGCACACTCTGCCTTCGGCGCGGGGCCAGGGCGAGCCGGTAACCGGGCGCCTGAACGCGCCCTCAGGCGCGGTGTTTAACGGCATGCTGATGGGCAGCGCGGATCAGCGGGTGCTGCTGGCCTCTGACGCGGGCTACGGTTTTGTCGCCAAGCTGGGCGACCTGCAGAGTAAAAACAAGGCGGGCAAGGCGGTACTGACCCTGCCCAAGGGCGCGCAGGTACTGAACCCTGCGCCTCTCGATGGCGAGCACGGCCATGTGGTCGCGGTCACGACCGAGGGCCGTATGCTGGTGTTCCCGCTCTCCGATCTGCCGGAGATGGCCCGCGGCAAGGGCAATAAAATGATCGGCATTCCCTCGGCGCGGGTGGCAGCGCGTGAGGAGTACATGGTGGCGGTGGCCGTGATTAACGAATCGGACGTGCTGCGAGTGTTCTCCGGCAAGCGCTACCTCAATTTGAAGTTCTCTGAACTGGAGCACTATCTCGGTGAGCGTGGCCGCCGCGGTCACAAACTGCCGCGAGGGTTCCAGAAAGTCGATGGCTTGCTGATCAACCCGGAGTGAGGCTTTGCACCTTCTCCCTCTGGGAGAAGGCTGGGATGAGGGGAGGTGTCTGGTCGTGGCTCAGTCCCCGTTTAGCTGGGCTTCCAGTTTGCGCTGCTGACTGTCGAGCAGGTTCTGGTAGCGCGCCTCAATTTTTATGCCCGAGCCGTCTTCGCTGGCCCAGCCGGGGAGCTGCTCTTTCAGATCAAGCGGCAGCTGATGGCGAATGCCCTTGCCGTCGACGGCGCTCAGGCTGTCCGCCAGCGCGGCTTCGGTGGCTTCGAGCTGCAGGCGGGTGCCGCGGCTGCGCACCACGCCAAGGGTCGGGCGGGCGCCGAGCTTGGCATCGAGCTGCTGGATCAGATGGGCGCAGCACAGGGCGCGCAGCAGGGCGGAGTCACCCCCCTCCAGCGCTTCAAAACGCAGGGTCAGGCCGTCGCGTCGGTAAACTTTCAGCGCACCGTGGTAAAGACGGCACAGAGCCAGCGCCGCGCTGTGGCTGCGGGTGAGGCGGCGTTCCAGTTCGGCGCGACCCCATTGCTGGGTCAGGCGCGAATAGCTGCTCCAGTAAACCTGCACCACAATCCACTCAACTTCCCGGCTTTCCATCGGCGGCACCCTCAGTGGCGGGTCGCTCAGGGTTGCCAGCAGATCACCCAGGCTATCGCGGCCGGGATAGGGCAGTGTGCCGGGCTGTTCGCTGGGCGATAACAGGTGACTTCTGGCGCGCTGCAGCAGCGCATCAATGTGTCGACCCAGCATCAAAATCAGTGCTGCCGCCAGGGCTGCCAGAATGGCGGCGAGAATCAGCAGTTGGGCGTTCAGGTTGAGTTGTTGCGAACGGGTGGGCGTCGGGTCCAGCGCCAGGGTGACGCTGCCGGCGATATCGTTGCCGAGCAGCACCGGTGCCGAATAGTGACGCCAGTCGCCACCATCGCGGCCGATTTCGACCAGCACGCTGCCTTCGCTGTCGCTGATGCTGGCGTAGGCCAGCAGCGGGTTGTCGCGGTGCTGATTCAGCATGTTCAGCAGGGCAACCCGGTCGTTTCGCAGCAGCCCCGGCTGAGCCTGAAAGGCGACCTGACGCACCCACTGATTGGCAAACAGCTGATACTGCTCGTTCATGACCTGGGCATTACCGCGCGCGCTGGCCAGCAGCAACAGGCTGCTGTGCAGGACAAGCACCAGGCGCACTTGGCGGGCAGCGAAAGCCGCAGCAGGGCGTTGCAGGCTTGTTTCAAAAGCTGTGGAATCTTGTCAGGCATGTTATCGGCTGTTATTTGACTGGCGCCAGTATACCGGACTTGCCGGTCGATGGTGTGAACTGCCCGCTGCCGCTACAATAGCGGCCTTAAATGACTACTGTGCGTTGCCATGTCGGCGCACGCGAGCTGACAGGGGTTGTGGGTGAACGAAATCATTCTGATCAATATCGCCGGTGATGACCGCGCCGGGGTTACCAGTTCCATCACCAGTATCCTCGGTACGCACAACGTCAATATTCTCGATATTGGTCAGGCGGTGATCCACGACACGCTGTCCCTGGGGCTGCTGATTGAAGTGCCTGACAGCGCCGACTCATCGTCGGTGCTCAAGGATATTCTGTTCCGCACACACGAGCTGGGCTTTCAGGTGCGTTTCTCGCCGGTCACTGCCGAGAGTTACGAGCAATGGGTTGCCGGGCAGGGCAAGCAGCGCCATATACTGACTCTGCTGGCGCGCAAGATTACTGCCGACCACCTGGCTCGGGTAACGGCCATAGTTGCCAGCTACGGTTTGAATATTGATCGCATCGATCGCCTGTCCGGGCGGGTGCCGCTGGACGGCGTCAGTGAGCAGAGCAAAGCTTCGGTGGAAATCTCGGTGCGCGGCAGTCTGGAAGACAAATCCACCTTTCGCAATTCCATCATGCAGCTCGCCAGTGAGCTGGATATCGATATCGCCTACCAGGAAGACAATATGTACCGGCGCACGCGCCGGCTGGTGTGCTTCGATATGGACTCAACCCTGATCGAAGCGGAAGTGATTGACGAGCTGGCCGCGGCCGCGGGTGTCGGCGAACAGGTGTCGGCGATAACCGAGTCGGCGATGCGCGGTGAAATTGAATTCGCCGAAAGTTTCCGTCGCCGGGTGGCGCTGCTGGAAGGGCTGGATGCCAGCGTGCTGGAGAGTATCGCTGCCCGCTTGCCCCTCACCGAGGGCGCCGAGCGTCTGGTGTCTACCCTGAAACAGCTTGGTTACAAAACCGCGATCCTGTCGGGTGGTTTCACCTACTTCGGCAATTATCTTAAACAGCAGCTCGGCATCGACTATGTCTATGCCAACGATCTGGAAATCGACAATGGTCGGGTTACGGGCAAGGTGTCGGGCCGGATTGTGGACGGCGAGCGCAAGGCGGAATTGCTGAAGGAACTGGCCGACCGTGAAGGAATCAATCTGGAGCAGGTGATCGCGGTGGGCGACGGCGCCAACGACCTGCCCATGCTCAGCATCGCCGGGCTGGGCATTGCCTTTCGCGCCAAGCCCATCGTGCGCGAAAACGCCAAGCAGTCCATCAGTACCCTCGGCCTTGACGGCATACTTTACCTGTTAGGCATCAGCGACCGCCACACGGAGCACTGAGGCCGTCCGTTCAGTCGTCGCCGAAATCGTAGTCCAGCTTGGTGCTGGGCGAATGCACATAACTGCCCTGCACGTAGTCCGGTTTCAATTGCCACAGCGTGGCCAGGGTTGCCGCGCTGTCCACGTCCGGCACGATGACTTTGCTGCCTGCCTCGTGGAGGCTGGTAATCGCGCTTTCCAGTGTTTTGCTGTCTTTCGGGCTGACCGCCAGTTTGGTCAGCGCCGGCTGGAGCAGGCGAATGGTCTGCAGATCGTCGTTGGCGGCTGAGTCAGAGCGCAGCGCCAGGCCGGCACCCAGCTGGCGCAGTTTCTCACCGAAAGTCTGGGCGGGCTTCACAAGCTTGGCCGCCGCGGAGGTCTGAAACTGCATAACGAGGGTTGCTGGAGACAGTTCGGCCGCCTTCATGGCCACGTTCAGCCAGCTGATCAGGTTGCGGTCGCGAAACACGTTGCAGCTCAGGTTGATCACCAGGCTGATCGGCTTGCCGGTCAGTTTACTGCGGGTGAGCTGTTTGGTGGCCTCGACAATGATCCAGCGATCCAGTTCGGTACTCTTGCCCTGTTTTTCGAAGGCGCGGAGCAACTGTTCGCCGCTGATCTCGTCGGCTTCCTTGTCTTTGAGAGAGAGAAATACCTCGTAGTAATGGCGATCTTCGTCCGCCAGGCTGACCACGGGCTGGTAGAGAAGCTGCAGCCGGTTATCGGCCTTGGCGTCCTCGAACAGGGTCAGCGGGTCGCTCTTCTGGTCGAGCTGTTGTTTGGCGCGGACAAACATTGCCGCGCCGTTGCCCATGCCGTTGTCCCCGGTTTCCTCGCGGATCTGATCACAGACGCCAATCAGGTTGTCGAGCAGCTCGAGAGCGCCTGCCATTCGGGTTTTGGTAATCGGCAGGACACCGATGCTCAGGGTATAGCTGATGCTGAGCTTGTCCAGCGTCACTACGCGATCAGTGGCGCGGGCACAGACTTTTTGCGCCTGCTTGAGCGCGTCAGCGGCACTGATATTGCTGAGAATAATAGCGATCAGGTCGCCGTCCACACGTCCGTAGCTGGCTTTGGGAAAGTGGGACAGCAGCAGGTCAGCGATATCGCTGGTCAGTGTGGCGCAGCCGCCAATGCCAATCTCGGTGCGCAGCTGCATATAGCGATCAATGCCGACCAGCAGCAGCGCACCATCATTGCCGCCGCCCAGACCGTGCGCCGCCACATCGTCCAGCTGCTGCACAAAGCGCATCGCGGAGGCGAAGCCGGTGGAGTGATCAATAGCGCCAGCGTTGCTGGTTGTGCTTTCGCCCACTTCGTCGCGCAGGGTGATCTGAATGCAGTCTTCGCCGTCCAGTGTCGAGGGGGACAGCTTCATGCCGGTTTCTGCTTCTTCACCGTTCTGTCGGTGTACAGTTACGCTGACCCTGGCACCTTCTTTTGTGGTGGTATTGCGCAATGCGGCTTTGAGTCGATCCTGATCCTGTTCCGCAATCAGGTCGACCACGGGCTGGAAATCCAGCTCGTCGGGATCGTCGAAGCCAAAAAATTTCGCGAACAGGCGGTTGCTGCTGATCACCATGCCATCGGATACATAGGCGATGGCCTCGTCCGACTGGGACAGAATCTGTTCGCTGCGGGTTTCAGCGGCTTTGAGTTCTTCTTCGGTGGATTTCAGATTGCGGCGGGTATGCAGGGCCCAGAATTCGCGGAGGCAGCTCCGGCTAATGCGGTCAATTTTGTCGGGCGCCAGCACATCCGCAATCTGATGGTCGGGCATCAGGGCTTCACTGTTACTGAGCACGATCACCGGCAGGTCGAGCTGTTGGCTGGCTATGGCCTCGAGGCAGTGGCTGAGCTCGATTGCCGACTCAGCCTCGTCAAACAGAACGAGATCGGGCTTGTCGTCGCGAATCGCGCTGCCCATACGGCCCATTTCGTCGACGGCGGTATGGCGACAGATGTAGCCCAGCCGGTGAAAGGCAGAGGTCAGCGCGGCGGCGCGGTTGGCATCGATACCGAAGTGCAGTGTCGTGAGTGTATTACTGTTCATTACTGCTGGTTGCTACTCCATACATCCGGCCGCGGATTCGTACTCTTTGGCGCGCCGTGCACCGTACCGCTGTCGACGAACAAGCCCTGAAGACTAGCACCTTCCTGATGCCTTTATGCGGAACTCTGTCAAAATGAGGTTGGCCTGACTACAAATCTTTCCAGAGGGTGTCGAACTCCGGTTTGTTTTTATCCTGCCTGCGATGCGCTGCCGGATTGCTACTGTCGCCCGAGGAGCTGAGCGGATCAGCATCGCTGCTGTCAGTTTTGGCCATGGTCGAGAACAGGTAAGTTCCCAGCCCCAGGGTCTGCACGACACAGGCCTGCAGTTTGATCCGGCAGGTCTGCCCCGGCCGTTTCAGCTCGAGGGCGTCTCCTTCCCGGAAGGCCGACTTTTGTAACAGAATTCGCTCGGGTAAGCCAGTGTCCCGGTCCGGCGGCAGCATCAGTGCGCGCTGGTATTCCCCGACCGCCAGGCCGGTGCGGACCAGCCGGGCGCTGTAGGTGTCCGCGACCCGGGCCAGCACTTCGATACCGAGCTGGCCTTCAGAGTTGCTGACCTGTTTGACCCAGCGAATCACTCCAACGCCCCAGTTGCGGTCGCTGCGCTCGCGAAGCCCAACCACATCGCCCGCGTGGACTTTGACCGCTTCATCGGCCGGCCAGTTAATGCAGTAGCCACGCTCGCTGGCGTTGACCATCCGGGTTTTGTAGAAACGGTAGTTGCGGGTGCTGGGCGCAACCCCCTGCTTGGCGCCGACGGGTTCGAAATCGATACTTTGGGACAGTATGGCCGGCGGTATATAGCCGCGCTGATCCTTGTCGACAATATCGTGCTGATCGGCGCTGGCCCAGGCATCTCGGTCCGCGTCAAAGCGCTTGCGCAGGCTGTAATCGCGCTCTTCCTCAAAGGCGGCACCGGACGCCTGCTGCTGGCTCTCGTCCTTCATGAACTCACTGAAGGGTTCTTCGCCGGCGACGTAGAAGTGGGTGGAAAACAGGCCCAGTGATACCAGCAGATCGTCGTTGCGTTCCACCCGCACCGACTTGCGCTGCTGCATCATGCTCCAGGCCGAGTGCAGGTGTTGCAGCAGGGTTGGGCTGAGCTGGTCGGCGGGCTTCTGCGCTTTCGGTTCCTTCTGCTCCTGGCCGCGTTTTTCCGTGAAATCATTCAGCTCCTGCTCCAGCTTTTTACACAGTGCCTGAGCGTCAATGCCGAGCCAGCCTTGGGTATCCTCGCAGAGTTCGCGATAGACCGGGGGGGCGTCGCGGGTGGGCTTGAACAGAAAGACACATTGCTCGAACTGGTCGCCGCGCACCCGCGCGTCGCGGCTCCAGCGGCTCAGGTGTGCAAATACCTGAGCCTGGCTGGCCTGCCGCAGCTGGTGGGGTCTGGCGCTAAACAGCAGCATCGGGCGCAGGTAGCACTGTTCCAGCGTGCTGTTGCCCCACTGCTCGTCGTTGACGGACTCGCGCGACACCTTGTGCTTCAAGGCCTGATAGAACAACTCGTGAATGGTTTTCCAGAAACCCGCTTCTTCGTTTCGGTACAGCTGGAAGTTGCGCAGCAAGACCAGGCTGTGTTCCGTAATGGCGCGGTGAAAGGCCAGCGCCAGCTGGTCTTTTGGCCGGCGCAGGCGATGCATGGCGAGGAACTGATTGGCGCACAGGCTGTAGCCGATCGCCATCTGCTTGTTCAGGGTGTCGGCGAGCTGCGCAACTTTACGGGCCCGCTTTGGCAACACCACTGGTTGATTGAGGAAGTGCTTTTCGAGACCGCGATTGGCTACGTGGGTGGAATGGCGCAGCTGCTCGAGAATCAGCAGGCGCTCTTTGGGGCTGCAGTTAACCCGGTTCAGTTCTACCAGTGCCAGGTAAAGCTGGCGCGTGGTTTCACCCAGATTGGCGGTGGGCAAGCTGCGCAGCCAGTCGGCTACCGCGTTCGTGCTGAGCTCGAACAAACTGTGTCGTTCCAGATTCTGGCTCGG
This sequence comes from Spongiibacteraceae bacterium, assembly GCA_002710725.1. Taxonomy (GTDB): domain Bacteria; phylum Pseudomonadota; class Gammaproteobacteria; order Pseudomonadales; family Spongiibacteraceae; genus Litorivivens. The sequence goes on from PAKT01000047.1 coordinate 59,156, forward strand.
TAAGGGGACGTGGATCTCACTGTAATTTGCTGCGCTCATGGCATAGCCCTGCCCGAGTGCTGCCTCGGGTCTCGTTAGTTGCTGTCTCTATACCGGGCCGTGGTGACAGGCTCAGGCAAGAGGTGCTTTGTATGGGATATCCGGGTCTTCGCGCACCAATCTTGGTACGAGATAGCCCGGTAATGTTTCCAGCAGCGCTCGATGCAGGTAGCGCGCCTTGTCGTCGCCCAATTCAAAATGGGAGGCGCCCGCTACCCGGTCAAGTTGGTGCAAATAGTAGGGTAACACGCCGGCGTTAAAAAGCCTCCTGCTGAGAGATTCCAGTGTTTGGGCATCGTCATTGACGCCCTTGAGCAGCACGGTTTGATTCAGCAGCGTGACACCGGCAGAGCGGAGCTGCCTCAAGGCGCCTTTCAGTTCATTGCCGATCTCGGCGGGGTGGTTGCTGTGAATGACAAACACCAGATTTTTATCGATGGCTTGAAGTGTGTCCATGAATGGGGGGCTGATGCGCGCCGGCAGCACCACCGGCAGGCGGCTGTGAAAGCGCAGGGTGGCCACGTGATCGATGTCGTTAATGGCGCGCACCAGACTGTCCAGTCGCCGGTCATTGAGCGCCAGCGGGTCGCCGCCGCTGAGGATGACTTCCTGAATGTCGGAGCGTTGCCGTATGTAGTCCAATGCCAGTTCCCAGTCGGCCTGGGACGGGGTATTTTCGTCGTAGGGGAAATGGCGCCGGAAACAGTAGCGGCAGTTCACCGCGCAGGCGGGGCTGGCGATCAGCAATACCCGGCCGTGGTACTTGTGGATCAGGCCGGGCACCGGGTTGGTGTCGCGCTCTCGCAGCGGGTCTTCGCTGTAGCCGGGCGCCCTGTCGCTCTCGCGCGCCAGCGGCAGCACCTGCAACAGTAGCGGGTCGAACCAGTCGCCGGGCTGCATCAGGCTGACAAAGGCTCGGGGAACCCGCAGCGGAAAAGGCGACTGGGGCTCCAGCGCGTAGGGCGCCTGCGCTCGGTCGAGGTCGAGGGCGGCGAGCAGGGCGGGCACATCGCGAAACGCGCCGGCAAGCTGTTCCTGCCAGGTTTCGGTCTGCCCCTTTTCTGACTGACATTGTGGCTGGCTAAGCGGTATCATTGGCGCCTTTCGAAGATATCGTGTTTTGAGGAAAGTTATGGCGACCTATTCTACCAACGAATTCCGCTCCGGGCTGAAAGTCATGTTGGAGGGCGACCCCTGCTCCATTCTGGATAACGAATTTGTCAAACCGGGGAAGGGTCAGGCCTTTAACCGGGTAAAACTGCGCAACCTGAAAACCGGTCGGGTCTGGGAGCGCACCTTCAAGTCCGGTGAGTCCCTGGAAGGCGCGGATGTGATGGACACCGAGATGGAGTATCTCTACAACGACGGTGAGTTCTTTCATTTCATGGAGCCGGAAACTTTTGAGCAGCACCAGGCCGACGTTGCGACCGTCGGTGATGCTGCCCAGTGGCTGAAAGAGCAGGACATCGCCACCGTAACCCTCTACAACGGCGCGCCGCTGGCTGTGGCCCCGGCCAACTTTGTCGAGCTGGAAATTGTCGAGACCGATCCGGGCCTCAAGGGCGATACCGCCCAGGGCGGTACCAAGCCCGCCAAGCTGAGCACCGGTGCGGTGGTGAAAGTGCCGCTGTTCCTGAGTGAAGGTGAGGTGGTTCGAGTGGATACCCGGACCGGCGAGTACCAGAACCGCGCCAAGTCTTGAGCGACTGGCAACCCAGTGCAGCGCTGACGGCGCTGCAAGCCCGGGCCACCCTGTTGGAGGTGGTGCGGGACTTTTTCAAACAGCGCGGCGTGATGGAAGTCGATACGCCGCTGCTGGCTTCGGCGCCCGTCACCGACCCGGCGATTGAGGCCTATTCCCTGAAACAGGCAGAGCTCTATCTGCAAACATCTCCCGAATACGCCATGAAGCGCTTGCTGGCGGCTGGCAGCGGTCCGATCTATCAGATCTGCAAGGCCTTTCGGCAGGGCGAGAGCGGGCGCCGTCACAACCCCGAGTTCACCATG
>PAKT01000048.1 GCA_002710725.1 Spongiibacteraceae bacterium
TTCTGACGGTCGCGGTTGTAACCAAGCCCTTCCCCTTCGAAGGCCGCAAGCGAATGGAAGTAGCCGAGCAGGGGATGCGCGAGCTGCGGGAGCATGTCGATTCGCTGATCACGGTGCCCAACGAAAAGCTGTTGAGTGTTCTGGGTAAGAGCACCAGCCTCTTGGATGCCTTCAAGGCGGCCAACGATGTCTTGCTGAATGCGGTGCAGGGGATCGCCGACCTGATCATTCTCCCCGGTATGATCAACGTCGACTTCGCTGACGTGCGCACGGTAATGTCCGAGATGGGTATGGCCATGATGGGCTCGGGTGTCGCCAGCGGTGAAAATCGCGCGATCGAAGCGGCCGAAGCAGCCATTCGCAGCCCGCTGCTGGAAGACGTCAACATTCAGGGCGCTCGCGGGATCCTGGTGAACATCACCGCGGGGCTCGACCTGTCGCTCGGTGAGTTCTCGGATGTGGGTGATACCGTCAAGGAGTTTGCCTCAGACCAGGCCACTGTGGTGGTGGGTACGGTGATCGATCCTGAGATGCACGACGAGCTGCGGGTGACAGTCGTTGCTACCGGTCTCGATGGCGGGCCTGATATCCCCTTGAAAGTAGTGGAAAATAAGTCAGCCGAGCCAAAAACGGCCAGCGACTATCGCCAGCTTGATCGACCGACGGTAATGCGCCAGAATGCCGCCCATCGGGAGCAGCAGGCGATTGCCGCCGCGGTCGAAGATCGGGATATGGAGTATCTGGATATTCCGGCTTTTCTCCGCCGTCAGGCAGATTGAGAAGGGCGTGATTGATCACAATTTGGCCAACTGACGTTTGGTGAATGGCGTTAGCTCTGTTAACATGCGCTGGCTGGCGCATTATGCGAGAAAATTGCTGGAATAATGATTAGACAACGAACTTTGAGAAACACGATTCGCGCCACGGGCGTGGGTCTGCACACGGGTGAAAAGGTGTATCTCACCCTAAAGCCGGCCCCGGTGGACAACGGCATTGTATTTCGCCGTACGGATCTGAACCCCGTTGTTGAAATTCCAGCGCGCGCCGAGAACGTTGGCGACACGACTCTGTCCTCTACTCTGGTAAAGGGTGATGTCCGCGTCTCCACGGTCGAACACCTCCTGTCAGCGATGGCCGGATTGGGTATCGATAATGCCTATGTCGAGCTCAGTGCGGCAGAAGTGCCTATCATGGACGGTAGTGCCGGTCCCTTTGTTTTTCTGATTCAGTCCGCTGGTATCGAAGAGCAGAATGCGCCGAAGAAATTCATCCGCATCAAGAAAGAGATCACGGTTAAAGAAGGCGATAAAGTAGCCAGTTTCCTCCCTTTTGATGGCTTCAAAGTCTCCTTCACCATTAACTTTGATCACCCGGTGTTCCGTGATCGGAAACCGAAAGCTGAGCTCGACTTTTCTAGCACCTCCTTTGTCAAAGAAGTCAGCCGTGCACGCACCTTTGGTTTCATGCATGAAATCGAATACCTGCGTTCCAAGGGGCTGGCTCAGGGCGGTAGTGTCGACAACGCCATTGTGGTCGATGAGTACCGCATCCTGAATGAGGACGGCCTGCGTTACGACGACGAGTTCGTCAAACACAAGGTGCTCGATGCGATTGGTGATCTTTATCTGCTCGGATACAGCCTGATTGGTGAGTTCCGGGCCTACAAATCTGGTCACGGATTGAACAACGCCTCGCTCCGCGCCTTGATTGCTCAGGAAGATGCCTGGGAGATGGTTACCTTCGACGATATCGCCGATGCCCCCATTTCCTATATGAACCCCGTCGCCGCCATCGGCTAATTTCCCTCTTGCCTTATCAGGCGTGGAAATCACCGCTCGTCTATGCGATATTGGCGCACTTGCCAAGGCAGCGCTACGCGCTGTCGACAGTGGCCGATTAACTCTTGGTTTTTTGGATTGGGCGCGCGATTCGGGCGAAGTTCCGATCCAGTCCTTTCTGGAACCATTTCACGATTACCTGAAGGCGTAACAAGCGAAGTCATCAATGATTGCTGGTGTATTCAAGAAAATATTTGGTAGTAAGAATGACCGCGAACTCAAGCGTATGGGGAAGCTGGTAAGCCAGATTAACCAGCTTGAGGACGAATACACTGGGCTCGATGATTCGGCCCTCCAGGCTAAAACGCCCGAGTTCAAGCAGCGTCTTGAGCAGGGTGAGGCGCTTGATGCGATTCTCCCGGAGGCCTTTGCTGCTGCCCGGGAAGCCAGCCGGCGGATCATGGGTATGCGTCACTTCGATGTGCAGCTGATCGGTGGTATCACCTTGCACGAAGGGCATATTGCCGAAATGAAAACCGGTGAGGGCAAAACCCTGGTGGCGACCCTGCCGGTCTACCTGAATGCACTGACTGGAAAGGGTGTCTTCGTCGTTACGGTCAACGACTACCTGGCCCGCCGCGATGCCGAGTGGATGCGCCCGCTCTATGAATTTCTGGGCCTGACGGTCGGTGTCGTCGAGTCGCGGCAGGACTCTGAAGCCAAACGCGCCGCTTACCAGGCCGATATCACCTACGGTACCAATAACGAGTTCGGCTTTGACTACCTGCGCGACAACATGGCCTTCTCACTCGAGGAGCGCTATCAGCGTGGGCTGAATTTCGCCATCGTCGACGAAGTCGACTCCATTCTGATCGATGAAGCGCGCACACCGCTGATTATTTCCGGTCAGGCTGAGGACAGCTCGCGTCTGTACAAACGCATCAATCAGTTCATACCGAGTCTGGTGCCGGTACCGGAAGACGACAGCGAGGGCGAAGGCCATTTCACCATCGATGAAAAGTCCCGTCAGGTTGAACTGACCGAGGCGGGTCATGAGCTGGTCGAAGAGCTGATGCTGAAAGACGGCTTGCTTGAAGAGGGCGACAGTCTGTATTCGGCCGGCAATCTGAACCTGCTTCACCATGTGTATTCCGCACTGCGCGCCCACATTCTCTATCACCGCGATGTCGAATACATTATTCAGGACGGGCAGGTGGTGCTGATTGATGAGCACACTGGCCGCACCATGCCGGGCCGACGTCTGTCCGAGGGTTTGCATCAGGCGATCGAGGCCAAGGAGAACGTCAATATTCAGGCGGAAAGCCAGACTCTGGCGTCTACCACCTTCCAGAATTACTTCCGTCTGTTCGACAAGCTGGCGGGCATGACCGGTACCGCCGACACCGAGGCATTTGAGTTTCAGCAGATTTACGGTCTGGATGTGGTGGTGATTCCCACCAACCGGCCCAGTCAGCGCCGGGATCTGAACGATCTGGTATTTCTCACTAAAGATGAAAAATACGACGCGATTGTCGAGGAAGTCAGGGAAATCACCGAACTGGGCGCCCCGGTCCTGGTGGGTACCGCCTCAATCGAAACCTCGGAAGAAATGTCGCGTCGCTTCAAGGCCGCCGGCATAGCGCACAATGTGCTCAACGCCAAATTTCACGAGCGTGAAGCGGAAATTATTATTCAGGCCGGTCGCCCCGGTGTGGTGACGATTGCCACCAATATGGCGGGCCGGGGTACGGATATCGTCCTGGGCGGTAATGTCGAGGCGGAAATCAAGGAGCTGGACAACCCAGCTGAAGCCGATGTGGCGCGCATGCGCAACGAGTGGGAGGTGCGCCATCGTCAGGTAATAGAAGCGGGTGGTCTGCATATTATCGGCACCGAGCGTCACGAATCCCGGCGTATCGACAATCAGCTGCGCGGCCGGGCCGGTCGTCAGGGTGACCCGGGTATGTCCCGTTTTTATCTGTCGCTTGAAGACAACCTGATGCGCATTTTCGCCTCAGACCGGGTTCGCAACATCATGCAGGCGCTGGGTCTGGAGAAAGGCGAAGCCATTGAGCATCGCATGGTCTCCAACGCGATTGAGAAAGCGCAGCGCAAGGTTGAAGGCCGCAACTTTGATATCCGCAAGCAGTTGCTGGAGTACGACGACGTTGCCAATGATCAGCGTCGCATCATTTACCAGCAGCGCGACGAGCTGCTGAACGAAGACGATATTTCACCCATGCTGGATGCCATCCGCGAGGATGTTGTGAACAGCGTAATCGATGAATATATTCCGCCGCAGAGTATCGAGGAGCAATGGGATATTCCCGGCCTCGAAAAACGCATGGAAGCTGATTTTTCGGTCGCGGTACCTGTTCAGCAGTGGCTGGATGAGGACAACTCGCTGCACGAGGAAAGCCTGCGCGAAAAACTGGTTGCTGCGGTAACTGACGCTTATCGCGAAAAATGCGCCACCATCGGCGCGGATATGCGACGGGTAGAGCGGCATATCATGTTGCAGGTGCTGGACACTCTCTGGAAAGAGCACCTGGCGACCATGGATCATCTGCGTGCGGGCATTCATCTGCGCTCCTATGCCCAGAAGAATCCGAAACAGGAATACAAGCGCGAAGCGTTCGAGTTGTTCCAGTCGATGCTGGAGTCCCTCAAGCACGAGGTGATCCGTTTTCTGTCTCACATTCAGATTCAGAGAAATGAGGAAGTCGAAGAGCTGGAGCGGGAGCGTCGCGAAGCCGCCGCCCGTCAGGCGATGGAGTTTCAGCATGCCGAGTCCTCGGCGCTGGAGGAATCTGCCGACGACGCCGGCAAGGCTGCAGGCGACGGTGCTGCACCCTTTGTGCGTGAAGATCGCAAAGTGGGGCGCAACGAACCCTGTCCCTGCGGTTCGGGTAAAAAATATAAACATTGTCACGGTCGGTTGGGTAGCTGAGTCATGGCGGTAGGAAGTGACGCACTGCCCGAATTGCATGCCATAGCCGGTGTGCAGATTGCGATTGGCAGCGCCGGTATCAAAAAGCCTGGCCGCAAGGACCTGGTACTGTTTGAATTGGCCGAAGGCAGCGCAACGGCTGCTGTTTTTACGCAAAACCGCTTTTGCGCCGCCCCGGTGCGGGTGGCCAGAGAACATCTGGCGAGCATCGCTCCGCGTTACCTGCTGATCAATACAGGCAACGCCAATGCGGGTACCGGTGAGCGCGGAATGCAGGCGGCCCGTCGCAGCTGCGAGGCTGTGGCAGAGCTAACCGCTTGCAAGCCCGGTGAAGTACTGCCCTTTTCCACCGGTGTTATCGGCGAGACCCTGCCACTGGCCAAGATTGAAGCGGCTCTGCCCAGCTTGCCCGGACTGCTCGGCGAGGGGAACTGGCTGGACGCGGCAAAAGGCATTATGACCACCGACACCCGGCCCAAAGCCTATTCGGTGAAAGTGCCCGGTACGCCGTTTACCGTGACCGGGATTTCGAAAGGCGCCGGCATGATCAAGCCCAATATGGCGACCATGCTGGGCTTTGTCGCCACCGACGCGCCGGTCGCAGCACCTCTGCTGCAGCGTATGCTGAGTGACATTGCCGAGCGCTCTTTCAATCGCATTACCGTGGACGGTGATACCTCGACCAACGACGCCTGTGTTCTGGTCGCAACCGGTAAGGCTGGCGGCGAGCTGATTGATTCCGAATCCGCCTCTCACTATCGCGCTTTGCAAGCGGCGCTGCAGGAAACCTTTGTCGCGCTGGCTCAGGCCATCGTGCGCGATGGGGAGGGCGCCACCAAGTTCGTGTCTGTCGTGGTTGAAGGCGGAGCAAACAAGCCGGAGTGCCTGAAAGCCGCCTTTACGGTCGCCGAATCTCCGCTGGTGAAAACGGCTCTGTTCGCCAGTGACCCCAACTGGGGGCGCATTCTGGCGGCGCTCGGTCGCGCCGGTATCGATGATCTGGATGTCGACAAGGTCAGTGTTTCCATCAACGACGTGATTGTCGCTGAAGCCGGAGGTTTGGCCGAGTCCTATACCGAGGCGGCCGGGCAGTCAGCCATGGCCCCGGAAGAACTCACTATTCGCATCAATCTGGCGCGGGGTGAGGCAGTCGAAACCGTCTGGACCACCGATTTCTCCCACGATTATGTCTCCATCAACGCCTCCTATCGCAGCTGAGCTTCGTCGCATTCACGTGGCGGCGGGCGTTATCCTGCGCGACCGACAGGTGTTGATCGCGCGGCGTCATCAGCAGGCCCATCAGGGCGGGCTCTGGGAATTTCCCGGTGGCAAGCTGGAAGAGGGCGAGTCTGTGCCTCAGGCATTGACCCGAGAGCTCCGGGAGGAAATCGGTATTACCGTCGAAACTGCTGAGCCTCTGCTGCAAATCTCCCACGACTACGGCGACAAGCAGGTCTTGCTCGATTTCTGGACGGTTTCAGTCTTCTCGGGTGAGCCCGAGGGGCGCGAAGGGCAGTCGTTGCAATGGTGCGATCTTGATCGCTTGCGCGAACGGGAATTTCCAGCAGCGAATGTTCCGGTCGTAGACCGTCTACTCGAACTTTTCGAGATCCTCTGAAAAGATATCACTCACCTGGCTGTCTCCCGGAATATGGCGTTCGCCATGCGCCCAGGCAATAAAATCCAGGTTCTTGCATTGCTCGGAACAGAATGGCCGGTAAGGGTTATCCGGGTTCCATTCAGACTTTTCGCCGCATTGCGGGCATTTGATTTCAGGCATGTTCAGTGGCCAGGCTCAGGTAGCGTTGATGAAGCAGGTCTACCTCCTGTTCGAGGTATTTCAGGTCGCGATCGTTGCAGATCACGTCGTCGGCCATCGCCAGGCGCTGTTCGCGCGATGCCTGTGAGGCCATAATCCGCTCGACCTGATCGCGGGGGTTATTATCGCGATGTATGGTGCGCTCAATCTGTAGATCTTCGGGTACGTCTATGACCAGCAGGCGCTGACAGAGAACCTTCTGTCCGGATTCTACCAAAAGCGGCGACACAAACAGTACATAGGGACTGTCGGCGGCTTCCAGCTGGCGCAGGGTCTCGTTGGCAATCAAGGGATGCAGCAGACCTTCCAGCCAGGCCTTTTCTTCCGGACTGGAAAAAATTTTCTGGCGCAGAGCGGCTCTATCCAGGGAGCCGTCGTCCAGCAGAATAGCCTTGCCGTGACGCTGCTCAATAGCCTGCAAGGCCTCGCTGCCCGGCGCTACCACTTCCCGTGAAATGACATCCGCATCAACGGCGGTGATGCCACGCTGTTCAAAACGTCGCGAAGCGGCTGATTTGCCACTGCCAATGCCGCCGGTCAGACCTACCACAAACATCAGCGCAGCCCGGCAAATTGCAGGTAGCTGTCCACAATCCACTCGCCCCAGAGCAGAGTAATTAGACCCGCGCCGGCCAAATAGGGGCCGAAGGGTATGGTTTTATTGCGCTCGGACTTGGTTATTGCGAGGTAGATTGAGCCAACGATGGCCCCGACCAGTGAAGATAGAATGACGATAACCGGCAGCTGCTGCCAGCCAAGCCAGGCTCCCAGGGCTGCCAGCAATTTAAAATCCCCATAGCCCATGCCGTCCTTGCCGGTGACCAATTTAAACAGCCAGTACACTGACCATAGAATCATATAGCCGGCTGCGGCGCCCCAAACGGCGTCTTCCAGTGATACGGGGCTGAGCGAGAGCGCGCTTAACAGCAGGCCCGCCCACATCAAAGGCAGGGTCAGTTGATCGGGCAGCAGTTGGTGGTCGAAGTCGATAAAAGTAAGGATAAGCAGCGTCCAGCAGAAGGCGGCTGTCGCAAAGCCGTAGGGCCCCAAGCCGAACAGATAGAGGCAGAGCACACCGAGCAGTGCTGTAGACAGTTCAATAACCGGATAGCGAAGGCTGATGCCTGTTTTGCAGTTGGCGCAGCGACCGCGCAACAGCACATAGCTAAGAATCGGGATGTTGTGCCAGGCTTTAATAGGTGCCTTGCAGCTGGGGCAGTGGGAATTGGGAATAGCAATATTGAAATTGCTGTCCGTTTTACCGTCGCCGGGCGTTTCCAGCAGGAGCTCGCATTCCCGGCGCCAGGCCGACTCCATCATCAGTGGCAGGCGGTAAATGACCACATTAAAAAAGCTGCCGAAAACAGCAAAGACCAGAAAACTGACGACGTAGGTCAGCAGCACATCGTCAGGCATTATTAGACAGCGGCCCCCATGGCAAAGATTGGCAGGTACATGGCGATCATCAGGCCGCCGACCAGTACACCCAGAACCGACATGATCATCGGTTCCAGCAATGCAGTCAAACCGTCTACCGCATTATCCACTTCGGCTTCGTAGTAGCTTGCGACTTTGTCGAGCATGGTATCCAGGGCGCCGGATTCCTCGCCGATGGACACCATCTGCAGCAGCATGCTGGGGAACAGCCCGGTCATCTTGATCGACATATACAGGCTTTGACCGGAGGTCACATCCAGTCGAATACGATCAATGGCGCGCTTGTAAACGGCATTGCCCGCAGCGCCACTGACCGACTGCAGTGCATCTACCAGCGGAACACCCGCGGCAAACGTGGTGGCGAGTGTACGCGAGAAGCGCGCCACCACCGCACTGTTAACGATATCGCCCACGACCGGCGCTTTCAGGGCGAAGGCGTCCACCTGATCGGAAAATTTCTTGGAGCGCTGCCGCGCCTCTTTAAAACTGAAAGCCGTGCCCACAATGATGCCCAGACAGATAAACCAGTTGGCCTGCATCCACTCCGACATGGATACCACCAGCTGGGTGAAAGCGGGCAGCTCCGAGCCGAAACTCTCAAAAGTAGATGCGAACTGGGGTACCACCTTGACCAGCAGGATGCCGGTGACGATGACCGCCACGCAGACCACGGCGATGGGGTAGTTCATCGCCTTTTTGATTTTGGCCTTGAGGGCTTCTGACTTTTCCTTGTAGGTGGCGACCCGGTCGAGCATGGTTTCCAGCGTACCGGACTGTTCACCGGAATCCACCAGGTTGCAAAACAGGTCGTCGAAGTATTTCGGATGTTTTGCGAGCGACTTGGCAAAGCCTCCACCGGAGGCGACGTCGTTTTTGATTTCGTTGATCAGATCGCGCAGGGTCGGGTTGTCGGCGCCTTCGGCGACAATTTCAAAGCTCTGAATCAGCGGCACACCCGCTTTCATCATGGTGGCCATCTGCCGCGTAAAAATGGCGATGTCCTGCGGTGTAATCTTCTTTCGGTTTTCAAACAGGGGCTTGGGTTTTTTCTTGACACTTTTGGCGGTAATGCCCTGCTTGCGTAACTGAACCTTGACGATGGTTGGACTGGCCGCCGTGACCTCGCCCTTGGTTTTGTTACCCTTGCGATCCACGCCTTGCCAGACGTAGGTAACATTATTCTTGGAGGCTGCTGCTGTCGTGGCCATTGTTTAGTCCTTGGTGACGCGATTGACTTCTTCCAGGCTGATGATGCCTGTGGCGCATTTCTTGAGGGCAGATTGGCGCAGGCTGTCAAACCCGTGTTTTCGTTGTTGTGCCGCAATCTGCAAGGAATTGCCGTCCTCCATGATAATTTGTGCGATCTCCGGTGTAATGCGAACTACTTCATAAATACCGGTACGCCCCTTATATCCCTTGTTACAGCGAGAGCAGCCGACCGGCTTGTTGAAGGTGCCGGTGGCGATCTGCTCCTCGGAAAAGCCTGCCTCTGCCAGTGCCTCGGCTGGAATCTCGGATGGTACGGTGCACTCGCTACACAGGCGGCGGGCCAACCGTTGGGCAATAATCAGGCTGACCGACGTGGCGATGTTGAACGAGGGTACACCCATGTTGCGCAGGCGGGTAAGCGTCTCAGCGGCGCTGTTAGTGTGCAGGGTGGACAGTACCAGGTGACCGGTCTGCGCCGCTTTGACGGCGATTTCGGCAGTTTCCAGATCCCGTATCTCACCGACCATGACGATGTCTGGATCCTGGCGCAGGAATGAGCGCAGCGCGGTGGCAAAATCGAGCCCAACCTTGGCATTGACGGCTACCTGATTGATGCCTTCGAGGTTGATTTCCACCGGGTCTTCGGCGGTGGAGATATTGGTTTCGGGGGTGTTGAGAATGTTCAGGCCAGTATAGAGCGATACCGTTTTACCGGAACCGGTTGGGCCGGTGACCAGGATCATGCCCTGGGGCTGACTCAAGGCTTCGAGGTACATTTCCTTCTGGTCGGGGTCGTAGCCGAGGGCATCGATACCCATTTGCGCCGACGAGGGGTCGAGAATACGCAGTACAATTTTCTCGCCCCACAGGGTTGGCAGGGTGTTGACCCGGAAGTCGATGGAGCGATTTTTGGACAACTTCATCTTGATGCGACCGTCCTGGGGAATCCTGCGCTCGGAAATGTCCATTTCCGACATGATTTTCAGTCGCGCAGAGAGCTGTCCGGAGATGGACTTTGGTGGCTTGGCCACCTCGTGCAGAATACCGTCGGTGCGAAAGCGCACCCTGTACGTTTTTTCGTAGGGTTCAAAGTGAATGTCCGAGGAGCCGCCGCGGATGGCGTCCAGCAGGACTTTGTTGACGAAGCGTACCACCGGAGCGTCGTCGCCTTCCTGAGAGACATCGTTGCCATTGTCGCCGTCCTGGTCGACCGCTTCGACTTCCAGCGCGTCGAGGCTTTCATCATCCAGGTCGCCAAAGCCGGAGCCGAGAGGCTCTTCTTCGGATTCTATGAATTTGCTGACCTGCTCGTGTAGCCGCTCTTCCTCTACAACAATAGGCTCTACCGAGAGATTAGTGTGAAACTTCAACTCGTCCAGGGCGCGCAGGTTGGTCGGGTCGGACACGGCAACAAACAGGCGCTTGCCCCGCTTCAGCAATGGCAGAACCTTGTGTTTGCTGAGCAGCTTGACGTCGACAATGTCCCGGGGGATATGCGTCAGATCAAAAGCGGTCAAATCCAGTAAGGGAAAGCCAAATTCCTCGGCGGTCGCTTTGGCCACCAGAATGCTTTCGACCAGTTCCTTGCTTGTAAGGTATTTGGCCAGGCTGACTTTTTCTTCCTGGGCAGCAGCAGCGGCATCGAGGGCCTTTTCCTCGGTGAGAATGCCGTCGGCGACGAGGCGTCGCGCCAGGCTGTTCAGGGAAGCTTTCTGCATGGTTACTGCCATAGTTGCGTCTACCTAGCTTAGTATAGCTGCATCAGCGTGAGGGCCCGAGGTCGTTTGCTCTGTTTATGGCAACCACGGCACATATACTGCTGCTTGGAACCAACCGCATAGACTGGCGGTCAATAGTTTGTCGGTCGCCAGAGTTTCAATCATTTTTCCTTTTAAATCAAGGCGATTGCGGCGCCAGTTAAAGCTGAGAGCATTGACGCACACGGCGCATTGCGCCACGCTTGGCTCTGTAGCCTGCACAAAACCGGCCAGCCAGCTGCCGGCGGAGCCGCGTATGGGCCGAAAACGCAGTGGTGCCAGTGCTTTGCATGGGTAAAGTGCTTGGCATCGGAGCCCATCGCTCAGTATGATGCCACGCATAACGCGATAAAAGGATCTGCTTGTGAACGGAAAAATCATTCTTGCCATTCTGGTAGCAATTTCAGGGGCTGTCGGTTACGTCTTCTATACGTCGTCGCAGTCGGAGTGGAATGAGGTCAGCGAGTCCGAGCCAGTCGTCGAGCCGGTGTCGCCCACAGCTGAGCCTGAGCCCGAACCGCCAAAGCCGGAACCCAAGCCAGAGCCTGCTGAAGAACCAGAACCGGTGGAAGTGGCTGAAGAATCAGAGCCGGTGGACGTGGCTGAAGAGCCCGTTGCGCCCGAACCCGATCTGGTGCAGGCGCCCGACTCGCTGGCTGGCAGCGATGCTACGGTAAAGCAGGCAGTCACCGACCTGGCGCAAAAAATGCTGCGCTGGTTGACACCGGCCGAACAGATTCGCAAATGGGTGTTGACGGTTGACCTGCTGGCCAGTGACAAGATTCCGTACAAGCACACGCCGGTCAAATACGAGAAGGATCCTTTTCTGGTGCTGCCCACCGGCGACAAGACCTACGTGGCAGACAGCGGCAACTATTCACGCTGGAATGAGATTGTTGCGGTGGTTTCTGAAATCCCGGTACAGGACGCAGCCCGCTATTATCGCGAGTGGTCACCGCTGCTGGAAAAAGCCTACGACGAGCTGGGCAAGCAGGGCAGTTTCCACGAGCGATTTATGAAGGCTCTGGCCAACATGCGCGCGGTGAGCGAACCGCCCGTGGGCGCCACGCTGGTGCGACCTCATATTTTTTACCAGTATGCGGACCCTGAACTGGAGGCGGCCTCTCCCTTGACCAAATGGATGTGGCGTCTCGGCCCGGACAATATGTTGGAGCTGCAGGACTTTGCCCGCAACCTGAGTGCTGAACTCAACTATCGATGAGGGTAGAATAGCGCGGGGCTTTAGTCCCCGCGCTTACACTGACAACAAACCCTCATTGCGAAGTAAAGAGAACGATTCATGGATACCTCTCGAACCCTTCTGGAAAACAACAGAAACTGGGCTGCAGCCATCAAAGCTGAAGACCCCACCTTCTTTGAACAGCTTTCTGCTCAGCAGTCTCCTGAATACCTGTGGATTGGCTGCTCCGACAGTCGCGTGCCGGCGAATCAGATCGTCGGTAAAATGCCGGGCGAAGTATTTGTGCATCGCAATATCGCCAATGTGGTGATTCACACTGACCTGAATTGCCAGTCGGTCATTCAATTCGCGGTTGAAGTGCTCAAGGTGAAGCACGTGATTGTGTGCGGTCACTACGGCTGTGGCGGTGTTATGGCGGCCATGGGCAGTTCTCAGTTTGGCCTGATCGACAACTGGCTGCGCAATATCAAAGATGTGTATCGCCGTCACGAACAGGAGCTGCTCGCTATCGAAGACGAAGCAGAGCGTGTCAACAGGCTGTGCGAGTACAACGTGCTGGCGCAGCTTGAAAACGTCTGTCACACGACGACCATCCAGAATGCCTGGGCCCGCGGTCAGGAGTTGTATGTGCACGGCTGGATTTACAGTATCAAGGACGGTCTGATTCGCGATCTGCGTTCAACCATCTCCGCTCCCGGCCAACTGTCTGATGTCTATCAGGTAGAGTGCCAGAACGGCTAGGCCATACCGCTTGACCCCGTCACCCGTATGGGTGGCGAGTTCCGCCCGATGACGCCATTACAATCAGTCTTTTGCAAAGAGGCTGGTTGTAATGGCTGTTACCCCTGTTGATCTTACCAATAAGAAAATCCTGATAACCGGCCCGACTGGCCAGGTTGCGCGGCCGGTTGTCGAGGCTCTGGCCAAACAGGCTCAGGTGACCGCGCTGGCGCGCTTCAGCGACGAGGCGCAGAAAGCAGAGCTGGAAGCACTTGGTGTTGCCACCGTCAAAGCCGATCTGGCAGACCGAAATTCTCTTGCGGGCTGTCCGAAGGATTTTGACTACGTGCTCAATTTTGCCGTGGTTAAAAGCGGTGATTTTGACTACGACCTGAAGGCGAATGCCGAAGGGGTGGGCAACCTGATGAGCCATTGCGCCGGGGTGAAAGCCTTCCTGCATTTCTCCTCCACTGCGGTTTATGAGTACGCCGGTCATGAGCCTCGCAAGGAATCAGATCCGCTGGGCGACAATCACCGCGTAATGTTTCCTACCTACAGCATCTGCAAGATCGCTGCAGAAACGGTCTGTCGCTTCGTCGCCCATCAGCAGTCTATCCCGACGACCATAGCGCGACTGAGTGTGCCCTATGGTGACAATGGCGGCTGGCCATTTTTTCATTTGCTGATGATGAAAGAGGGGATGCCCATCGATGTGCACCCGGAGCAGCCGAACACCTACAATCTGCTCCATGCGCAGGACTATATCGCCAAGATTCCCTACCTGCTCGCAGCTGCCACCCCAGAGGTGACCACCACCAATTTCGGCGGTTCACAGGCGGTCAGCATTGAAGAGTGGTGTGCCTACCTGTCTGAGCTCAGTGGTTTTGAGCCGGTATTTAACCCCAATCCGAAGGCCTTTGGCGCCTTGCAGATAGATACCACGCGGATGCACGAGCTGATTGGCGAAACCTCAGTTGATTGGCGAGATGGGGTTCGTTCGATGATTCAGGCGCTGGCACCAGACCTGATCAAATCCTGAAAGGATGGAATAGGGCGCGCCGCAGGGGCGCGCCCGGCGGGCTGATCAGGCTTTTGCCTTGGCGGCAGACTTTTTCTTGGCGGGAGCCTTCTTCTTAGCCGGAGCTTTCTTGGCAGCGGCTTTTTTCGCGGGGGCTTTCTTCTTGGCTGGAGCTTTTTTCTTGGCGGGAGCCTTCTTCTTAGCCGGAGCCTTCTTGGCGGCAGCCTTTTTCTTGGCAGGAGCTTTCTTCTTCCCTGAGACTGTTTTCCTGCGGGCAGCCAAGCGAGCCTTGCCAACCGCGATCGCGCGGTTGTACTCGGTTTTCACCGCGTCGAAATCTTCTTTGGTCAGTGACAGCACCGCGCGAGCGTCCTGCTCCAGATCCTTGGCTTTGTCGAGCGCGTCCTTGGCTTTGTTGATCTGCTGCTCCAAGCGGGAGTTGAACTCCTTCTTCGCTTTTGCCTGCAGTTCCTTAAGCCGTTTTTGCTCGTCGGAAATACGCTTGCGCGCTTTTTCAACCTGGGATTTAGCCTGATTTACAGCATTTTCAGCGTCTTTGACCAGGTTGTTGCGCGCTGTTTCCAGCTTGCTTTCCAGGGCTTCTATTTCTCTTCTGATTGCAGCTATTGGGTCTGAGGATTTTCGAGTGGCCATCCGAAGCTTCCTTATTTGCGTTAAGTGACAGCGTTGCGGTGAATCATCGGATCACAAAGTGATCACTGCTGATTAGCCATACAATAGCAGAAACACAGAATTTGAACAGGATTTGATCAATAGGAAAGGGGTAAAAATAAAAAAGCCCCGGTGCGTGAGCAGCGGGGCTTTGTGTGGAGCGGGGTTTCGGTCTAGCCGTTTTCCAGTGCAGTGGTAATGTCCACCACCGCTTTTTTACCGTCCCCGAATACCATCAGCGTGTTATCCAGAGCAAACAGCGGGTTGGGCAGACCGGCAAAACCGGCGCTCAGGCTGCGCTTGATAACGACCACGGTGCGGGCTTTGTCCACGTTCAGAATCGGCATGCCGTAGATGGGGCTGCCTTTGTCTTCGCGGGCCATCGGATTGGTTACGTCATTGGCTCCCAGAACAATCGCTACATCACAGTCATCAAACTGCGGGTTGATGCGTTCCATCTCCACCAGCTTTTCGTAAGGTACTTCGGCTTCTGCCAGCAGTACGTTCATGTGGCCGGGCATACGACCGGCAACCGGGTGAATGGCATACAGCACTTCACCGCCGTTGCGCTCGATGGCGTCAGCCAGTTCGCGCACGGCGTGCTGAGCCTGCGACAGAGCCATACCGAACCCGGGAACGATGATAACTTTCTGGGCGGTCTCCAGCAGCATGCCAATTTCTTCAGGGCTGGCGCTGGTGATTTTGCCTTCGTAGATTTCATCGCCGGCACCTTCGCCGCCGGTATCGGCACCCATGCGACCAAACAGTACGTTGGGCAGCGAGCGGTTCATTGCCACACACATGATTTTGGTCAGGATCAGGCCTGAGGCGCCAACCAGCGAACCGGATACGATCAGTACGGTGTTACCCATAACGAAACCGGCGAATGCAGCCGCGATACCGGAGTAGCTGTTCAGCAGAGCGATAACCACGGGCATGTCGGCGCCGCCAATCGGCAGTACCAAAGTCAGACCGAGGATCGCGGCCAGGCCGATAGCCAGCCAGAAATACATGGCATTGGTCGGGTCGATGGCCAGCATGACTGAGCTTGCCAGAGCGCCGATCAGCAGCAGGCCGTTAAAGCCAGTCATGCCAGGGAAGCCGATGGGCTGTCCGGGCATGATTTCCTGCAGTTTCGCGAAAGCGATCAGTGAGCCGGTGACAGTCAGTGAGCCGATGATAACGGTCAGGGCAATGGTGATCAGCGTGATCGTGCCCAGAGCGCCTGCGGCAAAGCCGGCGCCGCCCATAGTCTGCAGGTAGCTGGCCGCGGCCAGGCCGAGCGAGGCACCGCCACCAAAGCCGTTCAGTATCGCAACCAGCTGTGGCATGGCGGTCATTTGAACTTTCTTGGCCAGTACCGCACCGATACCGCCGCCCAGCAGGGCGCCGGCAATGATCAGATCAAAGCTGACGATGCTGTTATCCAACAGCGTAACCGCCACGGCCAAAAACATACCGGTGGCCGACAGCATATTGCCGCGCACCGCCGTTTTCGGGCGGGTCAGCCCTTTAATACCCAGAATAAACAGGATCGCTGCTGCCAGGTAGGCGAGGTTCATCCCTATATCCAGCATGGTTTAATCCTTCCTCTTGAACATGGCGAGCATTCGGTTGGTGACCATATAGCCGCCAACCACGTTGATGGATGCGAGTACCACCGCGACAAAGCCGAGCCAGCGGGCGATTTCACCGCCATCGGCATTACCGGCCGCCAAAATGGCGCCAACCAGGGCGATACCTGAAATGGCGTTGGTGCCCGACATCAGCGGGGTGTGCAGTGTGGGTGGAACTTTGGTGATCAGCTCCACGCCGAGCATGAGGGCGAGCACAAACAGGCTCACCTGCATAATCAGAATTTCCATGCTTACTCTCCTGTTTTCTCTTCGGCTTCTTCTTGGGGAGTGCCCAGCTGCATGGCCGGAAGCCCGAGAATGTTGCGGATCATCGCGTGAGTGACCTCGCCGTTGTGGGTAACCACGGTGCCGGCAACCACTTCGTCGTCAAAGTCGAACTCGAGTACGCCTTCGTCGTTCAGCAGCAGGTTCAGCAGGGTAGTGAGGTTGTTGCCGAACATCTGACTGGCGTGGAAGGGGTGACGGGCCGGCAGGTTGAGCGGACCGGAGATGATTACGCCATCGACGTTGATCGTTTCACCGGCCTTGGTGGCAGCGCAGTTACCGCCGCGCTCGGCAGCGATATCGACAATCACGGTGCCGGGCTGAACGGATTTCAGCATCTCTTCCGTAATCAATACGGGCGAGCGACGACCGGGAACGGCGGCGGTGGTGATAATGATGTCCTGCTCGGCCAGCACTTTGGCCAGCGCAGCTTGCTGCTGGGCCAGTTGCTCGGCAGTTTGCTCTTTGGCGTAACCGCCAGTGTCTTCTGACTCGTCGGTTTCCAGTTCCAGATCAACCGGCTTGGCGCCAACGGACAGGATCTGGTCGCGGGCTGCCGGGCGAATATCGTAAGCCGATACTACAGCGCCCAGGCGCTTGGCCGTGGCACAGGCCTGCAGGCCGGCAACACCGGCACCGAGAACCAGTACATTGGCGGCTTTCAGAGTGCCCGCCGCGGTCATCATCATCGGGAAAATGCGAGGCGCAAGTGAGGCGCCGTGCAATACCGCGTGGTAGCCGCCGATGGTCGCCATGGAAGAGAGCACGTCCATGCTCTGGGCGCGGCTGATTCGGGGTACCATCTCGAGACCGAGGGAGGTAACGCCGGTTTCAGCAATTTTGGCGGCGGTTTCAGATTCGCCGAGCGGATCCAGCATACCGGCGATAATCTGACCTTTGCGCAGACGCGCAAGGTGAGTATCGCGCACACTGGGGTCGGGGCTGACTGGCTGAATGCCGAGAACCACTTCCGAGCGCTCGAAAATCGCGTCGGTAGACTCAACGATTTCCGCTCCGGCGGCCTTGAAATCCTCGTCACTGATACCAGCGGCCAGTCCGGCTCCGGTCTCTACGAGGCAAGTCTGGCCTTTTTCAACCAGGGTTTTGATATTCGGGGGTGTGAGCGCTACACGGGTTTCTCCGGCGGCGTGCTCACGGCACAATCCAATTATCACACCAAGCTCCTTTATTTGCTGCTTGCGGGATGCCGCAGTAACGTTGAACACGGGCTACTGCTGGCGTAGAGGGGGAGGGACTACTGCTCGAGATATATGCCGAAAACTCCCCCCCAGGAATCAGGCATAGCGCGCGCAGTATACGTTCTTACATTTTATTCAGGCAATTGATGGTGGTTATAATACCCATCAATTCTTGTGATGGGCTGGCACCTGCCGAAAATGACGCCGTATTGTGCCTAATTTCGTCGGCAGCGTCACATTTTTTTCTAGGCTAAACGAAGTAGGTAGAAAGGAGGTATTTCATGTCGGACCGTGATACAGCCATTGAAGCGGCGGTTTTCAGGCGCCTGTTGGCGCATCTCGATGAGCGCAAAGACGTTCAGAACATCGATCTGATGAATCTGGCGGGCTTCTGCCGCAACTGTCTTTCCAAGTGGTATGTGGCCGCCGCGGAAGAGGAGGGAAAGACCATAGACTACGAGGCTGCCCGCGAGCGGGTTTACGGTATGCCCTACAGCGAGTGGAAGGCTAAATACCAGAAGGAGGCCTCTGCCGAGCAACTGGCCAGGTTCAAGCAGCCCTAATGAGCGGCTAAATCCGGCGCTGTTTAAGGAAGGCCGGCGACTACAGCGCTGTGCAGCCCCGCCTTGAGGTTAGATGGAGCCATTGGGGATAAAGCGATTATTGGTATTTTCGCGAATCCATAGCAGGTCCTCTTTGGTCAGGCGGTCGCCACGCTGTCCAAGTAGTTTGTTGGCCCAAATGGCCGGTGACTGGTCCCCGACTTCGCAGCCCGGGATCAGCATCTCCGCACGCACAAAAAAACGCAGCAGCGCCTTAAGTTGCTCACTGTTGTAGTGTTCCAGCGCAATCAGCCAGGTCTCCTTGGGCAGGCGCAGTTGACTGGCCAGATCCGTCTGTTGGTCGAGACTCAATATCTGCGTCAGTTCTTCCAGTTTGCCTTTCCGGCTGGCAGTCAGGCCGGTTTCCAGTAACGCACTGTCGATCTCGGCGTCAGGGTTGGTGGGCGTCCAGTTGCCAATACTCATGGGTTATCTCATCTTCAGGTCAATGGATTTGTCGGGCCAGGCTGTAAGCCGAAGTGCTCATGCTGTGCTATTTTAGCCCCCCGAAGCAAACCCGAAAGACGGGTTCGAGCGTGTTCGATGACAGATGGAGCAAAAAATGAGTGAAGTGGATCCCGTAATGTTGGTTGACTACGGTCCTCTGCAAGCCCTGATTGGAGTCTGGGAAGGCGATCAGGGGATGGATGTTTCGCCGGAGCCTGCGGCGGTTGAAGAAAATCCCTACAATGAAACCATAATCTTTGAAGCGGCGGGGGGTGTTACCAACGCCGAAACCCAGACGCTGGCCATCCTGCGCTATCATCAGGTCGTCAAACGGAAAGCGAACGATCAGGTCTTTCACGACCAGATTGGCTACTGGACCTGGGACAAGGCCGGTAACACGATTTCTTTTTCACTCGCGATCCCGCGGGCGGTAACCGTACTCGCCGGCGGCACCTGGCAAGAGGGCAGTGACACGTTGAGCGTTAAAGCCAACGCCGATGGTGCTGACTGGGGTATAGCGCAGTCACCTTTTATGCTGGAAAAGGCAAAAACCACAGCCTTTGAAATGGCTGTGACGGTAAAAGGCGATAGCCTGCACTACAAGCAAACCACCTTCCTGAGCATCTATGGTCGCGAGTTTCCGCACACCGATGAAAACACGCTCAAGCGAGTGGGGTGAATCTGATTCCTGCCCGGTTCCTGCCGGGCTCTTACTGCTATAACGGTTTCTCATGTCTCAAAATCCCTGTGTATGGGTTGATGCCGACGCCTGTCCTAAAGTTGTTCGCGAAATCCTGCTGCGGGCGGCTCAACGTACCGGCATTCAGTTGACCTTTGTTGCCAATCAGGCGGTGCCGGTGCCTCCTGCGCCCAATATAAAGGCTGTGCAGGTGCCGTCCGGTTTTGATATTGCCGACAACGAGATTGTGCGTCGGGTGTCGGTGGGGGATCTGGTTATTACCGGGGATATTCCACTGGCGGCAGAAGTGATGGAAAAGGGCGCAGAGGCATTGAACCCGCGTGGCGAAATGTACACGGAAAATACCATCCGTCAGCGGCTGAATATGCGTGATTTTATGGATACCCTGCGCGCCAGCGGAGTTCAGAGCGGTGGGCCGCCTCCTCTGGGGCAGCGCGAGCGCCAGCAGTTTGCCAATGCTCTCGATCGGTATCTGGCAAAAGCCGGGTCGGATTAAAAATTGCGTCGTGCATTATTTCGGGGCTATTTTCCTTTGTTGTTTTCCCGTGACGTGAACCTATTTCGCGCGAGGTCCTGAGCTCTTTCAGTGCAGAACGGTGCTCGCTGGTCTTGGCTTTGCGCTACCCAATGCGGTGCAGAGCAGAAAGTTTCTCTGCGAGCGAGTGAAATAAACTCACGCAATTCATAGGGTTAAACGGTGCGGTCACGGGCGCGGTGGTAAGTTGGCAAGCAAATTGCTGACAGCTCGAAGTAACTGAGCAGCCGACCGAGCCATGAATCCGAGCGTACCCGACCTATCCAGCACCAGCTCCCCGATTATTGTGATTGGCAGTGGGCCCGTTGGTGTAGCGTTCGTGCAGAAACTCAAAGCTCGGTTGCCCGGCGTTCGCGTCAAGTTGTTTGGTGCCGAAGAAGCGCCAGCCTATGACCGAATTCGGTTATCTGAATTGCTCGCCGGGAAATCCTCAGTAGCTTCCCTGTCTCAGGACATATCGCTGGATGACGTAGAGTGCTTTTTTCACTGTGCAATTGTCGCTATTGATCCAGAGTCCCGTCACGTTGTCGATCACAACAATCAGATTCACCCTTATTCACGCTTGATCATTGCAACCGGTTCGAGGCCCTATCGGCCCTCGATTCCCGGCGTCGATCTCAAGCGCGTATACACATTTCGCGATCTGCGCGATACCGAACATTTGGTGGCACGCCGCGCCGCCAGCCAGCACACCGTTGTTGTGGGCGGCGGATTGTTGGGTCTTGAGGCGGCGGCAGCCATGGCGCGGCTGAATACCCGTGTCAGTGTGGTGCAGCAGGCGAGTCACCTGATGAACCGGCAGCTTGATGAGAAAGCGGCCAGCTTGCTGGAAGCTTCCCTGCGCAAGCGGGTTTCCGAGGTGTACACCGGGAGTGGGGTGAGGGAAATCCAGCCTGCTTCGCAAGCCGCGCATACCGTTGGCGGAGTTGTCTTGCGCAATGGGCATGTGATTGCCTGTGACACGGTAATCATCGCGGCCGGTATTGAACCTAACACCGATCTGGCAAAGGCCAGTGGTATAGCGGTTGGCAGAGGTATCAAGGTAAATACTCGCCTTGAGACCAGCGTCGCAGGCATCTACGCCATCGGTGAATGCGCCGAGTTCGCTGGACAGCTCTACGGTTTGGTTGCTCCGGGGATCGAGCAGGCGGGGGTGCTGGCCGCAGCAATCGCCGGTCAGGAAGTTGCTTATCTGGGATCACTGAGTGCGTCCAAGCTTAAGGTTGCCGGTGAGTCTGTTTTCAGTGCCGGTGAGATCCACAGTGACGAAACCACACTGCCACTGCAGTCCGCCGAATACTGTGACCCCGAGAAATCACTCTATCGCAAACTGCTGGTCAGTCGCGGGCAGTTAGTCGGTGCGCTGGGCTATGGGGAGTGGGAGGAGACGCCGCGTTTGCAGAGTGCCATCAGTGAGCAGCGTCGGGTGTTCTTCTGGCAACTCTGGCGTTTCCAGAAGACGGGCAGCTTGTGGCCTCAGGTTGAGCGAACCCAGGTTGCATCCTGGCCTGCGAGTGCGCGGGTCTGTAATTGTCGGGGTGTTACGCGCGGTGACTTAAGCCGGGCGATACAGGGTGGCTGTCAGACCGTTACTGAAATTACTCAGGCAACCGGCGCTGCAGGTGTGTGCGGCAGTTGTGAGCCCTTGCTGCACAACCTGCTGGGCGAGTCTGAGCGGCCGTCGTTTTCGGGCGGTTCCACCGCACTGGCTTTATTGGCTGCGCTGGCGAGTGCATTGCTGGTCGGCTTTATGCAAATCGATTTACAGCCCAGCAGCTCTATTCAATCTCTGCCTTGGTGGGAGCGACTCTGGTCTCATTCCGACTATAAGCAGTACACGGGCTTTACCCTGCTGGGTCTGCTGGCGCTGGGTTTACTGGTTTCATTAAAAAAGCGTCTGTTACCGGACAAACTGCGGGGCCACTTTTCTTACTGGCGCTTGTGGCATGTATTCAGCGGTGTAACCGCGCTGCTGCTACTTGGCCTGCATACGGGGTTCGAGCTCGGCGACAATCTGAATCGCTGGCTGATCTTGAATTTTCTGGCGTTGAGCGCGCTGGGTGCTGTGGTGGGTCTGGTGGTTTCTTTTGGAGCAAAACTCCCTGCCCGCCTGGGTAAACAGGCGCGGCACTGGAGCCAATGGGCACATCTGCTGGTGTCCTGGCCGCTGCCTGCGCTGCTCTCTTTTCATATTCTGTCGGTGTACTACTTTTGAAAGCGCTCTCGGCCAAGACAGTGCTCTGGAGTCTGTGGGCGACGGCTGTTATCGGGCTGAGTGTCTGGTTGTCCTGGCCTCTGATTTTTGAAGAGCAGCAGGATATTTTTCTGGCTGGCGCAGCGACACATGGGCATCACCAGATTGAGTTGGCATGCAATGCCTGTCACACCTCGCCGTTTGGCGGCAAAGAGGTGCTGCAGAGCGCCTGTATTGCCTGTCACGGAGCTGAACTCAAAGCGGTGAGTGACTCACACCCCACCAAAAAGTTTACCGATCCGCGCAATGCCGACCGTATTGAACGGCTGGATGCGCGCTACTGCATTGCCTGTCACGCCGAACATCAGTTAGAGCGGACTCGGCCCATGGGGGTGACGCTGCCGGAGGATTTCTGTTTCGAGTGTCACGAGGACGTTGGGCGTGAGAGACCCTCCCACGCCGGCATAGGTTTTGAAACCTGTGCATCCGCTGGCTGCCACAATTTTCACGACAATCTCGCCCTCTATGAAGATTTTTTGCTGAAGCACAGCAGCGATCCCTGGCTGCTCGAAACCCAGCGGATACTGGAGCGGCCGTCTCAGCGAGAAGACCTCGCGGAGCGGGTAGAGCCGGATGCTCCGGACTCTGTTGTGGCTGACGAGGCACCGACTGCTGATTGGCAGCACTCTGCTCACGCCGCAGCTGGTGTGAACTGTAGCGACTGTCACGGCAGTGAGCAGCAGTGGCAGCCCAAGCCACTGCAGTCCGTTTGCGCGGGTTGCCATGAAAGGCAATTCGAGGGTTTTACTGCCGGCAAGCACGGCATGCGATTGGCGCAGGGGCTTTCGCCAATGGTTGTGGATCAAGCCCGAATTGCGATGAAGCCAGAAGCGGGGCACCGCGAACTCACCTGCAACAGCTGTCATTCGGCGCACGCTTATGATCGTCAGGTTGCGGCAGTCGATTCCTGTCAGTCCTGCCACGATTCAGAGCACAGTCGAAACTATGCTCAGTCCGCTCATGCGGGCCTTGAAACGCCGGTGACCTGCGCTACCTGCCATATGCCCCGTCAGGAAAGCCCGGACGGCGGCTTTCACGTACAGCATAACCAGAGTGACAACCTTCGGCCCAACGAAAAAATGATCCGCAGTGTGTGTCTTGACTGCCACGGTCTCGGCTTTGCTATCGATGCATTGGCGGATCAGGCTTTGATCGATCGCAATTTTACCGGTCGTCCTGCCCTTCATGTCGAATCCATCGACATGGCGGTGGATCGTGCAAAAGCGGCTCCGACTCTGGATAACAGTTACCAATGATGCTTCTCAAGCAAGGAGAAAACCGATGAAAACCACTCTTAAATCTCGCGCAGTTATGTCTGTTCCCCTGTTGTGTGCCACCTTGCTGTTAACAGGTGGCTGCGGGCAGAAAGAAGCCGCAGGTATTGATCCCAAGCTGTATACCGATTCTCTGTTTGCCGTAATGAATGCAGACAGAGCCAATTACACAAAACTCATTATCGGGCGTCTGGGGCCAAAGGGGGCTGATGCGATCAAGCCGAATGAGCATTGGGAGGATCTGGCCAATGGTGCGCCATTGCCCGCCCAAATGTTCCGTTTCGGCGCAGAAGTTGTTGCGGAAACCACCGATGAGTTCACTTATTCGCTGCAATCCATCTGGCCAATCAATAGCCAGAATGCGCCGCGAACTGAAATAGAGAAGGCCGGTCTGCAACACATTGCGGATAACCCGGGCTCCAATTTCTACGGCGAAGAGCAGCTGGGAGGAGTGAATTACTTCACCGCGGTATACCCGGATGTTGCTGTGGCGGCGCCCTGTGCGGATTGTCACAACAATCACAAGGATTCGCCCCGTCGCGACTTCAAATTGGGTGACGTGATGGGCGGTGTCGTTATTCGCGTACCGCTGGACTAACACTGCAATTCAGGAGGGAATCATGGTGCCCAGGGCGATGATCGTATTCGGCTGTCTCATGCTTTTGACAGCCTGTGAAAGCAAGCAGGCACCAACGACGGCATTGACGCCGGATTTGCAGGCTGGCAAAGCGGTTGTCGAGGCAAATTGCGTTGTCTGCCACAAGCCCGGCATCAATGGCGCTCCCATTATTGGTAATCCGAAAATGTGGCAGCGGCGGATCGCCCAGGGACAGGACGTACTCGTTCAGCATGCGATTGACGGCTACAACTACGACATGATGCCGCCGCGGGGCGGCAATCCGGAATTATCCGACAACGATATACGCCTGGCGGTTGCCTATCTGGTCAGCCAGGTGAAAGATCATTAAAAGAGGGGACCTACTCGTGGACGCAAAAACCATTACGCTGGTACAGGAAAGCTGGGCCAAAGTTGAACCGATCAGCATGACAGCGGCAGACCTGTTCTACGCCAAGCTGTTTGAACTTGATCCTGGTCTTGAGCCACTCTTCAAGGGAGATATGATGGAGCAGAAAGGAAAGCTGATGCAGATGATAGGCACGGCAGTGAAAATGCTGAATCGCCTGGACGAGCTGGTGCCGGTGGTAGTCAAGCTGGGTGAGCGTCATGTCGAATATGGTGTTGTAGCCAAAGACTACGATACTGTCGGCGCGGCCTTGCTGGATACCCTTTCTAAGGGCTTGGGGGATGAATTCACCCCAGAGGTTGAGCAGGCCTGGACAGAAGTGTATGGCGTGCTGGCAGAAACAATGTTGAGCGCCGACAGTACACCGGCCTAAAACGAAAAAAGCCGCGGTTCACCTGGGCAGTGACCGCGGCTGAAAACATAAAAATTAAAGTGACTAGTTTTGGGCGAGCGAGCCGCTGCTGGCCAGCGCGCTAAAGATGTCTGCCTGTTTGTTGATGTTGTCCGCCAGGGATTTCAGTCGGCCAACATGATAGTTATAGGAAAAGCTGCTGAGCTGTACACAGGCATCCAGTGCTTGTTCCGCGGAGCGGATATAGTGCTGAATGGTGCTGACAGCCTGTTTCATTTCTTCGTAGCTCGCCTCCTGTGCAGTCGGGACTGCAGGCGATTCTTTAAAGATGGATAGAGAGCAATCGGCAAATGCCGGTTTGGTGCCTGCCAAAATCAGCAGGGCGAAGCATAGAGACCTGAACATACACGATACCTCCTTTGGTTTCCGTTTCGTGCATGTAGGTAAAAGCAATTCACGTGCCAAAAGACATATAATTATATCTATAGGGTATTAAGTATTGGTATGCAGAGGGTTTTTTCTGCTTTCGATGCTATTGCCTGTGATTGTCCGGTGGCTCCACAGCGCACTCCAAGTGAGCGCCTGAAACATCCCGGGGCAGAGGCCTCACGAACCCTTGCAGGAAATGCACTTGCTTGAAGCGATCAATCGGTGTTGTACCGAGCGCTGTCTTGGTGCGGTAGCAATCTAGTAAACTCTCTTTTCATTGCGCGCCGTCGCAAAATCCATGTCGCCGGCCCTTGCCGGTTTATGGGGCTACGAACGCGACTATCGTTACCGAAACACAGTCAGGGTGATTAATGGTCAGTCAGAAAAATAAGGTTCTCCCGAAAGTCTGCATATACGGTGCCGGCAGTATTGGTGTCTATGTGGGTGGCCGGCTGCAGGCCGCTGGCGTCGATGTCAGCTTTATAGGACGTCGGCGCATCGCAGAGCAGTTGGCAGCGCATGGACTGCGGCTGACAGACTGGCAGGGCGCAGATGTCCAGCTGCCCGCGAAGGCGATTCAGTTTGCGACCGATGATGCGGCGATAAGCTCGGCGGATGTCATTATCGTAACGGTGAAATCAGCTGCCACTGACGAGGTCGGGCGGGCATTGGCTGGCCGAATCAAGGCCGATGTTGTGGTGGTCAGTCTGCAGAACGGCATTGGTAATGCGCGCACGCTGGCAAAGCACCTGCCGGACAATCCGGTGCTGACCGCGATGATCTCCTTCAATGTGCTGCAGCGAGGCGATGGCCATTTTCATGCGGGTACCGAAGGGGAGTTGATGTCTGACCCTCACCCCCAGCTAGAGGCGCTGCTGCCGTATTTTCAGGCCGGCGACCTGCCTATGGAGCTGCGGGCCGATATGCATGAAGTGCAGTGGGCCAAACTGTTGATGAACCTCAACAATGCGCTTAATGCTCTGTCCGGCATCCCTCTGCACGATGAGCTATCGCAGCGGGACTACCGCCGTTGTCTGGTCATACTGATACAGGAAACACTCACGGTTCTGAAGCATAGCAACATTCGCCCGGCGCGGTTGATGCCGGTGCCAATGCACGTGCTGCCCTGGATTCTGAAATCACCCGACTGGCTTTTTGCCCGTCTTGCCAAGCAGATGCTGGCGATCGACCCGCTGGCGCGCTCGTCCATGTGGGAGGATCTGGAGGCGGGGCGTGTGACCGAAATCGACTGGATCAACGGCGAAGTCGTTCGCCAGGCAGAGAAAGCTGGCGCCACTGCACCGGCGAATCAGCGAGTGATTGCGCTGATCCGGGCCGCAGAAAGAGGCGGTAAGCGCGACTGGTCCGGGTCTGAATTGCTGCGCGAATTGAAGGAGGCGGTATGAGTCTGGCAGGAAAGTCTGTGATGATCACCGGCGCGGCTTCGGGCATTGGCGCCGCCTGCGCACACAAAGCAGCCGCCGACGGGGCCCGCTTGTTGTTGTGCGATATGGATGTCGAGCGCGGCGAGGCCTTGCGTCAGGAGTTGGCATCCAAAGGCGCCGACTGCTACTTCCATGTCTGCAATGTGACGGCGGAAGAAGATATTGAAACGGCGGTGCGCAAGGCTAATAAGTATTTTGGTCGGCTCGACTGTGCCGTCAACAACGCGGGCATCACCGGCCCGGCAGCGGCGATTGAAAGCTATCGGCTCGAGGATTGGAATCAGGTTATCGCTACCAATCTGACGTCTGTATTTCTTTGCGTCAAACACCAGCTGGCGGCAATGAAGGCCCAGGGGAGTGGCGCCATTGTGAATGTGGCCTCGGGGGCGGGTTTGATTGGCACGCCGAATCTGGTGGCCTACTGCGCTTCCAAACACGGGGTGCTGGGTATAACCAAAACGGCGGTGGCGGAAAACCCGCGCTCGGGTGTGAGAATCAATGCGGTGCTGCCTGGTTCAACCCGCACACCGATGCTTGAGCAGAGCATGGCTAACCCGGAGGTCGAAAAAATGATCCTCGGCAGTATCCCTTGCGGCCGGCTGGCTGAGCCCGAAGAGATTGCCGACGCAATACTGTGGTTGTGTTCCGATGCGGCCGGGTACGTGAACGGGCAATCGCTGGTGGTCGATAACGGCGGGCTGTCGCGCTGAGATCACACCCGTTCCTGGGTCACCTTGAAGTAATCCATGTAAGGCTTGAAGCGGCGTCGCTCTTCTTCCAGGCGCAGCCCTGTCGCCATGAAATGATAGCGGTGGCGGTCGTACTGCAGGTAATCGTGAGTTTGCAGCAGTGATTCCATGGCTTCCCGCGCAGTTTCACTCAGCGGCAGATTAAAGTGCTGATAGATGCGTTCGACCACCGCAAGCGGCGCGTCTTGAATATCCTGAAAGTGAACATCCAGTATCTGCTTGGCGGGGATTTTACCTGATTGCCTGAACGCCAGGTTTCTGCTCAGCCCGAGGGCGGTCAGGTCGGCATGATGGCGTGAGATGTCGCGGAGATCAGGCGCGTTAGAGGCAAGGCTGCGCAGGGTATAAGTCAGATTGCTGAGTGCGCACACTGACTTCAGCGGGTCGCGGTGAATCTGCACCACCATGGCGTCGGGGTAGCGTTTCAGTGCGGCATCCAAATGCCAGAGGTGGCTGCTGGACATCAATACCCAGCGCTCGGTCTTGTGGCGCCATTGCAGGTGCTGCAGGAACTGGTAATGGAGATTGTAGGCGCCACGAAAATTTGCGTGCTCCTCCAGCCAACGATTGTAGCTTGGCACCCGGTAGGTCACACCGAAGTTCATTGATGTCAGATTCATCGCCGTGATCGACACGCATTCCTGCGGCCGTTGTGCCCCCATCGGGTACAGGCGTTTCAATTCCGGCATGAGGCGCTGGGAATTGTTCAGCTCCCGGTTAACGCGGGCGATGCGCGAATCCGAGTGATAGGTTTCCGTGCGCGGCGGCGGGAAGGGGTAGCGCATTTCCCAGCTCAGCGGTACCCGGTTATCCGGGTCCTGCGCCAGCAGATCATGCAGCAGTGAAGAACCCGCATGATGGATGCCGGTAATAATCAGCGGGCGGGAAATGGGTGATCCGCTCAACTCGCGATTGACCTTAAAGGAGTGGATCAGCTTAAGTCGATTCTCCAGCGCGTGGAGAATATCGGCCTGGGCGATCAATCTGCCAAAAGTGGTCAGTTGTGCCTCGGTTTCGAGTGACTGGCAGAGTACGTCCAGGCCTTCGCGAAAGTCATCCGGCCCGAAGTCATTCAGGTTGGTGTTGCGGCGAGCGCGTTTAAGCAGGTTGCGCGGACGCAGGCTCGCTCCCCGAATCCCGATCAGGCGCAGGCTGCGGCCAGCCATATTGAGCAGTTTCAGGTTGAGGGGGAGTGACGCTTTATACATCCAACGACGGTCCATGGCGCGAGGTGCGACAGTCTAACGCAGCCCGCACAGCGGAGGCCAGCCAGTGCTGACTTGAAGAAGGCGCTGGTGTCACCCATTGAGAGGATGGTAGGGCGGCCCGCGCCGACTATAGTGTGCTAACAGCAAGCAAACTGGAGAAAGACCATGATAGATCTAGAAGCGATCGAGCTGATCAAACAGCTGAAAGCGCGTTACTTCCGATTTCTCGATACCGCCAACTGGGAGGGGATGAAGGCCTCGGTATTTGTTGACGACGCCACCATCAACTTCAAAAGCCCGTCCTACGACATCAGCTTTAACGGCTGGGGCGATATCGAAGCCTTCTACAAAAGCGCCTTTACCAAAACCCGCTTTGGCATGCACAACGGCCATCACCCCGAAATTACCGTCGATGGCGATACTGCCGTCGGTCTGTGGTATCTGCACGATATCTTCGTCAATCTGGACGACAACACCCAGTTTGAAGGCAGTGCGCTGTACCGCGATGAGTACATCAAAGTGAACGGTGAGTGGCGCATCAAAAACTCCGCCTACGAGCGCCTGTTCGAGCAGATCAGCAAGCGCCCGGATGACGTCAAGGTAACCGCGATTCCCATCGGCAATCGCTTCGCCTGCGACTGATGCGCTACTTTGAAGATATTGTGGTCGGCAACCGCGTAGTGGGCGACGACCGCTATACCCTGACGGCGGAGGAGATCAAAACCTTCGCCGGGCAGTGGGACCCGATGCCCTTCCACCTCGACGAAGAAGTGGCGCGCCAGTCTCCCATTGGCGGTCTGTTTGCCTCCAGCATTCACACTGTGGCCATTGGTGTGAAATTGAGCCACGCCATCCCGCAAGAGCCCATGGCAGTTGTCGCTGGCCTGGGTTGGGACGAAGTTCGCTTTCACCAGCCGGTCTTTGCCGGTGATACCCTGCGGGTTGAGGCCGAAATTCACAGCAAGCGCGAGTCGGCGAGCAATCCCGAGCGGGGTATCTGCGTCAGCCGCATCGAGCTGTTCAATCAGCGCGACGAACTGGCAGTGGAGTACAAGATCGCCAGCCTGCTGCTTAGGCGTGGTAGCTGAATTCTTTCCGAATCGTCATCTTGTGGGTGCTTGCGACTTTGACTATCCGCCCGTATAGTCAATGCCAGATGTAGTTAACAATAAACCACGACTCCCGCACGGTGACCCCCATGATTACCAGTTTCGACGATTACTGCATTCACCAGACCGCTTACCCGGTAGCCGAGCCTTCCACCAGCGACCGCAACTTCTACGACCGCTACTGGTTTAACGGCTTTGACGAGAGCGGCGACTACCTGTTTGAAATTGGCTTCGGCCTCTACCCCAACCGCCATATCATGGACGGCCATTTCAGCGTAGCGGTGGGCAACAAGCAGTACGCCTTTCACGCCTCGCGCCGCGCCCCGAAAGACCGGAAGGAAACCGTCGTTGGCCCACTGAGCGTGACTATCGAAGAGCCCATGCGGCAGGTGCGGGTCAAGCTGGAGGCCAACGAGCACAACATCGAGTGCGACCTGCTGTTTACCGCCACAAGCGTGCCTCATCGTGAACCGCCCAATATCATGCATGACGACGGCCATCTCATCATGTTCACCACCCGCTTCACCCAAATGGGAAGCTGGGACGGCTATTTCAGTATTGATGGCAAGCGCACCGAAGTGAAAAAGGCTTATGCGATTCGCGATAAATCCTGGGGTGTACGCCCCGTCGGCGAGCCGCAGGGCGGCGCTCCCGGCCTGCTGAATGACGACCCCGGTGTGTATTGGGTGTGGAACCCCATCAACTGGGGCGACTTCTGCACCCAGATGGGCACCTTTGAAGACCGCGACGGGCGGCCGACTCAGGTCAGCGCCGATCTGGTGCCGCTCTACAAAAATCCCGACGATATCCCCCACGGTGAAGAGTCAGGCATCAAAGCGATGAGCGATGTACAGCACAGCGTAACTTGGAAAAAAGGCACCCGCATGGCTGCCGGTGCGCAAATGAATTTTCAGGACAAAGACGGCAACAGCTACGAGTACACCCTCGAGCCGCTGCAAAAGTTCTACATGCTGGGCATAGGCTACAACCACTTCGAATGGGGCCACGCCTACTGGAAAGGCGAGCTGGCTACTGCCCGTGAAGAGTGGGACCACAACGAGGTAAACCCGCTGGACTACCAGTTCATCCACAACCATCAGGTAGTGCGCGCGACTATGGGTGACAAGGTGGGTATGGGCGTTCTTGAGACTATCGTTATTGGCCGCCACGAGCGTTCGGGCTTCAAGGAGCTGTTTGACGGGGCGGAGTAGTGCGCGGTTTGATGTTTGAGCCACAGATTGTGACGACGGTATGAAATTTACATCTGTCACTTCACATTCTTTAAATTTCGCTATAGGATCTTGACCCAGTAGATACATCTTTCGGCAGGGACGCCGGTTGAATCCTTTCTGTGATTCAGCACTTAAGCATGGATGCGCATTCCTGCACGAAATAATTCGAACAATAAGCTCTGGTGGGCCTTGTCGTGTGCAGGATAATATTTTTAATCTCCTTTCGTCTCTTTGTGCTTTGCCTTTGCCTATCGGCACCGGTTCACTCGCACGATGGTGAAGTTCACTCTCAGGAAAGCGTTGGCGCCAATCTTCAGGCAGCAATTCACTGGCTGGAGTCAAGGCAGCGTGATGACGGTTCCTTTAGCTCTAGCTCCGACTCGGCCTCGGTTGATCAAGCTACTTCGCAGGCCGCACTCGCCTTGTTGGCGCATGAAACAACTACTTTCGCTCCTTCCGCGGCGCTGAAAACCCTGCAGTCCAATCTGGAACTGTTGTCTACGGAGCGCCTGGCCAGATTGATTCGGGTTCTGACTATTATGAATGAACCTGTTTCAGACGCGCTGACTGAATTGTTGAAGCGGCGAGGTGCTGATGGTGGTTTCGGCTACTTCAGCGGCTACCAGAGTACCCCGCTGGACACAGCCCACGCCCTGCTTGCCCTTCAAAAAGTCGGGGCGGATACCGCCTATGCAGCGGCTGCGGTGAACTATTTGTCTTCTGCCCAGCTTGCCAGTGGCGCATTCGGATTATACGAAGATCAGGCGTCGCTGGAGGTTACCGCTCAGGTTGTGAAAGCGCTGAAACCTTATCTTTATCGCTTCGCGCTTGGCGATACGCTTCGTTCTGCAATGGCAGTGATGTATTCAAGCCAGCGCAATGTTCGCTGGGGCGATGATTGGGAGACCGCACTGGCACTGCAAGCACTCGTTCCCCTGACCACTGATGTAACGCGTTATCAGCCTGCGGCGCGCGGACTGGCTGACAGGCAGGCCCTGCAGGGGCATTGGGATGACTCAGTTTACACAACAGCCTTGGCTCTCAGCGCTTTCACCTTGTTGGGATCTGTGGATGTACCGGTTGATCCGGAAAAAGCCGTGATTACAGGTGTCTTGTTAGACGCTGATTCCGGGCAGCCAATTGGCAATGCGAAAGTTGATCTGCTGAATGGCTCGGCGCCGGGCAATCAACTCAACGATGATGGCAGCTTTGCAATCAGTGGTTTGGAGCCGGGGGCCTATATGCTCGGCTATTCCGCACCGGGCTATCTCAGTGCCTCTCAGAATGTCAGCGTAAAAGCGGGTCAGTTTGTAAACGTCGGTACGATTCGTCTGTCAGTAGCGCCATCCACTTCATTGATAAAAGGCATTGTAAAAGATGGTTTAAGCGATCAGCCGCTGAGCGGTTCCGTGGTTGAGGCTGTGGTCGGCGCGAGCCGGACTAGCGCGATTACCGATGCGGAGGGCCGCTACCAGCTTCTCAGTGAGCCTGGGGCGGCAACTCTCACGGCATCGCTACCTGGCTACCATACAGCGGTGGCAAACTCCGACTTGAGAGCAGGCTCAGTGGTAAATTTTTCGCCTCCCTTGCTTCCCTCAAGCCAGCCGGAGATCACCGCATCCAGCATTCACGGGCGTCTGATTAACTCTAATGAATTGCCCTTGGAACTGGTCAGCATCCAACTGAGTGACGGAGCCAGTGTTATTTCTACTCAAAGCGATGCTCAGGGCTATTTTGAAATGCTGGATATCGCTCCGGGTGACAAAACGCTCCAACTCCAGAAAGCGGGCTATGAAACCATGGTTTCGAATCTCATTGTCCCACAGAAAAGCAGGGTTAATGTCGGTGATATCACGCTTAAAGAGAAACCAACTTTGCCGGTCAGCTCCATCACCGGACGAATAACCGATATGGCGACAGGAAGCCCGGTCGCCGGTGCCCAGATATCGGTGAATGGGAAAAGTACCCGCAGTGATAATAATGGCTTTTACCACCTGTCGGATATTCAGGTGCTTGAGTTTACGGTGTCGGTGACAGCCTCGGGATACCTGTTTACAGATAAGCTGTTGTCACTGAGCGAACACGCCGATATTTCGCTGGACATCCCGTTGCGTAGCGCGTCGCTGGGTGGCGTTACCATCGCCGAAGTAGCAACGGACAAAAACTCCTACACTGCGTATGAGCCGGTCTATATCAGTGCGGTACTGGAAAATAACACCCAGTTAACCCAGCGAGCGAGGCTCTTTGTGCGGGTGTTGGACGAGGATGGCGCCGAGTTGGCCAGTTTTACGGCGAACTATCTTCCACCGCTGGATCCGGACAGCAGCCCTGACGAAATTGCCCATTATCAGCAGCATCTGGAAGACACTATCGAAGAGGTTCAACCAGGACAGCGGCGTGAGATCTCATTTGAACAATGGTGGAACACCCAGCGGATAGCTCCCGGTAGCTACCTCATTACCGTACAGGCCTTTGACGGTGCGACCAGTAATCTTGTGTCAGAGAAGAGCACCTCGGTAGAGGTGGTGGAAACGCGCAGGCTGCTTTCTATCGCAGGCGATGCCGCTCCGGGATATGCCTTGCTTCATCGCGAAACGGCTATCGAGCTATATGCCGATATTCACAATCAATCCAATGTTCCTGTCACTTTGGACTTCAGCTATGTATTGCGAAACCCTGACGGCAGCGAAATCGTGCAGGGTAATCAGTCAGTCCAGCTTGGGCCAGAACAGACTAACAGTCGAATTTCGTTGAGTGACTTTCCCTACACCTTTGCCGAAAGCGGTGACTATCTGTTGGAAATTTTCGACCTCAATGGTGCAGCGGTTGATGATCTTGCCACCGGTCTTGTCTTTGTGCCTCCCTCTATCCGGCTGGAGGCCACGCAGTCATTGAATCCCGCTGAGATTTTGCCACTGGAAGGCATTTCTGTGGACAGCAGAATCGAAATAAAAGGAGTTGACGGTGAATAAGGCGTATGACCATTTCCTGTTTCCGGCAGTTGGCCGATGGCTGTGCATAGTACTGTTGTTCGCGGTAAGTGCGAGTAGTCAGGCTAGTCATTTTCGCTTTGGGCATTTCTCATATCGCGCGGCGCCAGAGGTATCGCCGTCGACCGCGGATTTCACAATGACCGTAGCGTTTCGTAGCAGTGCGTTTGGCCATCCGAATATTGGGCAAACTTTTCGTCCCGGTTCCTTTTCATTTGGTGACGGTCGCTCGGGGCGCCATTACTACGAGGTGATTGCTCGCAACCTCCAGGAAGACTGGATTGTCGGGCGAGCCATTCAAACTGGCAGTGGCAACGACTACATACGTCATACCTATCCGTCGCCGAACTCCAACGGTAGCCCTTGGCTGGGAAGTTTCTCAAGCTGTTGCAAGATTGGCGCAATTCGAAACGGGGGCAATGCCAGTTGGCGCGTCTATACGCGCGTGAATCTTGAGGACGGTAACTCCTCTCCCGTCAGCAATCTGCCTCCGATAGTCAGCTGCCCAAAGTACAACTGTCGCTTCCTTGTTCCTGCGGTAGATCCAGACGGCGATACATTGAGTTGGCGCATGTCTACACGTTCAGAATCTGCCATTCCCTCTATTCCCGGCGGGATGAGTATTGATCCAAATACAGGCATCTTTAGCTGGGAGGGTGCCGAGTCATTCAGTAATGGTTTATATACCGTTCAGGTAACCATCGAAGACCGTGATGAGAACGGTGCAGTAAAAAGCACCAGCGCAGTGGATTTTCTGATCAGGCTTCAGGATCAGGGAGCCAATTCCGCGCCAGCATTCGATCATCCTCCTACGCCGGAAGCGGGTAGTGTTATCACCGCTATCGTGGGGCAGGATCTGACGATTCGGGTTCAGGCCAGCGATGAGGACAGCAATGATGTGGTTTATCTGAATCACGTTGGTCTGCCACGTAGCGCTACGTTTGAGCAGACCACATCCAACGGTAGTACGGGAATTGCTCAGTTGTCCTGGACACCAGCGGTAGGCGATATAGGTGAGCATCTTGTTACCTTTCTAGCGAACGACAATCGCGGTGGAGCGGCAATTCCTGTATCAATCAAGATTAATGTCATCAAGCCTGCTATCTCTGATGTTCGCGTGATCAGCACAATCAAGTCGTCGGGAATCGAGATCGACAACAGCGCGTTTACGGTACAACCGAGTTCGATAAGCTATCTCGATAAACAGATGGTCGTAACCTGGGAATTTCCCTCCTTTAATGTGGGCCAGCTCGAAGCGTTGGTTTCAAAGTTAAAGCTGTTCGACCTGGAGCCGGGTGAGCAACGTTTGGTTACTGAAAGTCTGGAGCTGCATTACAAGGACATTGACGGTAATCCGGTATACCAGAAACTCGATGAGCAGTGGGTCAACATTGCACCGTCTTTGACTCGTATTGATATAGAAACCGACAAGACTGCATATGCACCTTCCGAGCAGGTTCGGGTCAGCGCCTGGCTCACCAATCTCAGTGAGGCGCAGACCGACGCGGAGACATCACTTCTTATTATGGATAGCCAAGGCAAATTGGTTGTCGATTTAGGTCGAGGTGTGACTACCGACCTGGCGGCTGGTGAACAGCGGTATTTGCCGGATCAGTACTTTGATACCCAGGGATTCTACGCAGGCAACTATCAGGCGATTGCCCGAACGTTGGATGAGCGGGGCGATGTGCTTCAGCAAGCCAGCGCGCCGTTTGCCCTCACCACGCAAAAAGGAGACTTTTTCAACGTGGGGGCGTTGGTCAGTGCTGACAAGCCTCGATATCAAGCCTGGGATCAGGCGTTTATCTTCTTGCGGACATTAAATCTTGCCGAAAATGCTTCGTTTGACGGCGGGGAAGGCCGTCTGGCTATCTACCGTCCCGGCGGAGAATTGCTGCGCGAAGAGCTGTACACCATTGGTAGCTTGTCACCCCAGGACGCCACTGATCGACAGCATAGTCTGGCCTTGGTTGATCGTGAGGTGGGTACCTACCGGGTTGTCTGGCAGGTCAGGCAGGATGGCGAGATGGTGGCAAGTAGTGCGACCACCTTTGAAGTCGAGCGCTCTGAGTTGCAAGCCCTTACTGGGCAGGCTTCGGTTGTTGAGTACCCGACGGGTGAGGCCAAGAGTTGTCATTTTCAAACGGCCAGCCGCAGTAATGCGTCGCCAACGATAGCAACGCTTGTTTATCAGATCGCGAGCCTGGACAGCGGTGAGGTGATCTACGAAATACGTGAAAATAACGTCAGCATCGGCACAGAACCGGCCCATCCCTATCAGATTATGTTGGCCGATCCCCCTGCTTACGGCGCATACGGCTGTATTTTGATGGCCGAAATCAACGGTGAACTATCTCAGCTGGCTGCCGCCGGTTATGAAGTTGTACCACCTCGGCTGGAGATTGATGTAAACCGGGCCAGTCGAGGCTACTTACTTGTGCTCATGGATTCTGAGACCGCGCCCCACGACAGTGAACCGGTGGAAGATCAGCGGGCATATCTGGAAACCCTTCTTGCCCGCGAAGGCTGGCTATTTACCATTACCGATAACGCCGAAAACTTTAACAGGGAGTTTCACTCAGGCCGATATAGCGCGGTAGCGCTCTTGTCTGAGATGGTTGAGTTGCACCCTCAAACGGAGCAACTACTGGTGGAAGCTAACTATAGTGGTACTGGTGTCCTGATTGGCGGGGCATGGAACCGCAGAAATAGTCAGCTGGAAAGAGCTCTGGGTATTAAACTCACCGGTAAAAATAATCAATCCAGTGCAATCAACTTGATTGGCAAGTCGTCTGGGGAGCCCGGATCAGAAGTGGTTGCCACCGGTGCCTACGCACTAGCCCATTGTGGCGCCCAGGTCTGGGCTGTATTCAACGGCGGAAAAAATGCCAGTTCCGAATGCGCATATCCCGACGGTCCCGCAGCTGTAACCGCTGCTCACTATGGGCGTGGCAGAAACAGTTACTTTGCCTACGACGTGCTTACTGAAGCGAGCCTTCGGCAGTCATTGCATGAGACGCTTTTGTTGCGCGCGCTGGATACTATTCAGCCGAACATATGGCCAGTGGCAGCGGGCCGAATACTTCCTATTGAAGTGACGGTACAGAGCTTAGGGCGCAAGGCCGCTGTGAATGTGCAGCTGACATTACCTGCGGGAGCGGCCCTTGAGTACGCGGATGGCTTGATTCAATTGTCTGACAATGCCTGGATATGGCAGCGGGATTTCCATGCTCCTGCGGAGCAACGCAGGGTTTTCTACAGCCGGGTTCCCGATGGATTTAGTGGCAACTTTGTGGTCGAGATAGATGTCGACGCCGGTCTCAATCGCAGCCTGATGGTAGATGACAGTGAGCATTCACTGAGTTTTGGTGGCGCAGAGCCCCAGGATAGCGAAAACACTGCGCTTTCTGCGCTGCAGGCGTTGCAGGAAAACGCCGCCGGGCAGGCTAACTACATTGCGATTCGAAATAAGCTGGAAAGAGCGGCGGCTGACGCGCAGCAAGGAAAGATTCATAAATCTATCAAAGCGCTGCTGCTGGCATTGGACAAGGCCTCGGGC
The DNA here is from genome assembly GCA_002710725.1 of Spongiibacteraceae bacterium. Classification (GTDB taxonomy): domain Bacteria; phylum Pseudomonadota; class Gammaproteobacteria; order Pseudomonadales; family Spongiibacteraceae; genus Litorivivens. The sequence goes on from PAKT01000048.1 coordinate 37,572, forward strand.
TTGGAAGGCGCTACTGCTATGGATTTCAGGCTCGCGGTGGGTGCTTGGCTCTACCAGCTACAGCGAGAGTTATAAGTTATTACTCTCGGCGTGGTTGGGAAGCTCAATGCATTACGTAGTGCTCTTATAAAGAGCAAGACCGAAATTTCGATTGAGGATGTAACAATGACAGGGATGACACTGGATGTGCTCCGCTTTGGAAAGCTGGCAAAGGGCACATCCCTCTTCTCAGCTTGCATGTTTACCTTTGTTTTTTATCTTTCCCCCGTCGGCTCGGCAATTGCCGAACAGGGAAATAAAGACAGGCAAAGAGACGAGAAAATAGAACGTATTCTCGAAAGCACGCCGGAAAAGAAGCTGTCGCATCGCTTGGAAAAACTGCAAAAAATGCTGACTAGGGAGCTGCCTGATTCGGTATCCAACTACCGGCAGAATCAGAGTTGGCTCTCTCGTATGCTGGAAAAGCTGGGGTTGGGCGATGGGCCCTTGTCTGAAGAAGATCTAGAGGAGGTTGAGACGCTGGCGGCGCAGGTAAGGCAGGCCTACGAGGAAGCAATTCAGCGCTTTGAAAACGAAGGCCAGAACCTGGAAGCCAGGGCCAAGGGGCAGGTTAAAAAGCTGATTCGTGAACGGCACGCAAAGGCCATTGCCGAAGTAAAGGCGAAATATGGGGATTTGGACAGGAGTCTTCAAGATTTCACAGCCTCCTCAGACGCTGATGCGCAATTGGAATCGCTAAAAGCATTAGGCGAAATCCTTGCGAACGAGAAGTTCAAGCGCACGCACACCGCGGTAGAGCCCAACAACCTGCCATGGCGAGCGCCTCCCGATGAGGTGCGCGTCCCCAAAATGAGTAAGCAGGGCTTGCAGGCCGCGCTTGGAATTGATCCGCTGTTGGGCCGCACGCAACTTGCCTCGACGTCAATGCAACATGAATTCTGGTTAACGTCAGAAGACAACAAGCCGAGCGACGCCGACCTTGCGCCCACCATCGATATCGTGATCACCGATGAGATCAAAGCCCTGGCTGAAAGTCTTAACAACAACCCGGTGGAGATTTATAGCTGGGTACACAACAATATTCGCTATATCCCCAGTCATGGCTCCATTCAGGGCGCCCAATACACACTTGAGAATCGCCGTGGCAATGCCGTGGATACTGCCAGCCTGCTGATTGCCCTGTTGCGCGCGGCCGGCGTGCCTGCCCGATATGCCTATGGCACGGTGGAAATTCCGGTTGAAAAGGTCATGAACTGGGTTGGAGGTGTTAATGTTCCGGAGGCCGCGCAAAGTCTGCTGGGGCAGGGCGGAGTACCCAATACGGCATTGATCTCGGGCGGCCAAGTCAGGGCGATCCGGATGGAGCATACCTGGGTCGAAGCCTACGTCGATTTTGAGCCCTCGCGAGGCGTCAAGAATATTCAGGGGGATCGCTGGCTTCCCATGGATGCGTCATTTAAACAGTATGAATTCAGTGAAGGCATGGCGCTTGAGCAGAATGTACCGTTTGACCCGCAGGCACTGGCCAGCGATATCGAGCAAAGCGCGGTCATCAATGAAGAAGAGGGTTGGGTGCAGAACATTCCCCAGCAGGCTATTGAGCAGCATCTCCAATCTTTTCAGTCAGAGCTTGAAGCTTATATCAATAACCAGAACCCGGATGCCACTGTTGGCGAAGTGCTGGGCTTGCAGGAGATCAAGATTCTGCCTCCGCTGCCGCTGGCTGCGGGGCTCCCCTACGAACACATCATCACCCAACAGGTATTTTCCGAGGTTCCGGATTCCTTGCGGCACCGCTTTAAATATGAACTGGCAACACAGAATTCCGGCTACCCAAACACACCGTTCATCGTCCTTAACGAGCCGACAGTCAAGCTCGCCGGCAAGAAGTTAGCGCTCAGTTTTCGCCCGGCAACGGAAGATGATCAGGAGGTGATCGAAAGCTATCTGCCCGAGCCCGACCCGGAAACGGGAGAAATCGACCCCAATGATTTGCCGGACACTCTACCTGGCTACTTGATCAATCTGGTCGCCGAGCTAACCGCAGACGGGGAAATTATCCAGAGTGGCCCCGCGCAAACCATGGGTACGGAGTTGTATGAAACCATGGGCCTGTATAGCCCGGCTCATAAATGGTTTACTTCGGTTAATCACCCGATCGCCGGAGAATACAGGGCAATCGGACTTGATCTTCAGGGTATCAGCGCCGATCAGGCCGAATCACTCCAGGCAAACCTGGAAAGTACGAAAGCCAAACTGGAGTCCGGTGATGACAACCAGCTAGTAACTCTCACCAAGCACGATGTTATGGGTGATCTGATCTACGGCACCATCATGAGCTACTTTGCGCTCAATGACGTGCAGGACGAAATCCAGGCTCAGTCGGCAGGTATGGTGACCTATCGGCTGCCGAGCTATGGCATATTTTCAACCACGCTCCAGCCCCAGTACTGGTTTGGCGTACCGCGCAACACCTCTTTTAGTGGTCTGACAATGGATGTGGATGCGGTCACTTTTCACGGGGCTGCTAAAAGCGGGGATAGATCTGAAAAAATCAACTTTACACGCGCCAGTGGTGCGAGATTAAGTGCTATGGAGCATTTGGTTCCGGAGCAGATGTTCAGTACTGAGGAAAATCCTGCTCACGGTATTTCTGCGGTTAAGGCCTTAGCTATAGCTTCTGCGGAAGGGCAAAAAATATGGACCATTACTCAAAGCAACCTCAATGAGGGTCTAGCAGCTATAAACCTTGGTTTTGAAGTGGAAAATGAGATCAAAAATTCGGTGCTGTCTGGTAATGTCGCTACAGCGCACGAGAGCCAGCTGACGTATCATGGTTGGGTGGGGAGTGGCTACTTGCTGATCGATCCTAATACCGGCGCTGGTGCGTACAAAATTGCTGGTGGCATGAATGGATCTAGCACAGCGATCCAGAAAGCGTTAAACACACTGCTATTTTTTGTTGGGCTGATGTCAGGCGCTCTAGAGCTACTGTTTCAGGAGGGGCCTTTTCAAGTAATATCAAAAGGAATTGCATGGTTGTCAGGATTATTGTCTTTTATTGGTGCTGCAGTTGAGTGCAGTGGGGTAGACGTGTTTGTAGTTCTAATTCCTATACTGTTGTTTGGTATACTTATCCCGCTGATGCTAGGACCTTTGGGGTTAGGCTTGTCAAGGCTTGCGCTGTATATTTTAGTGCCAATGTTGTCGGTTCTCGCTTCATTCGGATCAAAAGAGCTTGCGGAAGACCGATGCAATTAAGGATGGCGTGAATGTTTAAAAAGTGCCCTAGCTGCAAGGAAAAATTGCCAATAACTTCGTTGATAAAGGATGAATTGCAATGTTGTGCCTGTAAATGTTCGCTGGCGCCGAGAAAGTCCAGCGTTGTTGTTGGAACGCTGGCTCTTTCTTTTGCCACAATAGTGGGGCTGAATTTCAGTGTCTTGCATATGCTTTTCGCAGACATAGTTATAGTGGGGTTTATGATGTTTTTCACACCGTTCGATATTCAGAAAACGTGATTCGTTTGAACCAAGTGGTAATGCTAGCTAATAAGCAATAGATCACGATGTGTTTTGTTATTTAGCCCATAATCTTCTTCGCAGCCGCAGTCATCACTGCCACCGCTGAATTGCGCCCCATCAAGCCCATATGGTGCAGGTGCATATAAGATAGCCGGTGGGGCCAATGGAGGTGCGCTACAGACTGCTATTAGCGCCCTTATTGCCGTTTTGGGGATTGGAGTAAGCATCGCTGAATTTCTAGAAGTTGCCATAGGTCTCGGCAAGGTATTTTCAAAGGTCAGTTCAGTACTAGGTCCTGTAGCAGTTTTACTTTCTGTAATTGATGCAAAACTTTCCGGTTGTTCCAGAGCGGCAAGCCTTGCCATCTTTATGTTCTCGCTAGCTGCTTGGGTCGGTATATTGGCTCTGGGTTTCTACGCTCTACCATTACTTGCGATCATAATGTCAGTTATCGCAATATCTGTCGCACAGTATTTGATTACCTCGTCAATCAAGGAAGATTACTGTGGTGTTTGATGTGTATGCTGGACCTAGTTGGATTTCTAGGCGTCTCGGGCTTCATTTTGCCGTTATTGGACCGACGATGATTGTGTGTTCTTACTATGTCGGGGAGCTATATGGTGCTATTGCCTCTACTTTTTTATGCTTTGTTTATGGTGCGCTAACATGGGGGCAAATTCAAAACCCATTGATATCAGCTTCAAGTAGTAAGTTGAAGATAACCAATTTATTTCATTTGGGAGTAATGGAAATTGAGATTTCATCAATACGAAAATTATCGATTTCAGGTAGAAAACTTGAGGTGATAACAGGTGAAGAAAATCTTGCGATACCTTTAAGTGGGCTATCTAAAGAATCGCAGGACTTGCTTTGGAAATTATGTGAGTCATTGTGAAGGGGGCGACGTTTTATCGAACTAAGCAGTTGTTCGACAAAAGAACCCCGCCAGAACCCACAAATGCGCGAAAATTCCTATCATCAACAAGGCTGCATGAGGAATTATTCTGAATACGGGAAACAAAGTTTGAGTCATTCTACCGCAAGAATTTTGGAGCGTCACCCCGATGCGCCACCGAACCCTAACACTGCCATCACTGAGAAGCTGTTTTAATGCTTGCCCTTATATGGAGCTCAAAAAGCCACTGCGCCAGAGGGATGTTAAGTGGGTAGAGAATTGCTTTATAGAACTGCAATTGGTCCGAAAGGGCAGGGCTATTACCTAGAAAAATTCTCGTTGCTAGAGCGCCGACTCTATCATAGAGCATCGTGGAACTGGTCGGCCGCTATCTTTGGGCCGTTTTGGATAGCCCACAGAAGGATTGGTTATCATTACAGCTTTATTCTTACTTTCATTGTCGCTTTTTCTACATATTGGGGGTGGGAGCAGACAGGTGGGGGGGCAGCTATTGCTTTGGGGTTAGTTTCTTATATTGTCCTTTTCCCGGTCGCCGCTAATATTTTATATTTTAGTGTGGTGAAAGAATACTGCGCGAAGACAAAAGACGAAAGTAGTTCGGAAATGGTCGCGTTGGTAAGAGATCGATTTGAAACTGTGCCTGACAAGGTGTCACGCTCCCGGGCTTCTCGTTAGGTATATCTGATCTGCGGTATTATACTGATCTACTTTGCATTCAATGACGTGCAGGGCGAAATCTATGCTCAGTCGGCAGGTCTATCGGCTGCCGAGTTAAGGCGTATTTTCAACCACGCTCCAGTCCCAGTACTTACTGGTTTGGAGTACCGCGAAACACCTCTTTTAGTGGCCTCACTATGGATGTGGATGCGGCCACTTTTCATGGGGCTGCTAAAGGCGGGGGATAGATTTAAAAAATATACTTTACTCGTGCCAGCGTTGCGGGATTAAGTTCTATGGAGCACCTGGTGTCAGAACAGATGTTCATTGCCGAGTAAAATCCTGCGCTAAAGGCACTTGCTGTTAGTGTAGTCACAGCGCACGAGAACCAGCTGACCTATCATGGCTGGGTGCGGAGTGGCTACTTGCTGATCGATCCCAAGACTCGAGCTGGGGCATATAAGATCGCTGGAGGCTTACACAACAAGCAACGAGCCGTATAAGCCAGTCCAAATAATAGACCAGGAGTTCCTGGGGCAGCCCACACCTCAATCTAGTAGAATCTCCACAACCGAACCCTCACCAATCTCGATCTCAGCCTTATCATAACTGGGCGGTCCAAACTTCGGCCGATGGTCATTCGACAATCCCACCGGTTCTTTGGGGATGCCGATAAAGTTCGCATCAAGCTTTTCGTTATTGTTCTCATCGTGATACACCGAAAGCGCATAGCGGCCCGGTTTCAGTTCTATGGGGATCACAATCGTCTGACCCGCATCACCTTCACTCAATATGTGGCGTTTGCTGAGCACGGTGTCATCAGATAGCCAGGTATCCTTGCTGTCGTAGACCTGCACGACAAGTGCGCCAGTGTCCGAAGCGAGCTTGCTAACGGAAACGGTAACGTCGGCAGATAAGGCTGGTGCACCAAACAGCAGGGCCGCGATGGCCAGGGCGGTGGTTCGGGGGGTCATCATCTTTATTCTCCGGTCGTATTTGACGCTCTGATTAAATATAGCCATAGTGCTATCTTTGAGTTTTTGGCATAGCCTTTTGTAAATATGAAAAACAGTACGCCAGTCCCCCGTCTCGCGTCTCGTATCGGTACTCTGCGCCGTCTGGAAATTCTGCTGCGCGTGGCGGAGAGCGGCGGCATTGTCAGCGCCGCCGAGCAACTGCATCTTACCCAGCCCAGTGCTTCGACGCACCTGCGCAAACTCGCCGAAGGTATCGATATGCCTTTGTACGAGCTGGTAGGGCGGCGGATCAGGCTGACGGAAGCAGGCGATCAGGTGGTTCAGGCTGCGCGGGAGATTTTTGGTTCCATCGAACGGTTGGAAATGCGCCTCAGTGAATTGCAGGGAATGCAGGCGGGGCGCTTGAGCCTGGCGGTGGCCAGCAGTGCCAATGCCTTTATTCCCCATTTGTTGGGCCCATTCTGTAAGCGCTTTCCAGGTATTGAAGTGGATTTGCAGGTCGGCAATCGAGAGCAATTGCTGGAGCGGCTGGAGTACAACCTTGACGATTTCTATTTTGTCAGTGATCCGCCGAGCAACACTGCGCTTGAAGCCGTACCACTGATTTCCAATCCTCTTGTAGTGATCGCCTCCCGTGAGCACCCCTTGTCGCACAAGCGCAAACTGCGTTGGAGTGATGTTGCCGGCGAGCGTTTTTTGGTGCGTGAGACCGGCAGCGGCACACGGCATACGGTCAGCCAGTTTCTGGCGGAGCAGGGCCTGGAGGTGCGTGAACAGATGACCATTGCCTCGAATGAGGCGCTCAAGCATGCGGTGATGGCGGGGCTTGGACTGGCGGTGGTGTCCGGCCATATTCTTGATCAGGGCGACCGGGAAGATGTGGCGATACTGCCGGTAGAAGGTTTTCCGCTGCAGCAGTTCTGGTATCTGGTCAATGCCAGAGAGCGGACCACCTCGGTGGTGGCCCGCACCTTCAGAGAGTTTCTGCTCGGTGACGGCCTTGAGATTCTCAAGGATGGTATGAGTTATTGGGAGAAACATCATCGTCCTAAGTTGCCTAAA